>LIHJ01000089.1:1640-156417 GCA_001399805.1 Candidatus Bathyarchaeota archaeon BA1
CTTTTTCTCCAATATATTGGGCGGGTAGCCTAGCCAGGATAGGGCACAAGCCTCCTAAGCTTGTGGTCGCGGGTTCAAATCCCGTCCCGCCCGCATCAACCTTATTCCTTCAAAAAGGTAAAGAATTATTCTCTTTTCATCAAAAGAAGCAAAGAATATTGAATATTCATTTTGGGATTACTGCTGAATATGGTAATTTCACTTTTAGGTTTAAACTTTTATACTTTAATTTATTAAGAAGAGGCTTGAAGAGAAGTCTATCCCCTTTGCTAAAAGTGTCAGAAAGTATTTGAGGAAGCAGGTTTAATCTAATTATGGTGAAACACGTGGGGGAGCAAAGGCAGGTAAGGAAGAGGGGCGATGACATCTACTGGAAATAGTTCAATGAGAGGATAGAGTCTGTTCCCATGGAGAGGTTTGTGAAAGCCCTCAGGGATTACTCCAAGAAGCATGGACACCTTTAGAGCCTAAAATCCTCGGGTTTCACAATTTCCGGCGTTTTGACCCCCAGCCCTTGATTCAGCTTTGAAAGCTTTTCCACAACCCTCCCCTTAAGAAGAATTAAGGGAAAGCATTTGCTCCAGTAAAGAATTTTGGCTAGCCCTTAAGACTGTTGCTTTTGGCCTTTATAGGGCTCTATGCTAAGAGCGTACAGCATCGTGTGTTCCGATTAATACTTCTATAGAGAAAGGAGCCTGAGACGTGCCATGAACTTTACAAACGTTAACGTTAATAAGATGTGTAAAATAACATACAGATGTAGGGATTCTATGAAAGTGGTGCAAGTTAAAGTTCCCGAGTTCTTGTCTGAAAGGGATGTTAAAGTAGCTGCGGCAATCGAGGCTTTCTCAAGGGGTTCGGTTAGTGTTGGGAAGGCTGCTGAAATAGCTGAAATATCTATACAAGAGTTCCTCCTTGAACTTAGAAGAAGAGGCATCCCTGCTTATCCATACACCGACAAGGAGGCTTCCAAGGAGCTTAAGTTGTGAGTAAGACTGTCTTAAACTCCTCCGTCATAATAGCTTTAAGCACTCTAGGATACCTCGATAAATTAAAGCATATCTTCAAAGAGGTTTTAACCTCTAGAGCTATCTATGAGGAAATTTGTGTCAGAGGGCGCGGATTAATAGGTGAACGTGAGCTTCTAGAAGCCGTGAAGGATGGCCTAATAATAGTTAAGGATGTTAAAAATCGCTTGCTCGTTAATGCTTTACTAGATCCTCTCGCTATAGGTGAAGCGGAAGCAATAACGTTAGCAGTGGAGGAAACAGCCGACTACATAGTGATAGATGATAAGCTAGCCCGTAGGAAAGCTGAGTTCATGGGGTTAAACGTTATTGGAACGTTAAGGGTCTTAAGATTAATGTATGATGCCAAACTCATAGATAAGCGTGAGATCCTAAAGGCTTTAGAAAAGCTAAAGGAAATAGGCTTCAGAATAAGTGACGAAGTCATTGACAAAGCATTGAGAGAACTATAAACTCCATGCAGGCTATATTCATCAAATTCTATAAGGCTTCAAAGGAACAACTTGTATCCATCAAAACAGCGCCGCAGAGGATCCTCAAAAGCCTTCTGAACATCCGAAACCTCACTCATATTCTATCGTAACATCCACTTGCCAATGAAAATCCAAAAAGGAGGGGAGGTGAGCGAAACACTCCTCAGCTTTGTATAAATTAGACCCTAGAGTTTGGTAGCTTAGGGGGAATTCGAACTGCAATAGCTAAGCTTCTAAGTCAAACAATTTGATAAAAATGTATAAAATTGTTCCAAGGGTTTGAACGAGGAGTTTAAGCTGGTCCCGTCCGCATCAACACTGCTTCTTTGACGGCCGACGGAAATGGAGATTCCACACCGCTTTAAACTCGTGTCTCACCGGAGGGACTATATACCATAGTGCCGTTAGTGTACTCTGGGCCATCTTCTGACCGCAATAACTCAGTTCCACTTTGTCAGGTCGCGTTATGGTTCATATCACTTTTCTTTAGTTACACCTACCTTTGTTAAACGTCTTAACTTCCCTCAGCGTGAGGAGAAAACATGATTCCCAGGGCACATTATCCCCTGAGAGCTATGCAAGACGTGTTTACAACTTATCCTTGAGTTTTTCTATAGCCAACATTAAAGTTATAGAGAGAACAGCGTAAAATGCGAAACTAAACTCAAAGAGTTAATCTCCTATATATTTCATAGGCCGAGCTCTTCACGCAGATTTTTATCGATTTCCTCATAGGTTTTAGGATCGATTTTGCCATAGGCTCGCATATAATGGATAGCACTCACAGCACTTACGTAGGCGTCAGCCGCCCTCTTATAGAACTCCTCATGCTCCTCACCCCGCTTCCTAGCAGCGTCAAGTGCGGATAAGATAATCCTAGACGCTTCCTCCAGCTTTCTAGCCATGTCGGTCACACCATACACCAGTTATTTACTTTCCTATTCCTTAACTTAAAACCGTTGCTAAGCTCATGCAACAATATTTCAAGGCGACTCAAATCGGCCGATAAAATCCTTATCGCTTAACAGTGATGGCGCGGGTGCGGGTTATGAAACCGTGCATTTTCGTAATCCATTGTGGCAAGTTCAAACTGTGGGAGAAAGATGACAACAGATGCGACCGGGTCCATCAAGCAATAGCTTAAGTTTACCGATACCGAAAATGGTCGTCTCGACCATTATCTCAACGTTTCATGCAACCCTTTTATTTCAGTATACGAACGTGTGGTTCTCATCTCGATAGTTCCTATCAATGTTCTATAGGCTCTCCAGAGGCTTCTTGGATGTTCACCTATCGTGAAGAATTCATAGTCATCTCGAGGTAGAAGGATGCCCCCACTAAAGCATGTGTCTATGGGGATGAAACCTTTCCTTTGGGGAGCTCCTCGCCCACTAAATGATTTCACCATAATTTCTAGGGCGCCCAGTTTGAGGATCATATTCATAGTATTCTAAAGTTCTAGAAAGCCCCCCAGCCATTCCTCAAACCCCTTTTCATCCACGCCCACCTTCGTCACGATGGCGTGCTTAGGTCTCTGCTTGAGGCTTTTAATTGCCGTAGCGGCTTCTTCAAGTCCGTCATAAACCCCTATTAATCGGCCTCTCAGCTATGACAGCGACCTTTCCCTTATGCTCCTTCTCGAGCTCCTTCCTTAATGACTCGTAACATTCATTGTTTGCTTGAGCCTCACTCACCAACTCCATTCCCCCTCTTACATGCAGCAACCATGTGTTAAGCGACTCCTCGAAGGCCTCAGAAAAAGTAAGACCTCTTTTAAAAGCCTCAGCCTTAAACTCTCTAAGCCTTTCTTTATCGATTATCTTTAACACCAAGGTCAATAAACTCACCTAATTTACCTATAATTTAGGTACGTAAGCTAACTCTCTCAAGCTTTTCCTAATAAGATGCCTTGCTTAAAACTCAATATTTGGCGCGGGGTGCGGGACTTTCCTTCCAGGGAAGTCTCCCCGGAAATTTTGAACCCGCGGGGCCAATTTCTGACCACAGGCTTAGCAGGCCTGCCCCCTACCAGGCTAGGGCAACCCCGCTTCCGAATACTTTTATGAGCGCGTGTTTCCTAAAAATGTTCCTATTTAGTGGATGATTATCCAGATGTGACGCGCTAACCTTATTTGTGAAAATCGATTATGAGGTATGGTGTGGGCCGGTCGTCTAGCTTGGTTTGGACATCCGAAAGGACCTGAAGCAGCCCTTACGAGGCTGAGGTCGCAGGTTCAAGTCCTGCCCGGCCCACCAGAAAACTTCATGGTCAGAAATTAGGGAAAATCATCACTCATTATTTTTGAGATTACCTCCTCTATAATTAGAAAAATTTATGGTACCACAAATGGGAAATGACAAGTGCCCGGATTTTTCAGAAATCAGTCTTTTATCCAGTTCTATTTGTAGGGGGGAGCTGAAAAAGGCCCTGTTTAAGCCTCATATTAAAACCTAAGGTGTCAGGTCCGTGCGCATACGCAGGATGTGCACGAATTACCTCGTCCTCTGAAGATTTTACTTTCAAGGCGGGGTGAGTGAGTAAAATCTTCATTTACAGTAATGTTGTATTTCTCTTGGGCAAAATGGTGTGAGGGTGGTTGTGGGTAGGAGAGACCCAAGCTTTGGTATGAGCCCCACGGCGTCGGTTCCCAACTTACATGCAATAGCGTGTTCAAGTAGCCCCAGTGATTCAACTTCGACTATGTCGCGGGTGTGTTTTGATGCTTTTAGCACACGTTCAACGTCGGAGCGGGATGCGCCTATGATGATCAATCGATCAAGACGGGAGCGGATCCACCGCGTAAATTGAGACAGCTGTGCCTCCGACAGCTCGGCCTCTATGCCCTCGTTTTGAACGTCCACATTACCTATTATCTTGACCATAAGTGGCAGATTATCATAGAGGCAAAAAAGTTTAATTACCCGCTGAAGCGAAAGACTTTTCCCATCAGCGAGCTGAGCTTGCAGACTTCGCAACGGAATCGCGGCATCATATTTCTTCGGGTAGAAGACGCCCATATCCACATACAGTTCATTCCCACTTCTTCTAGAAAAAATAACCCTCCCTCGTGTGGTGAAGAACTTTTTCAGCTTGTCAATGGTAGCTGGAGCCAAACCGACCCTTTGATTAAGGTAATGCAACGCGGCGGTTTCATCTTCCCCAGATATCTCGATTTGTATCCATCCACGATTTGTTTTCCCTACAACCCTTAAACTAACTTTCAGACCCCCGCATAAAGACTTGAAACTAGTCTCAAACGTTTCAGGACGAAAGGGACCATATACCTTCTCAAGCAGCGTTACTATTGACACTCGTAATCCTCTATTAAGGATGAAAATTCCTCGTGTAGCCTTTTCATCCTTTCAATCGAAGACGGGGGCAGTTTCCTCGAAAACTTTTTAATCGTTTGCTCGATTGGCAGCCTCCTTGAGCCCTCAATCAACTTATCAGCGTACGCGACGATCTTTTCCTCCAGAGTTTGCGGCATGTAGCTTTTAACGGGCCAGCCCAGCCTCTCGGCCTCCTCAGAGGTTATGCCACCACCAACGTGGCGCTCAATGATGGAAACAACGGAGGCAGGCAGGCTCAGCGACCTGGCGATCTCTGCACCAGCAATCACATGGTTAACGTGATGCTTTTTTGAGCGCCCAATGTCATGCAGAAGGGCGCCTATTTGAATGAGCTCAACGTTAACATTTAGTCCCCGCTTCTTGCAGGCCTTAGCAATCTGTGTGGCGACCGCCTCAACCGCCTTACAATGCCTTACGACCTCGCGAGAGCAACCACTTTGGATTAGGAGGCTCAGAGCCCTTCGTTTGGATGGGATTTGTTCACTCACTCAATTCCTTCCTCAATTGCTCAACCTTCTTAGATAAGGCCTCAATCATGCGGCTGTTTTCAAAGTGTTTTAATGGCTTGTTGCAGGTGGGGCATCGAAAGACTATCTCCATCGCCTCCTCAAAGGGAATCTTCCTACAACCCGGCGTATAGCAATAATAGAAGTCATGATTCTTCTCATACGCGAGTCGAGTTTCCAGCTTCTCAAGGACATGACGCCTCTGATTCATGATAAAACCCTCAAGTTGATCGGGTTGAAGCCTCCAATGGAAGACGAACCAACCCGTGCTCTCATCACGAGACCTCCTCAAGGTCACGAGGGAGCAGTCGTAAAGCTTATATAGAATCTTTCGAACTAGGTTGAGCCTTACCCCAGTTTGAGAGGCGATCTCATCATCTGTTATCTCCTCCACCCCCTTGAGGAGGTTGACCACTCTCATGGCCTCCTCACCGCCGAAGACCTTAGCCACCTTAGTCAATGTTTCGTTATCCATAAAAGATGACATCAAGATGACTCAGCCAACCCTGCACCAGTAATAATATAGATGACAAAACTTAAATCTCTTTATTGAAAAGGCCGAAAATCTGTTGAGACTTTGGCCTTCAAGAAGGCTACAAGTGCGAGAATGTGGGAAAAATGGGTGACCGAAACGTTTACAATACCTTGGCGAGAAAGCTTTTGTGTTTCAAGGAGTGCATTTTTAAGTTGAGCGAGTCGCTCATGTTAGCAAGAAAACCATTAAGGCTAAGGTTCTTGAATTGCAAAGGGGTAAGCAAGAACTTTTGGAAAGAGAGTATAAAAACTTTCAGAGATACCTTCATGGAGACAAGTCCGTTCCACTTTACTCTGCCACTCGTCAACAGGCGGATAGGCTTCTGAGACGTATTAGCAAACCTAAGGAAGTAAAGGAGTATCCGCTAATTCTCAGACGTGATATATACATAGCGGAAACGAAACTAACATCGTATTCGCTGAAAATCCCCATACACGGCGTTAGGGGTGGGATCAACGTTCCCGTAAAACCGCGCACACCAATAACTGAAAATATGATTTGCAGAGAGGCGAAAATCATTAGACGAAAAGGCGAATGGTTCATTTACATAACAGTTGAAAAGGAAGTTGAGGAGAGAGATCCAAAATCCGTTTTAGCAGTAGACCTGGGTATTCGATGGATTGCCACAACGGTTAACTCAAATGATGCTAAACCGAAATTTTATGGTCGGGAGATTAGAAGAGCCAAGGGACACTACTTCTACATCAGAAGGTCTTTATCTCTGAAGAAAGCCTATAAAACCATTAAGAAAATCGGGTGCAAAGAAAAGCGAGCAACAAATGATATTCTGCACAAAATAAGCAGAGCGATAGTTAACGAGGCTTTAGAGAACGATTCAATCATAGTTCTCGGGAAGCTAAAGGGAATTAGGAGAGAGGACAAAGGTCGAAGATTCAACAGGAAACTTAACAACGGATTCTTATACTACAAGTTAAGCATTTTCATAGAATATAAAGCAAGATGGCTTGGAATAAGAGTCATAAAAGTGGATGAAAGGAACACGTCGAAGCTATGCCATAAATGTGGTAAAGATGGAATCCGTGTCGGAAACTCATTTAAATGTCCAAATTGCAGATATTCATGCAACGCAGACTACAACGGGGCAATAAACATCATGAAGCGGGCTATGGGATATATGCCCATGGCAGGGGGTGAATTGACACAGCCCATAACTCTCCCCACGGTTGGCAGGTGAACCGATGATGAGGAGAGAATCCCACGATTTAAATCGTGTGGAGTGTCAAGTGCTTCGCCTCGGTCATAGGCTCGAACGCGATAAGAGGGTGACCATGCACGTGTTTTTGACGGCCAGGGCCCTTTCCGCATCAGGAGTGATCTATTCTGGGGAAAGGGATGAGGATTTAGAGAGAAGATTTCAAGCCGTTTTGGATCAATGGGGAGGACCCTTGGAAGTGAAGTATGAGAAAAACTGGATGAGGGTGATAGAAAATTGGAAGAAAAGGGGCATCGTATGCCACATGACCATGTATGGAATCAACGTGGACACCTGCCTAGAAAAAATCCCCAAGGACAAAGACATCCTAGTTGTGGTTGGCTCACAAAAGATGCCGAAGGAGGTTTTCCAATTGGCCGACTTCAACATCGCCGTAGGTAATCAGCCCCACTCGGAGGTGGCAGCACTGGCCATCTTCTTAGATAGGCTCTTCGAGGGAAGTGGACTGAAAAAGGAATTTGAGAACGCGAAGATAAGGGTGATCCCGCAGGAAAGGGGAAAGAAAACCATCCGTCAATATTAAAGTGCAAGAAAAGGGAACAAACCCTCAGCGAATCACGTGTTAAATATTCCGCTAAATTGTTCCACTCGCCCTTTCACCTTGTCTGCAAACCAAGGGACCGACTCAAAAACAACCTTTACGCTATCACCCTCATACTTGATGTCACGTATATCGGCACGACTAAATAGCCAAGAAAGAAACGACATGGATTCGTCAGTTATTGGAACGGAAAACATAGCTTGAACATAGTTCCTGAAATGTTGCGCCATCCCCTGTTTGAGCAGGTCTATGTTGGTCTTGTATAGGGCGGAGACTGGCACTCGATTCGGTGCCACACCCTTCAAAAGCTCCTCTTCATGCTGCAGTTCACCCTCCGATAGCAGATCAATCTTGTTTAGAGCTGTGATGATCGGTATGCCAGATGCACCAATCTTCTGGATGGTGTCCAGACAGCAATTTACCTTCCTTCCAACATCATCATGGGGCTCACTCACATCCACGACAAGGAGGATCAGATCGGAGAAGATGGTCTCTTCGAGGGTGGAGTGAAAGGCTTCAATCAGGGTTAGGGGCAGTCGGTCAATAAACCCTACAGTGTCCGTTAGCAAAACCTTCTTACCGAAAACATCCACAGCCCGAGTTGTTGTGGATATGGTGGTGAACAAGCTAGGATCAACAGGAACAGCCTCCTCAGCAAGCGCATTAAATAAAGTTGAATTGTGAAGGAAGACCCCGCCTGTTCCCCCGATGAAATTCTGCGTGGGGTTTATATCAAAGTCGTATACGTAAGTGTCCTCATTTTTTACCTTTTTAATCACCGAGATCTTATCCCAGAAGATGTCAGAATCAATAAGGCAACGCAAGCCTTTACACGTTTCTTCCCTATCGAAAATTCGTAGGAGCCTATGAATTCTTTGTCTGCCGATGTTTTTCCTTCTCCAATAAGCTGCGCACATTAATCCGGCTCGTTTATCTCTTTTGTATAGCTCTTTCAGTAGCGGAATAATTTCTTTAACTGAGAACGTATCACGCTTACTGAGTATGCGCCGCTCATTTATATATTTCCTAATAAGAGAATTTTTCTCCTCTTGTATGAAACCGATGTAATTAACGAATTTCTCTAAATCATTGGAATGTATGAAAATTCTCCAATAGGTAGATTCCTTCACCACCTTCATTCGCTTGCTAGAAACAATACCAAAAAATAATAACAAATAAACTAACTCAACGGCAAGACATCGACTTTTAGTAGTAGCTTCTATCATTCTGCCCTCTATACTGGATTCTCCAGCGTCACCGCTAAAGTATCCGCGGAGGAACTCTGCTATATGGCTCAGTGGCATTTGCCAAATTAAGCTTGGAACATTTTTGTTTTCGGATCCTCCATGAAGACCGAGTATATGTTCGAAAAGAACCCTTAATGGCTTTGACGTGAAGAGTATTCTCAGTTGTCGTGATGATTGACATGGCTTAAGACGAAAAACTTTCAGGCAAAGGTTTATGATGTCTTCTTGTAGCCTTGGATCTTTATTAGAAAATACGACCCGATTTAGATCGTATCCTCCTTCTGATGTGAAATATCCTAACAGTCGCATGAGTTCTTTCGTTACCGGAACTACCCCCGGCAACATTGTTTCACGATGGGTTTTACAGGCTATCCAGAGTTCGGCGGGATTAAAATGGATATTGGCACGTTGCATAAGCTCTAGGAAACGAAACAATCTGGTTACCAATACATCTTTCTTCCAATTAACCCTCTTTACGCCGAGAATTTCTAGGGTTCTCTTTTTTCCAAGCCTTATTAAAGCCTCGTTTAGAAGCTTCTTCACATTCCCGATGTAGAGACCGTAGTCCCGATCCTTCAGATAGTTAATAATGTTTATTTCCTTAACAAGGATTTGAGATTCAGGTAATCTTTTTGGTATAGCTATTCTATCTCCAATCTTAAGATCTTTGACAGGGGTGGGAACTATCACCCCATTTTTAAATGTGAAAAGGGAGTGGTGTCCTGTCGTGAGCGCTTCTCTTCCTGTGCCTGTTACCACTTTATAAAGAACTGATGGAGCTTTATGTCTTATTAAAGCGGTTGGTTTCACCCAATTTAGCTTAAGGTTTTCATTAAAACAAAGAACGTGAATGTCGCTTGCTTTAATATATTCATAAGCTCCATGTTGGTATATTTCGCTTTTTGAATGGTTTTGGAAAATTCTTCCTATAGGAATTAACCCACTATCACTAGAAGTTAGCGCTAAGACCAATTCATGATGTGGTATGCTCTTTCCAGCGTTGGTGTAGCCAGCCAAGGTGCTCAGGGGAAAGCCCAGCTCAAGCCTTCGGGCTCGATGCAGGCGCCGCTTCTTCCGTATCCTCCTCAGCTTGTCTTGAATGGAGTGGATCTGACGCTTTACAGTTTCGTAGTAAACGTCCACCTTGTAGGCACCCAGGCCCATGAAACCCGGCTGCTCACCCATCTTCGCCAACTTCACCCTCTCCTTCGCCCGGGCGAGCTCGTACCTCAGCCGAGCCAATTGAATCTGGAGCTTAGCCTCGGTAGTGGATGCCCTACGAGCAAAAATCTCGAGGATGAGTTGAAAGCGGTCAACGGCTTCTATTCCCGTTGCCTTGGCCAGGTTGTAGGCTTGAAAAGGCTTTAATTCATTGTTAAATATCGTCCTTTCAATACCGTTTTTATTGATGAGCTCAGCCAGCTCCTTCACCTTGCCGCTCCCAATCTGATAACGTGGGTCAGGCCCTCTAACTTGATCAAGCGACCCTACAACCGTGTATCCCGCGGACTCGGCGAGGCTTTGGAGCTCGTCTAAGCTGGAGCGCTCAGATGAAAGCCTCCGCTCTACTATGATGGCTCGCGTTCCTCGGTTTCCTCCTTCTTCTTTTTCTTGAGTTTGGCTATCTCCCCAAGGGTGACCCCTCGGGGCTGAGACAAAGGCAGAGATGGAGTCTTAGGCTCTGATGTGGGAACAAGCAGCTTCACCCTAAGTGCATGCCCCAGCTTGTCTGCAAGCCTATGGTCAGGGGTCATCTTCTCTTTTTCAATTTTTCGAAGAACTGAAACCTTCTCCCCAATCTTCCTCCCCAAGTCCTCATGGCTTAGCCCCAGTTTTTCTCTTGCCCGCCTCACGAGTATCCCAAAACCATCCACAAGCTCCAAGGACTCAGCGATTACCGTAGGCGCAGGGGGCCTTTTTACTGAAATTCGGGGTAGAGGTCTAGCGAGCCTTTTCGTGGGTTGTGATTGTGATGGTTTTGCCTCCCAATAAATCGAGGCAAGCTTGACGCAGTCCCCGCAGACCATCATCTTGGCTCCCTCAATCATCGCTCTATAAGGCTTCCCCACGATCCGACGCCCACAGACCTCACACCGCACGAAACCATCACCCAAACGATTTTTATCGCTGTCTATTCTTTATACTTGTCGAAAACTATTGGTGAAGGCATGGGAGATAAACCTACCGATCTTCAAAAGATCAGAGGCATAGTGGATTACCAGTTCGGAAGGGGTGCGGGTGAGGGGCTTTTTCCAGACCGTGTCAAAATCGTCCATTCGAAGAGGACCGGAAGAATACGGCACGTGTATCTAGATGAGAATCGGCTGGCGACTCTACGGCCCCTGGATGGATTTTTCTCATTAACCATTCTGGGTGCCAAAAGGCTCTTGACGCACTTAACACCTCCACGGTTATGGGTGAGGGTTCAGAAAGAGGCAGAGCCCTTTATTGTGAGGGGAAAGAGCGTTTTTGCCAAACACGTGATCGACGCCGACGATGAGATTCGCCCTCAAGAGGAGGTGATCGTCACAAATGAAGAAAATGAGGTCTTGGCGGTGGGGAGGGCTATGCTTACTGGGAGGGAGATGAAGGCGTTTAAAAGGGGTGTTGCGGTGCGGGTGCGAAGAGGCGTGGAGGAAGAGGTTAAGAACACAGATCAAGATTATAATAAAGTGAGGGAACTATGAATTGCGAAGGATCAGTCCAAGGGAAGCGAAACGAATGATGCAACGAATGGGGCTCAGCATGGGCCAGATGCCCGACGTCCAACAGGTTATTTTCCGCACAACCACAAAAGAAATCATCGTGGAAAATCCTGAGGTGGCAATACTAGACATGCGCGGACAAAAAATCTTTCAAGTGACAGGCGAGAAAATTGTCGAAAAAACTATTGAAAAAGGAGCGCCCATCCCCGAAGAGGACGTTAGGCTCGTTGCGGATCAGACAGGGAAAAGTGTGGAGGAAGCAAAAAGGGCATTGGAAGAAACAGACGGCGACCTTGCAAAGGCAATACTTCTTCTTCAGACAAGAGGCTAGCCGTTTTCTTACTCTAAACCTTTATTCATAGCCAAGCTTCCTTAATGCAATATCAACAGTTTTTCAGCGTTCTCTATGATGATTTTCACATCCTCCTTCGTAACATCCGCTTTTGGCCTCATATCCCACTCCTTACATTGAGGCAGTGTCCAATTCCCTCGCTTCCTCTATTTTGATTAACCCGATTTTGACGTAAAGTTTTTCAATACCTGAATGACGCTAATATATGAGTCTCGTGGCGAGTTTCAACACCTCTCATCACAGATAATCACTAGGGGCCTCACCTAGCCCACATCCACGTTTGATGAGAAGAATTAACGTAAATATGCAACCAATAGTAGGGGGTTCACTCCTCAAAATCATCAGAATTGGTTAAGGATGTCCTGTTTTTCCATGATATAGCCGCAGTAATGACACTTCACGCGGAGAGGGTCCTCACACTCCACGTAGAAGGTGGGCTGTACGGGTTCGCTGCTGTTGGAGATGCACGCGGGGTTGGCGCATTTCACCATTCCGCGTATGGTGTTAGGCAGTTTCACCCGTTGCTTCTCTGCCACCTTGTAGTCTCGGATGATGTTGATGGTGGCATGAGGCGACAAGAGCGCTATTTTGTTCACTTCTCTGGAATTTAGCTCCCTCCCCTCCACCTTCACCACATCTTTGACCCCAAATTTTTTGCTGGAAACGTTCATGGCCACAGTTACAACACCCCCGGCTCGCCCTGTGATCCCAAGAATCTTTAACACCTCCAAGGCGTGACCGCTTGTGATATGGTCAATTACTGTGCCATCTTTAATTTTGGATACCCGCAGAGTCTTCCTAGCCATGCATATCAGCCTTCTCTAATACTGAATAACAGGTCTATAGAATAAAAAGAGTTATTAATGGTTAGTTGAAATCCTTTTGGTGCGTGAGGTTGGATTTTAAGGGACGAGACATCATCTCCATCAAGGATTTTAAACGAGAAGAAATCGACTATATCCTAAAAATTGCTAATGCGATGGAGCCCATTGCAAAAAGCGGTTCCAACATGCTCCATGGAAAGATGCTGGCAACCCTCTTCTTCGAGCCCAGCACGCGTACCCGACTCAGCTTTGAGACAGCCATGCATAAGCTTGGGGGATCCACCATAGGGTTTGCTGAGGCAGAAATCTCCTCAATCAAGAAGGGGGAGAACCTCGCAGACACGGTTCGCACAGTGGAAAATTACGCAGATGTGATCGTCTTACGTCACCCACTTGAGGGGTCGGCCCGACTCGCCGCCGAATTCGCTCAAGTGCCAATAATTAACGCTGGATCCGGAGCAGAGGAGCATCCAACGCAGGCGCTGCTGGATTTGTACACAATTTTGAAGGAAAGGGGTCGGATTGATGGTCTTAAGATTGCCTTGACAGGTGATTTGCGTTATGGTCGAACGGTTCACTCCCTCTCATACGCGTTGTCACTTTACGACATAATGCTATATCTAGTTTCCCCGGGGTCTCTTCGAGTGCGCAGGGAGGTTTTAGACGGCGTAAAGGGGAAGATAGAGGTGGTGGAGAAAACCAGAATTGAGGAAGCCCTGCCCGAGGTGGATGTGCTCTACGTCACACGGATTCAGAAGGAGCGCTTCCCGGACCTCGCCGAGTACGCCAAGGTTAAGGGATCATACAAAATCGATCTTAATATGTTAAAAAATGCCAAGAGGGACCTGATCCTTTTGCATCCACTCCCAAGGGTGGACGAAATCGCCGCCGAAGTGGACGAAACACCCTATGCCCGATATTTCCAGCAGGTTTGGAATGGAATCGTGGTGAGAATGGCTCTGTTGGCACTCATCCTAGGCGCGATAGAATGATCTCCGCGGTTTCTTCTTAAATGAGACGCAAAAATCAATCTTCTAAGAAATAAGCACCCAAAACGAGTGGGGACGCTAAATATGAAAGTACAGCTGTGGTTTTTTATTCTTGTTGTTAGAAAAATGACGTGAAAAGAGTCATATATTGATTCTGTATCTATCCTGAAGCTCTTTCTTTTTCCCTTCGTTCCATCCACTCACTGCTTGATAATAGCCTGTTACCCTTGACCACCACTCCACTTGTGGAGAATCGCAGTAGGGGCATTGATCATAAATAGGGGATGTGACTCGTCCGCAGCTGTTGCAGATTGTCAAGTCTTTTGTGTAGGCGTAATATCCCACGTGAGTCTGAGTGGAGATCCTCTTTGTTAGTTTGTGGAGCGCCTCAGCGTCTGGAGAGGTATCTCCAAGCCACACGTGAAGCATGTTGCCACCGTTGAGGAGTGGGAAGAACTTTTGCTCTATGTTAACCCTTTCGATCAAGCTGACTTCGGCTCCGACATAGACGTGAGTCCCATTGCTATAGTATATGGGAGCATCTTTCTCCCCCTCGGCAAGCATAGACCTGGCTCTGTTCAAGTCTCCCTTGACAACTTTCTCAGCTTTGTCACGATAATCATCGGTTAGAACATCTGCTATGGCAAATCTCTGGGCTGTGGACTCGGCTGGTGTTCTAGCTAGAGCGAGCTTAAGGCCGCTTCTTTCTTCAAGCTCCTTCTTGTGTCTTTGCATCTCGAGGATAAGCTTAACAAGAATCTTAATCGCCTCTGGATGCTCGTGAAGTTGGTAGCCGGTATGCCATTGAGCCATTTCGTTTCCACCCACTACACCTATCGTAAAGACAAGCTCATCGAAGTCTACAGCCTGAGCCCCCCTCTCACCAGTTTTGGGATCTAATGGGCGTTGGGTGGCGAAGGGTATTCGGTTGCATTCTAATATTAGGTTCATCCACTTCTTTTTGTTCTTAAATATTTCAATGGCAGAGTCCATTAGTCTGCGGCCTTCTTCAAAGAGTTTTCCGTCGTTCCCGTTTGCTATGTAAGCTATCCTCGGGAGGTTCAGGCTTACAACCTGCCAGCTACCCATGGTGAAGTGCTTTCCGTTGACGAAATAGAGCTTATCCTCGAACTCTGGACTGCTCTCGGGTGTTTCAATGAAACAGTACGCGCAGCATTGGAAACACGACACTCCCTTGCCGTAGCCTCGATATGCTGGCATCATGTTGTCAAAGTATGGCGTCCCAAACTTGGCTACAACCCTGTGGACATCGAGCCAGTACTCGTCGTATTCCGGCTTGAGGAACTCTGGGCTTATTCCGTTTTCGAGCTTTGGAAAGTTAAATGGTTTTCCCCAATGGTCGCCTTGATGAGCCACGTCGTAAAGTGCCCTAAACATGAGACGAACCTCATCCTCATAGTCCCCATAAACATCCGGTCCAACCCTTCCCCTCGCCACGACGGGAACATCCCTCCAAAGCTCAGGAATTCCTGGCTGCACTTGAATATTGCTAAAGACAAGCTGCCCGCCCCTAGCTACATACGCCTGCGTATACTCAAAAAACATCATTTGCATTAGTTGCTTAAGCCCGCTATAGTCTAGTCCCCTCATGTAGGGGGCGAGGAAAACCAAGAAATTATAAAAGCCCTCACCGCCAGCAAAATTTGTTTGAGCAGAAGCCAGAATTTTCGCTGTATGCAGAACTGCGACCTCCGGATGCTTAGCTGGACCAGCAACGCTTGTCCTCGTCCCAATTCCATCCGGCATCAAACCATAATAAAAGAAGTATCGAAGGTCCCAGTCTTGGCAATTATGTATAAGAATCAGACCTTCATTACCTGCATAGAAAAATCGTTCCTCTTCACTGCCGGCTTCGACCTCGATGTCGTAATAGTATCGTCCAGTAGGTGTAACCTCTCTAACTTCTTCTACCTCATCCGTATGATCAAAATCCTTCACTGACCTATGATTCATTAAAAATGCGTTAATTCTTCCTTGTCTCTGAGCATCTAAAAAGCACATATTTTCAGCGAATCTGTGAACGTTCTTGTAATCATAAACGTCAATAAACCATCGTTCATTTTCACTTGTCCAGGTGGATCCGTCAATTTCAAACTTCTGACCAGCTTGGTTATGTAGTCTCAAGTTAGAATTGATGCCGAGCATCTGGAGGTATAGAGCGGTATTGGTCACGACACCATGTGAAGTTGATGAAACGCTGATTATACAGTCACTTTTTTCTGGTCGGTACGCATTTGTTCCGTTACCGGTAATGTAAGCTGACCAAAACTCTTTAGCAAGGTATTTTGGTACATTGAATACTAATTCTGGAATTCTCTTGTTTTCGGCACCTTCGGGAATGCCGAGTACATAGCGGAATAATAGATAAATCAACTTTCCGCCAAAGCAGATCTGGCTACGCCTTTTGTTCTCTATAACATACGTGTTAAATGCTGCTTCTATACAGGCTTTAATGTCGCCATACACTTGCGGATTCTCATTTGTTATAACTAGATTATAAGATCGTCCTTCCTCACAGTTGTAGTTTCCCTCAGCAACAAAATAACCGAGCGATCTCATTAGAGCGGGAGTCAATGAATAAATTACTGCAATCTCGTTTGGCGAGCCCATCGCGCCTAATTTTACATTCTGTAATAAATAACGTGGTACATCATGCTGGTCGAGTAACTCCCCGAATAAATCAATCGGCATAATGCCACGGTAATACCAGTGTTTTGTTTTGCTATAGTTCAAACCGAGCTGATCGAATAATCCCCTAACGGACAATCTCTTTTCATACTTAACATGGTCTATAATTGAACGGACGCCATGAATGAAAATTGAGCATAATTTTTCGCGGGGCACATTGGCTAAGAAAGCGTCTACCATACTCAATTCTGTTGTGTTTCCCTCGGTCCAAGGTATCGGCCCCACTATTAATTTTGTTCCCTTTGTCACATCATTAACTGGGATTGTTCGATCATTGGTTTGAATAAAATGTTCTTTAGTTAACACTATCCGCCGGTGCTTAGTGGTAATTATCTCTAATGCAGGCGAAACCGCTGGGCGTCGCATTACCTTTTTAATTTTCTTGAGGGAGCCTCTACTGAGGGCAAAAAGATTAAGCTCACTCACTTCAAGGATTTCATAGTCATCCTTACGTGTGATACTCTGAGGGCATTCTTCAAAGAGGGCATCCAATGTTGTGCCAATGGGCCTAATCCTCAGAAAATTGTCCTTTACTATAGGCACTATTACGCTGGCATCCATGCAGAAGGGTCTTGTTCCAAAGTATTCCAGATCGTGTATGTGCAAATCCCCTGCTAAGTGAGCGTCAGCAAGATTTGAAGGCATCAGCAGGAGGTACTCTTCTCCGGAAACCCAGTCCGCTTTCCTCTTATGAGAGGTTTCTGGGTTTGGCTGAAGATTTGCATTTTCGTTTGCTTTGAAGCCCTGCCCGATATCCATAAGGTAGGCGTCGTGAACCGGTGCTCCCACTCTTGTTAGAATGTTTCTGTAAACAGCGTATTCCGGCTTTTCCTTTGACTTATCAAGTAAAATGCTGTTTACCAACTCTCTTATTAGCGGACCGCTTATGAATCTAAGACTTAGATCAAAGATTTTCTTTTCAACGTCAACGGCTATCTCCTCGGCCTCTTTCTCACTTATCGGTCCTACTTCATAGAATTCTTTTGCGAGTTTCGTCTCCATTAGAAGTTGTCTCACGATGGCATGCCGGTTCCACGGTACGATGAAGCCGTCGCTTCTCCTAACCATCGGTCGAATTTGCTGAAAGCTCTGTTCACTTCTGTCCGTTTATTTTCCCTCCAGAATCTCCAAGAGCTTGCTCTTAACGGTTCCATCTCCATCAAAAATCTGGTCTTCTGTATAAACTGCTCCTTCAACCTCCAGAGCAGGCGCTGACAGAACAAATATGTTTTTCATAACTAAATTCGCCATAACCTCCACATCCTCTAGGTTTCTTTCCTCAAAATCTGTATGTTTGTTTCTCAACCATCTTTTCAGCAGAGCGCACCTGGGGCATCTACTTGACGTGTAAACTATTATCCTTTTAACTCGTATAGAACGTTGTGGAGAGCCAGCGGGATGCCCCGAAGAATCCATGAGAACCCCTCGCGTAGCGTAGCGGAATAGATAGACGCGCCTTGAATTTAAAATTTTTAGAAGTAACCGTATAAAATTTTGTATATCAACTACGTTAAATTAACATGTATGACGCTCGCTCACTTAAGGCTAGACGCTGAGCAGGGGTCCATTGGGATGTTGAAAGATATTTCGTCGATATACGACCAAAGCAAACCAGCATATCAACCGACCCACATTGCGGACACCTAGACAGTATTCCATAAAAGCTTTTTTGACATGGAATACAGTAGGCTATGTTCCGATTGTAGGTGTAAAGCCCTATATTGTATGTGCTCACGATGTGTTTGGTGGTTGATAAGAGCGCATTAGGGTCTTGTTCCGAATCGGCGAGCTGCAGAATGGCAAGGTGGCTTCCCAGAGCAAATTTATGGAGGATCTCCTCAATGCTCAGGCGCTCCTTCCATGGAATGATGGTCTTCAGGGGCACAGCAACCATATCGGTGTAGAAGGGGTGTTCCTTGGTTCCTTGAGCTAGAACCCTTGCCCACCCATACTTTTCCACATCCAATTCCGCCATTCTTTTCGCTGCATCGGGGTTGGGCACCATGGAGAAATAGGTGCGAGTTTCAGGCTCCTTTGCGTGCTTCTGAACATTTTGGGAGAGATACCTTATGATTTCTCGAGCAAAATTCAGGGCCTTCCCATCTTCATGTATGGCTTTTCCATAAAGTGATTGAACCGTTTCATTTAATCCAACGAGGCTGACGAGGCGAGAGGAGTTTTCAAATCTGAAGTAATGGTTGCCATTGGCTTTCTGTGTGAGGAAAGGGAGCAAACCCTCTCTTGCGCGTTGCTTGATGGTCTGATATTTTATCTCCAAGGCTCGCAGCGCCATCTCCAGTTGCTTATCTAAAAGCTTAAAAAATTTGGCTTGATCCCTATCTGCATCATAGGATGCCCTTGGCAAATTGATCATGACGCTGCCCACATTTCCTGTTTGTAGCGTGCCTAGCTCCCAGTCTCCCTTCCAATCAATGGTGAACCTACATCCCGTGGCGGTGTAGGAGGCATGCTTTTGCTCTTTGGAGCAGAGATTAGCGAAGTAGGGTAGGCCTCTCTCGGCTGCGAGTCGATGAGACTGAAAGAGAAGATCCTCGCATTCCTTGCTTTTAATAGCCTCTGGACGTATCTTTAGAATCAGATGGGGGTTGAAAACAGGTTTATGCCTTTCATCTTGAAACATCATCTCAAGTAAGAGGGATGCAATGAGGCGACTTTCCTCCACAAAATCCGCATAACGGCCAACTTTCTTCCCATCATACCCGATGGCCTCCCTTTCCTGCAGGAATTCCGGAACCACAAACTCTAGGCCCAATGATGCCTCAATAGGAAGGCCTTTGTCTGTGAGAGACTGATTTAGATTGAATATGAAGAAGCGTAAGCCCTCCATAATTCTTTCCGCTGAAAGCCCTTTAGTGAAGGGGGCTAGAAAAACATTGAAGAAGTCCATGGCTTGTTCGCCATCGACTTCCGTGGTAGTTATCTTAAGAAGGTTAGAGGCAGTTAAAAGCGCCGACTCAAAACTTTTTGGAGGAAGATACGATGGTCCAACAAAATCTATCCTTCCGAGGTTTAAACCCCGTTGAAGAAAGAAGCGAAGATCGTGCATGAACTCGTTTGGTTTCAGGATCCAGCAACCAAGGTTGTTGAGATGAAGGGTTCCGGAGAGATGGGCATCAGCAATGTCCCTGGGAAGCACGTTCAGGAGGGTGTATTCCTCGATAACCTTATCACCCGCTACCTTATGGACGGCTTCCACGCCTAGAGATGTGGCCCCCGTGGACTTTATCAGCTGGGTGACATCATGAACTGGAAGCCCCAAGCGAGTGAGCTTATGTCGATATTCCTCCAGCCCCTTCTCGATTAAGATGGCGTTAACAAACTCCCGTATAAGGGGGGCGGTGAGATATTTTGTTCTAAATTCCAATAAACGGGCTTCCGTTTCTCGCGCGATTTTTTGCGCCAGGTCTATGGGTACATTTGCCTCCCTCACCAAGGATTCCGCGATTTTACTTCTGTCGAATTCCTCCATTGCCAAGCGTGAGGTGCGAACCATAATCTTTCTCCTTCTAAAAACGCGCTCCTCGATATCCTCAGTGACGCTTATAATCATTCGACCGAGATCGGTGAGTCGGTATTTCTTGGCTTCTACGTCGGGTTCGACGAGATCTTCTTTTAGAAGAAACTTTAAATGATATGCGAACCGACCAGCGTCTCGGCTGGGGCTAAGACGCAAGATATTCATGATTTCGGTGTAGGAGAGCGGACCCCTATCGAAGAGGAGATTCAAAACCTGCAGCCTCAAAGGGGACGAGACCGCCTTAAGCACTCTCACACCTAACCGACGCTGACGCAACAAAACACAACCTCCAGCACAACCACTAAAGTAATGTAGATTTAAGTTTAAAAGATTAAAGCATCACCCGAACCTAGTCCGTTAAGGCAATCCTTATGTAAGGCTTACCCCAAGAATGTTAGGGGCTGTCGGCTAGCTTGGTCTAGGCTCCGAGACTCGGGAGCAGAAAGGGCTTGCCTTTCTGCTGAGAGCTCTCGGGACCCCGGTTCGAATCCGGGCAGCCCCACAATCAGCGAAACATTAGCTCGTCGCTTTCTCCCTTTTTATGATTTTTCTAGCTACAATTAGCCCTGAAACAGAGGATTGGACGAGTCCTCTCGTCACCCCGGCTCCATCACCTATCGTAAACAGATTAGGGATTCTCGTTTCTAGGCAGTTGCTTAATTCCAGCCTGGATGAATAGAACTTCACCTCAATACCGTAAAGCAGAGTGTCTTTTGAGTGTACCCCTGGTGCGATCCGATCCAAGGCTTGGAGCATCTCACGGATATCGGCTAGGTAGCGATACGGTAGAACGAAGCTGAGATCACCAGGGGTGGCATGCTTCAATGTGGGAGCCACGAGGCTTCTTTGGAGCCTCTCCTCTGTCGATCGCCTCCCAGCTTCGAGGTCTCCCAGCCTTTGAACAATCACACTCCCGCTAAGGAGGTTAGTGAGCCTTGCGAGATACTTTCCATAGGCGATGGGCTCCTTGAAAGGTTCGGTGAAGGAGGTGCTCACAAGAAGGGCGAAGTTGGTGTTTCCGGTTTTCTTCTCAGCATAGCTCTGACCGTTCACCGTTATGATGCCTTCATAAGATTCGGTGATCACTTCTCCCTCCGGGGTGACACAAAAAGTTCTCACCTGATCGTCGAAGGACTTAGAATAGTAGATGAACTTGGGGTCATACAATGCTCTTGTGAGTTCCTCCATAACTGGGGCTAAGACCTCAACCCTAATGCCCACATCCACAGGGTTGTTGAGTGTTTTCAATCCCAAGGATTGGGCCTCGCACTTCAACCATTCGGCTCCGCTCCTACCAGGAGCCACGACAACGTATTTTCCATGGAACCTTTCACCCTTAGCCGTCTCCACACCCTTAACCTTTCCATTTTCTACTATGAGCCCCTTCACTTCGGTTCTAGTTCGGACCTCAACCCTGTCTTTTAGATGATGACGCATTTTTCGTAGGATGGCCGCGCATTTCTCGGTGCCCAAGTGGCGTAATTTTTGTGGAATCAATTTGAGACCGGCGAAGGAGGCTTTCCGATCTATTTCCTCGATAAGATCGAGGTTCGTTCCATAGAGATGCTGAGGCGCCCCAAATTTCAGATAGATTTCATCCACATACTCTATGAGCTCAGCGAGTTTTTCTTTTCCGCAGTATTGACTGAGCCAACCCCCAACCTCGGTGGATAAGGTGAGCTTTCCATCGCTGAATGCGCCGGAGCCACCCCATCCAGACAAGAGCGAGCAAGGATCACAATTGATGCACCCCAAACCTCTACTTGCTGGACACTTACGCTGGTTAATGTCGGGTCCCTTGTCCAGCATGAGGAGGCTCAGCTGCGTGTTCTCGGTTAGCTCGATAGCGGAGAATATACCGGCGGGACCAGCACCCACAATGATTACATCGAACTGCAAGTGGCATCCTCCAAAGACCCAAAACTACATGTAACAAGCCTAATATATGTCTTAAGCCACGCTACCAGTTTATGGTGTTATAGCTTGGAAACCTTGGAGGGCGTTAGGGTATTAGACCTAACCAGGCTGCTGCCGGGTGACTACTGCACACTGCTCTTGGGGGATATGGGGGCGGAGGTCATCAAGGTGGAGGAGCCTGAACTGGGCGATTACATACGGTGGGTACCACCATTTATAGAGGGTCAAAGCGTCTTTCACCTCATGCTAAATAGGAATAAGAGGAGTATGAGGTTGAACATAAAAACTAGGAGAGGTAGGGAGGTATTTTCTAAGCTGGTGGGGAGGTCAGATGTAGTCGTTGAGGGCTTTAGACCAGGTGTTGTAAAGAGGCTGGGCATCGACTATAAGTCAGTCAATAGGGTTAACCCAAGCATAGTTTACTGCTCCATGTCTGGCTACGGACAAGACGGTCCCTACAAAGAAAGAGCCGGGCACGATATCAACTACATGAGCTATAGTGGGGTCCTCAGCCTAATTGGGTCATCTAATGATGCTCCTCTAATACCCGGCGTTCAGATTGCCGACTTGACCACAGCTATGATGGCGGCGATGGCTATATTGGCCGCTCTCCTGGCTCGTGAGAGGATGGAAACCTCCAAAGCGTGGCAGTTGGTGGCTAGATGGTGGCTACCCATGCTACAACATCTATGAGACAAAGGACGGTAGGCACATAACCATAGGGTGTATAGAGGAAGGTTTTTGGTCCAACCTTTGTAGGACATTGGGTGTTGTGGAGTTTGTGAGGCATCAGTACACAAGCAATGAGGAAAAGCTTAGGGAGATGCTCGAAACCATCCGGAACATCTTCAAGACGAAAATCCTGGATGAGTGGCTAAGGGTGCTGTCAAAGGAGGACGTGCCGTGCGGACCAATCTACAAGCTGGACGAGGTGTTCAGTGACCCCCAAATATTACACAGGAGGATGATCGTGGAGGCGGAATACCCAGCCGCGGGCAAGATTAAACAAATCAGCACACCCATAAAGTTCTCCGAGACCCCGTGCAAGATATGGAGCCCTCCCCCATTGTTCGGGGAACACACGGAGCAGATCCTAAGGTGGCTTGGATACGCTGAGGAGGAAATCCTAGACATGCGGGGAAAAGCCATCATCTAGCGCAAAATTTTGGAGGCTCATAACTATTGAAGTGTGGACCATGAATTTAGGGTGAGGATGTTGTAATTGGCAAGGATCGGCCCTTTTCAATCCTTGATAGCCTCAAGTAGGCTCATCACGTTCCAAAGTTTCACCCTGGTGTAGGGCGGCATGTTGGGATCTTGCAGAATCTCGTCGAGGATGGATATGGCGTTGGATGCCCTCACCGCTGGGGTGTGTTGCGCCAGTTGTAGGGTGTCCATCGACTCCTTCGCAGCCCTTCTGATGTTGCGTGGGGTGGTGGTGTCCTCTGAGACCTGTCCAAGCACCACCAACGCCTGCTTTATCCTTTCCTCATATTCCTTCAGCCTCTTTTTACTCACCATTCAGAAGCCTCCAATAAAGCCTCAGCGATATATAAATTACCTACTACTGACTAAAATTCTTTATGAGGCTTCAAGTTGTCTGAGGAACCGAAGAGCTTGAAGGGCATGGTGGACCTGCTTCGGCAAGGTGCCACCCTCACCGAGCTCCCCTGCCCTGCGTGTTCGTCGCCCATTTTCAAGTTGAGGGACGGGGACCTTTGGTGTGCCCAGTGCCAAAAACGGGTGATCGTGGTGAAGGGGGGGGAGCCAACACCAGAGGTGACGAGCCCCATGCTCCTCGGCTCCCTAGAGTCCACCCTTCTCACCAAGATACAGGAGGTAAATAGAAGGATACGAGAGGAAGCGGACCTCCAACAACTGCAACAGCTGGGAGCCATTCTCTCCTCACTACTTGAAAATCTTGAAAAAGTAAGAAAGATGAAGAGGGTGTAGAGAGACAAACGGGTATGCCCTTGTCTAAGGGGTCTATTAGGTTGCTTGGGTATTACGAAGGTTTCCCTGAGAACGTTCATGGCGTTGCACAATTCACTCATCGAATTTCCATAAGGAAGCTGCAACAAATCATCCTTTTCATCCTCCACCAATTAAACCAAGATACTTGGACCCTAAGTGACATAACACCCTTCTCTCTATCAAAATGTGAGGTCAGCTTCGAGTTTGGGGTGGCTGAGGGCACAGTATTCAACTATTTAGATGAAGAGGAGTTGGACAAGTTTGAAAAGAGCATTGCCGAAAAGGCGTTGCCCATCTTAGACTTCTTCTGTGTTGTCCGCTACCATACCATTAACAAGGAGGGAAAACGCACACCACTAAAGTTTGACTATCACCTGCTCCGGCTCATCTTTCATAGAAACAGAGTGGAGTGGCAAATCTCCCAGGAACGAGGCACCCGACGCGTTTCCCTAGAGGATCTCATCACCTTTATAGCAAGACGCGTCAATGAATTACTTTCCCAGATGCAGCTAAAACCACTGACCCCGAAGCACCTGCGAACCCTCTAATTCCTTGAAAGTAATAGGTCAAGAGCCAATGCCAAAATATCCTTCGCCACCTCATCCGCCGGTCTATTTCCATTGATTGATATCAACCGCCCCCTCGCTATCAACTTCTTGTAAACCTCCCGAACCTTTTGTTGCGTCTGAAGCGTTTCCATGACCGATCTCTTCCCTTTTATCCTCTCCACCACCTCCGGCGGGATATCGATGTAGATCGCCAAATCTAGGTGAAGATCTGCCTTCTTGCTTTTTTCGATCCAGGGATGACTAGTCCGCCGCTTTCTCATGTAATCAGAGAGATATATCTGGTATTGTTAGCCTTTACGTAGGAACTTTTCTAGGATCACCTGAAGGATTACTAGCGCTATGAGGATAATCAAGTACACAAGAACCTCCTTGATTGTGAGATGCATAAAGTAAGTCAGAGGATACGGTGACGCTAAAAATAATAGAAGAATCAAGATGCTCCAATACTTTCGAGAGAATCTGCCAACCTTACGGAGGAACTGACCGAGTTGCTGCAATTGTTTATACATTGTAAACAATGCTTTAAAAAGAGGAAGAAACTGTAATATTGTGTTAAACTTGGCTGAAAGGCTTTCAATCTTTTGCGACACTTCCTCTATTTGATCAAGTAACCTCAGGACACTTGAGGGATGCAAAACTTTTTCAAGGAAGGTCTTGAGCATAAAGAGAGCGTCATGAGTAGCCCATATAGGAACTCTGGAAACAACTATTGGACATTTCAAGTATCCTTCGTCGTCTTGCTGCCCGAGAATCCATCTTATCAGTTCAAGAACCTCCGGTCTGAAAACACTTTCTCCTGCCTCTAGAAGAGCGATTATAACCCAAGGACTTGTGAAATGACTTATTAGCACGCGCGCAATCTCGTCTACTACATTTTCGGGACTTCTATACCTGACGGTGTGACCCCACATAACCGAGGAATGCAGAAAATACATTCAAACGGGCACCCTCGAGATGTTATCATGTGAGTCTGATGATATTTTTGCATAGGGAATAAATGACGAGCAGGAAAGGGTAGCTCATCCAAATTAGCGATAAATTGACGGGGTTCGGTCCTGATAATTTGCTTATTTTCCTGATATGCAAGACCTTCCACACTTGAAATGTCGATTCTTTCACTTAAGCTACGTAAAATCTCTAGCATTGTATACTCTCCCTCACCGATCACTGCAATATCTGTTACATTGCTTTCGGTTAGAATATTGTCAGCCATAAACGTAGCGTGAATACCACCCATGACCGTTACAGTCTGCCTATCTATTTCTTTGCAAGTTTGAACAACCTTCATCGCGAAGGGATATGTGGAAGTCACAGACGTGACTCCTACGACATCCGGTGATTGCTTTTTGATACTTTCTCTAAGTGTAGTCCAGGGTTTACTTTCAACGGATAGGTCTAGAGCTTTTACATGGAACCCTTCTCTTTCAAGGACAGCCGCTATATAGGCTAAACCTAAAGGCGCATCTAAAACTTCCTTAGGGACAAAGGGACAGGGAGGGTTTACTAGTAAATGTTTTAGGTTTCATCAACTTATTTTTCCTAAGTAGTTATTACTTCAGGTGCCGATTGATCACTTTCCATATGTCCTCATGGATATTTTTTACGGGCCTTTCACCGTTTACTATTATCCAATTAAACTTTTTAGACAACAGACTATAAGCTCCTCTGACCTTCTTCAGAAATTGCAGGTCTCTCTCGTAGATGTCTCTTTCCATATATTTTCTTTCAAATGAGACTTCAGGCGATGTATCTATAACTATCACTAAATCCGCTTTAGGCAATCCCTTCTCAAGATTTAATAACCAGTTAATGTCGAGTCCGTGCGCAACTCCGTACGCGAGATTCGACGGAGAGTATCTATCCACTATAACAAACTTTTCCTCGTTTAGCCATCTGTCTATATCTTCTTTTCTCTCCCATCTATTCGCTGCATATAAAATGTGCCTAACTTGAATGTTATATTCCCTCTCTCCGTACAGGAAGGCTTTGATCTCTTTACCTATAAGCGTGTTGTAATCAGGGAATGCTATTTTCTCTACATGGTACCCCCGCTCTTCCAATCGTTTTGTAAGTAATTCGACTTGAGTTTTCTTCCCAGACTGATCAAGCCCCTCAAACGCTAGGAGAGCTTTTTTACTTATGCGCATATCTCGTTTATCTCCAAGGTGTACGTGGCTTCAAAGCCTCTCCGCCTCAGTTCCCTCACGAGTCGATGAGCCTGCATGGTCTTTCCGCTGGCGTCTAGCCCCTCGATGCAGATGAAGGCTCCCTGCTTCGTCATGCGTCAGCCCGCCACCATCCATTATAAATCGATCACCTTAATAATAATGTTTAATATTGAGAAAATCAGGAGAACTTGTAATGCGGCTGTACTGGGGTGAGATTAAGGACCCTGTTTACGGATACATCTACATCACAGAGGCTGAGAAGGAAGTCATCG
The DNA here is from genome assembly GCA_001399805.1 of Candidatus Bathyarchaeota archaeon BA1. The sequence goes on from LIHJ01000089.1 coordinate 28,573, forward strand.
ATTCCTTTCCATTGCAGAGGCTTCGTCGACTGCGTCAGCTCGCTGGGGCGGAGTTCGTGTACCCCGGAGCCAACCACACCAGATTTGAGCACTCCATCGGCGTCATGTATCTAGCAGGGCTTCTCTCAGAAAACCCAAACCTTTCACAATACCTCTCTAAGGATGAAATTCAGATGATTAGAATCGCAGCCTTGCTCCACGACGTGGGGCATGGTCCATTCTCACACATCTTCGAGCATCTACTCGAAAAGTTTCTCCAGAAAACCCATGAGGATATAAACGTTTGGATCGTCCAAGAGTCCGAGTTGAAGGATGTAATCAATAAGCTTGGGTATAACCCGAACTTGATGGGGAAGCTCTCTGTGGGGTGGTTGCACAAGCCCGGAAGGTCCTTTATGGACCAGATTATCCGAAGTGCGGTGGACGTGGACAAACTAGACTTCGTGGTTCGAGACACCCACCACACAGGAGCGGAATATGGATACGTGGACATCTTCCGCATCATCCATATGCTGGACATAATTGATGAAAACCTCGCGATTGACCTAGGCGCACTCTCAGCCCTCGAATCCTTCATCCTAGCTCGGATTGAATCCTTCAAGAGCATATATTTCCATAGAGTTGCGAGATCTGCCCAAATAATGATTGCTATGGCTATGGAAGAGGCGAGGGATGAGTTGGGCTTGGTGGATTTTCAGTCGCCTGAGGAATATCTGTCCCTTGATGACTACTCGGTGTGGGCCATGCTGAAAAGATGTGAAAAATCTAGGGGGATCACCGAGGATTTGGAGAGACGCAGGCTGCTAAAGTGTGCTTACGATCAAACCTTCTACGTGAGGGATATGATGATATCCAGCATCTTCAGCAACGAAAAGATTCGAAATCAGATAAGGGATCAGATAGCCTCAGAGGCAAGGGTTGAACCCCAATCCGTCGTGATTGACGTGCCAACGCTCGCATCGGTGCCCTATCGACACTCGGTTTTGTTGGAGCCCATGGAGATCCCCGTATTTTATAAGACAAGAGATGGGAGGAAAATTCCCCAGCGACTCAGCGACATATCCGGAATCTTCGATGTGCTCAAGGGATTCGTAAATATCCTTCGGGTCTATACAAAAGAGGAATACCGCGAGAGAGTGGGGGTGGCTGCAACAAAAGTGCTCGGAGGGGTCCCTCCCTCCGCAAGAATATCCGTTTAGGTTCAATTGAAATGGAAGGGAAGAAAGCTTGGATGTCAAGATATTGAGGGGGCGCTCGATTGTTCCTGGGCATTGTAGGGGATTGGCATTGGTATCCATGAAACCGATCAGCTTTCTCGGCGGCGTGGATCCCAGTTCGGGATTAATCATTGAGAGGGATCATGATCTAAGAGGAAGGAGCATGATGGGCAGGGTCCTTTTTTTTCCACATGGTCACGGCTCCACGGTGGGCAGCTATGTGCTGTATTCATTAGCCAAAAGGGGGGTGGGTCCCAAAGCCATCATTAACCAAGCGGCTGACCCTGTGGTTGTGGCTGGGGCCATCATCGCGGATATCCCCATGATTGATCAAATCGATATCCAGCAAATCAGGATGGACGATGATGTTGAGGTTGATTGCGGCAGGGGCATCGTCAAGATTGTGAGGGAGAAATGACCATGTACCTGACACCTGAAGAGGAGAGGGTTCTCGATGGCGAACATGGCTGGGCTTATCAGGTGTCCATGAAGATTCTCGCCAAGCTGGGCGATTTGTTTGGAGCCACCCGGTTAATCCCAATTAAGTCCGCCCACATATCCGGGGTCTCCTACAAAACCATGGGAGACGCCCCCATCGATTTCCTTGAAGCCTTGACAAGCGCGGGTGGGAAAGCGCAGGTGCCTTCAACGCTTAATCCATCATGCTTTGACCCAGATTACCCGTCCCAGATGGGTATTTCTGAGGGGCAGAGGGAAAAGCAGCTACGCATCATCGATTTGTATGGGGGGCTGGGCGTCGATCCAGCTCTCACGTGCACGCCATACTACCTACACAAATTAGGTCATGGTTGCCACCTCGCATGGTCTGAGTCATCCGCGGTGATCTATGCCAACTCAGTCCTTGGGGCGTTAACCAATAGGGAGGGGAGCCCAAGCGCACTCGCCGCCTCCCTCATAGGAAAGACCCCAGACTACGGCATGCATCAAGCGGAGAATCGGGAAGCCAACATCCTTGTTAGGGTGGAGAGTGATCTCCGAAACGGGGCGGAGTTTGGAGCCTTGGGAGTCCATTTGGGAAGGATGCTGAAGGATAAGGTTCCCGTTTTTGAGGGGTTAACCAGCTACACGGATGAGGACCTGAAACAGTTGGGTGCTGGATTGGCTTCGAGCGGGATGGTTTCCGTGTTCCATTACAATGAGCCATGCGAGAAGGGAGGAATGGAAACCATCTCCATTGAAGCCAAGGACATAAGGAACGCCATTGAAAGCCTCTCTACAGCCACGGAAGCCCCAGACCTGATTTTCATCGGATGCCCCCATTGCTCCATAAATGAAATGAAAAGCATAGCCCAAGCCCTTAACAACAAAAAGGTGAGGGAGAAAACGAAACTGTGGGTATGCACATCCCGACATGTCAAGGGAAGATCTAAAAAATACGTAGATATCATTGAAAGTGCAGGCGGCCACGTGTTATGCGACACCTGCGCCATCGTTACATGGATCAAAAACCTTGGCATAAACACCATGCTGACCAACTCTGCGAAGGCGGCGTATTATGCACCCACCCTAAACCAAGTGAATGCAATCCTAGCGCCACTAAACGAATGTACTGAAGCATCATGTGGCTAGAACCAGCTGAAAAGAACACCTAGAAATATAAAAGTTCAAAATGATGGAGTTGTTTGTCCAAGGTAAAGGCAACACCATACATGTTTGTAGCGCGCGCCGGATGGCCTCAAGCATCTCCTCAGTGGGGAGGGTAATGGTGTCGCTCCTCAAATCAACAACCCTCAACACAAACACCACACAAGAAGTTGGACAAAATGGGGAGGCATCCAAGGATTTAAACCTTTGCAGAAGCGGACGTAAGCTCTGCCATAAATGGAACTCAACCCTCAAACACTTTGCCGAGTTAAAAGATAAATGAAGTTGGGGTTAAGTCTCTGTCTCCAAATTTTCTAAAGGTTTTTAATTCTTTCATAAGAGGCCTTTAACTCTTTGTCAGTGAATCTGTGGGTTCTTAGGAGTGGCATAACATACTCAACGCCCCTCTGCATGCCCGTTGGTAGCCCCAGAAGCTGAAACAGCGCCTTTTTCATGGCTGCTGCCCTTGACATTATTTCCCTTCTAAGCTTCGTTTCCATATGCATAACCCTCTGCTTATTATAGCCATGTTCTATGCCATCTAGGAAGGCTTCCGTAAACTCCTCTTGAGGGCTTTCAGGCTTGAATGTTCGGCTCCCCCAGTAGTTGCTCATTCGGAGGTGGTTGCCCTCTAACAATAGCTCCAGAGGCAGGGGCTTATAGTCCTCAAAGGCTTTTCTGGCAGCCTCCTCAGCCCTGGGGAGGGGGTTCATGACGCTAGCGAGGAAGAGGAGCTCAGTTCTTTTGAGGTTCTTGTCTTTGCTTTTGTAGGCCATGTGGTAATCCGTTGTGTAGGTTCCCCTCTCATCCACCAGGTGGTTGGCTGTGTGGGAGTTGGTCATGAAGCCTCCATGCTTGGGTATGGTTCCATGGAGAAGGTCCGCATCATGATGCATTCGTAGGTTAAGGCCGCAGCTGGAGCCCAGCCACCTGAGGAAGTCCTTGCAGTCACGGGCATCCAGAATTTGTGGGAGGCATGGATGAAGGAAGCCATAGAGAATTTCGTCCACTCTTACATCCGTGGGCTGAGACGTGAAGATGCAGGCGGCTTTAACGGGACGACTGGATTCCTTGAAACGCCTTAGCAAGGCATCCCTGGGCGTGGATTGGAGCATCCCGAACAGTTCAACCCTGTCCTTCAAATCGACGACGTGGACGTTTTCATAAGAACCTAGCCCTATGGGTTTTGGTCCTGGAAGCCCCAGTTCCCGGGCTTCAACAACATTGGAGATCTCATTTTCAGCTTCTTCAACCGTGGAGAGCCCCCAGATCAAGCGGCCGGTCCCGATGTAGGTGTCGAAGAGGTGGTAGGTGTATATCCTCCCATCGATATGGACGGGTTTCGAGTCACCGCTCGGGATGCCCACCGCCTTGGCCTTGAACCACCCGCCCCCTACGCTTGGTTGCACGATGGATCTGTTTCCGCTGGTGTAAGCCTCAAAGCTTGGAAGGTTACCCTCAGCATCAATGCATTGAAGGGGGACCTCAACCGTCTTAAAGGGGTAGAGCGAGGGATCAACAAGCCTCGTGGACCCCTCCACTAGGTAGGAGACAACCCTTGGACCCCTTAATATGCTTAAAAGCGTTTCAACACTCATGAAGCCACCTAACAAGAAAGAACCTGAAAGAGATAAAAACATTCTCTTATGGCATCACAGCTTCGGCTGCACGGTTTTTAGATTTTAAGCTTTATTCTCCTGTCTTGATAATAGAGACTGCAGAAAAAGGGGTTAGGGGAATATTTGCCTCCACATTCGCTCCTTCTCTTCCAGCGTCACTTCCCTAAATGCCTTTGTTTTTGCGTCAATTGTTGCAACCAAAACATTTTCTGGCTTTTTTGCCTCTCTCAAAGCCGCCTTAATGGCCAATCCTATTGCCTCTTCAAGGCGTAAATCAGCTTTATAGCCCCCTTTCAAGATGCCTATTGACTCTTCTCCGCCCAACCCGATGGCGCATGCTTTGTTTTCTTTGACGCCTCCGGCGCCCTCTAATAAGAATAACCGTGGATTGTTTTTTGAGTCTATCCCACCTACAATCAATGCAACCCCAAGTGGTCGGACATCCTTTCTTTGTGTGAAGGGCTGTATGAAAAGAACCATATTTTTGACAAGCGTTTCGATGTCCGCTTCGTCCTCCTCCTTTTTAAGGAGTTCAACTTGTTTTTTGGCTTCCTCTACAATGTTATATCCGTCTGTCTGTAAGCCACAGTATACTATGCCTATGGACTCGTGCAATTCAAATATCTTGAAGAATGGATTTGGGGTTATTTCGAGCGGGTCCACCTTTCGCAGTTCTTTGGCTAAGACTACTCCCTCCGGGCAACACACGCCAACAATCGTTCCGCCCCTGCGCACAGCCTCCACTGCATACTCAAGCTGGAACACCCGACCATCTGGGGAAAACGCCGTTTCTACATCGTATCCCTTTGGCAGTTGCGTCGGTATCGTCGAGAGGAAATGGGTGATGGCTGCCCTTGTCAATTCTGCTTTGTTCCCCGCAAAGCCCGCCCTTATCAAAGCGTCCAATGCCCTATCTAGATCTTCAGGAATGATCACTCTGACTTCTGGCATCCATCTAGCCTCCGTATAAATGGAGTAAAATATTTATCTCATCGCGCATATAAGTGTTTGTGGGAATCAGCCCGCTGAGTGGGAACATGATCAGCGTTGTTGAGGTGCTTGAAAAGCTCGTCAAAACGAAGCTGGACGAGAGGGGGAGAATATACATACCTAAGGAGGTTAGGGAGAGACTTTTCATAAAACAAGGTGATATATTATACATAGAATTAGAAGGAGACTGCTTCACAGTCTATACGGGTAAGGCAATCGTAAAACGACTAACTCGTTTTTCGAGTTAATCATTTGTCTCAGGCAACATGGATCGCGGGGAAAGAGGGTATTGAAGCCAGTCACACCTTGTTTGGAAACAGATTAATGGAGAGCCCGATGGACGTGATTACCACTGCAAATTTTCTACGGTACCCGTTTTTCTTCCCAAACAAGTCGATATTCATCAAACGTGTAACCGCCTTCCGCTAATGGCTATAGTATAACGATATATGAGTACCCTCAAGTCTTAGGCTTTAGTTGCACGAGGTGGAACACGTTTTCATCTGGGTCTGGGTCAAGGAAAACAGCTGTCCGTGCACCCCAATATTAGTCTTTGGGTTTTGCTATGAATGTCACCCTTTATCCTTGAGGGCGCGGCAGGTTGCATCCACATTTTCATAGAAAGTAACAGACCTCTTCATATCTGACACATGGAAGGTGATGTTAACTTTCCTAATCATAACCACTTACCTCCATAACACAACTATAAACAGTCATCTCTGAGCTTACAATTCTCTTTTTAAGCATGTTTACCAGACATTTTTTATAATTTTATTTCTGAGCGCTTCCTAATTCCCTCTATAACAGCAGCAATTTTTTCATTTACAGGTATCTTTGCCAACTCAAACTTCTCTCGGGGTTTGATGAGGGGGCGGGTTGCATCCATGCCCAGCTTTGTGGTTAGGCCTGTCTCTTGGTCGGCTGATGGGTCCAGCGTTGACCCCCTGGCTTGGGGGATGACGACCAGGTCCTCATCGGCCTGGAAGCGGGTTGCGATGGCCCACTCAACCTCCTCTGAGTTAAAAACCTCAACGTCGGTGTTGACGACAATGGCGTGTTTGAGGCTAGGATGAGCACCAAAAGCAGCCATAATCGCATTTTTCGCATCACCATCGGTTTGCTTCTCGATAGAGATGATGGCGTGGAGCCACCCACATCCACCGTGGGAGAGGTTCACCGCCTTTGCTATTGGCACGACTTTTGCAACAGCTTCCCAGATCATGGTTTCATGGGGTAGGCCCATCAGCAATTTGTGTTCTGCCCCGGATGGTAGAAGGGCTTGGTAGATGGGGTCTTGGCGGTGCATCACACCAACCAATTCGATGATGGGCTGGCTCCTTTGGATGTCGTAGGTTCCGGTTACGTCGACCAGTGGACCCTCAATGGTTTCCTTCTCCACCGATATGAAACCTTCCAGTATCATTTCTGACTCTGCTGGGGCGTAGGCATTCACATGCCCACATTTTATCAGCTGCATCTTGTTTTCAAGTAGCGCATTGGCTATGCCAAACTCACTCAAGCCAAAGGGAGCTGGTGAAGATGCGGCCAACAAGACGGCTGGATGTAGGCCGATCGCTATGGCGACCCCCAAATCCTTCCCCTGGTCCTTAGCCATTTTCCACAACTCAAAGAGGTGCCTCGGCACCAGACGGATGGCTAAGTGGTTGTCGTCTAGGACCTGTAGACGATGAATAGAGACATTTTCAATCGTCCCATCAGGACTTCGCGCAGAGACAATGGCGGAGGTGATGTAGGCCCCGGCATCCCTCTCAAAGTGGGTCAAGATCGGAATCTTGGATAGGTTTGGCTTCTCAACCACCTCTTGGACTGGGCCTTCCCTCATGATCTTTGGGGAGGTTGGTGAGCGCCAGGCGTTAATTAACCTCTGGTAGAGGTTTTCCGGACCAACCTTCAGTGCAGAGCATATTCGTTGGCGTGTTCCACAAACATTTGCCACACTCTTGGTGGTATGGCCCTTTACGTTGTCAAAAAATAGGATTGGCCCGCCGTCAAACGCCTTCATGATGGCTGACATCTCGAATCTGGGTGAGAACCGATCCTTTACATGGATCACTTCCCGGTCCTTCTCCATCTCCTCGAGAAAACTTCGCAGACTCATTTCCCACTTTCCTCCTTTGTGACAATCTTCTCAACTAGCTTTAGAAGAATTGAACAGGCCTCCCTCTCGCCAATGGTTTTGGTAAAAACGGACACTAGGGCGATTTTATTCATTTTCTCGGCAAGGCGTTCGGCGAAGAGGCGGGCCACCATCACATTCCGATCGCCCAGTAGTATGGAGGACAAAGGTGGACCAATCATCCCGCGTGCTTGTGGTATGGCCACCGCCAATGTGCCCAGCTGGTCCTCTCCCTCACTCAAAAGAGCCAAGTTCGCATTCTTTGTCTCCAAATACAGAGCCAAGAAACGAGTGTCCCTTTCCTGTATCTCTTCCTTAACAACTCTTGCTCTTGACATGCACAACCACACCATCTCACTTATACCAAAGACCACTCGATATTTAGTTGTTTTTAAGTGAGGAGACATGCATGGCGGAAAATAGAGCGATGAAAATTCTTCACATACTTCTGAAGAATTTTTCTTTTCCGCAGTGGGTTCACTCAGCTAAGGATCCCTTCCGAACTTTGATCGTCACAGTGATTTCTCAAAACACCGCTAACAAGAACACAGCGAAAGCCTTTGAGAGCCTTTCAAGTATGTTTCCGATAACCCCTGAGGCTTTGGCAAAGGCGGATGTGGGGCAGATTGAGGATGCTATCAGGGTTGCGGGATTGTATAGGAATAAGTCGAGGGTCATCAAGGAGCTTTCTCGAATGGTAGTTGAGCGGTTTCATGGCTCCCTAGATTTCATTTATTCAATGCATTTCGAGGAGGCAAGGAAGACGCTTCTCACCATTCCGGGGGTTGGACCTAAAACCGCCGATGTGGTTCTCCTCTTTTGCGCTGAGAGGCCCACAGTCCCTGTTGATACCCATGTGAATCGGGTCTCAAAAAGGCTGGGGCTGGCCCCACCGAGCGCTGATTATGATGGGGTTCGATTGGCGCTTCAGTCTCTTTATCCGCCTGAGGAATATCTCCCCATTCACATATTGCTCATTCAGCTTGGGCGAAAATATTGCAAAGCCTGGAAACCCTTATGCAAAGTGTGTGTTGTCAGTGCCCTTTGTCCATCTGGAAACGTCGGGGATTAACCATGTTGAGACTACCTAAGAAGGTTGATGCCTTCTTCCCTTATCCCAGTGTTCGACCCTTCCAAGACATCTTCACCAACACGATCTATGAAGCGGTTAGGGCGGGCAACCATGTTCTCCTCGAGGGGAGCAACGGCTTGGGCAAGACGGTCGCTGCCTTAGCCGCTTGCCTGCCCATCGCAAAGGATCAGGACTTGCAGATCCTTTATGTGGCGAAGACACACCGCCAGCATGATCGCGTGATTGAGGAGCTTAACGCCATCTCAAGAAAACAGCTGGTTTCTGGTCTCTCCATCCGAGGAAGGTGTGAGATGTGCTTTCACCCCTTCATTGCGCGTCATGCGCCAGATGCTAGATCGGCGATGGAGATCTGCGAGCTGTTAAAGGCCAGGGAGCAGTGCCCCTACCATGAGGGATTACACAAAAAACGTGACAGGTGTGCGGAGCTTCAGTCACATATCTCCTCTAGGCCGTACACCGCACCTGAGATTCAGGAGATCTGCCGAGTAGAGGGCATCTGCCCCTATGAATTAACCAAGCTCCTGATCGGCGATGTGGATATCGTTGCCCTGAGTTACATATACATTTTCGATCCTGTCATCCGTGGTGCCTTTCTAAAGCATTTAGAAAAGCCCATGCGGGAAATCATTCTTATCGTGGACGAGGCTCACAACCTGCCTGACACAGCTACGGAATTAGCCAGTGACAGCCTCTCACTCTTCGCCATTCGGCAAGCAGGGAATGAGGCTAAGAGACTCAACCATAAGGACATCGCCGCCTTTTCTCGAAAATTTATGGATGTGATGGAAAAGATGGTGTCGCAGGTTGAAGAGGAGCGCTATATCCCTCCCGATTATTTGATTGAAAACATTAGAATGAAGGCGGGGATAGATGAGCCCCTCACCTTCTTTGAACACTTACACACTACGGGAAACATGATTAGACGCAACCTTTTGGCGCATGGGAGGCCGCCACGCTCCCACATCCACAAACTCGGTGAATTCCTCCTGAGATGGTTGGAAACTTCAAATGATGCCTCCTTCACCCACGTTTTATGCAGATACATGGCGAAGTCTGGCGTAGCCTCTGCTCGCTTAGAAATTGTTGCGCTGGACCCAGCCAAGATCACGGCTCCGGTTTTCTCATCCGTGTACTGTAGCGTAGGCATTTCTGGAACCTTGGAGCCACTGGAATCCTACATGAAAATAACAGGCTTGCCTCAAAACACCGTCCGCAAGGCGGTCCCGTCCCCCTTCCCGAGGGAGCACATCCTGCCCCTCGCTTGCTGTGGCATCACCACCGCTATGAAGCAACGAACAGGGGGGATGTACAAGAAACTCGTGAAACGCATAGCAGAGGCAGTTCGATATAGCCCGGATACAAACGTCGGTATCTTCACCGCTTCTTATGAGGTGTCACAAGGCCTATTGGACGCCGGGTTAGAGAGAGTGGTGGATAGGGAGCTTTTTATCGAACATCAAGGTATGCCATCAAAGCAGAATGATGCTCTCATTAGGCAGTTTAAATCGTATGCTGAAAGGGGTGGCGCGGTCCTCTTAGGAGTGGAAGGAGGACGCGCTTCAGAGGGAGCGGATTATCCGGGAAAGGAGATGGAAACCGTTGTCATAGTTGGTGTTCCCTACGCCCAACCCTCTCCCAAGGTCGAGGCCCAGATTAAGTATTACGAAAAACAGTTTCCAGGACATGGTCGGGAATATGGATATGTTTGGCCCGCTTTGAGGAGAGCTTCGCAAGCGGCAGGTAGACCTATAAGATCATTGGACGATCGTGGAGCAATCATCTTCATGGATTATCGTTTCACAACCGCCTATTGCCGGCGTTATCTTCCGACGTGGGTACGGAAAAACCTGAAAACATTACCTGATGAAGACGGAAGGATCGCCCAGGAACTTATGCTTTTTTTCGGCTTTCAGGAATCATGACAATCACCAAGTGTTTCTTAAGTGCAATTAAGAAACACGGCGAGTAAGCTGGTGGGAAAAACTCACTCATAATCCGCAAAAACTGGGCTTATGCCGATCTCCCTGCCCTTTTTATCTAGTTTTATCTGACCGACACGGATAGTGGAAATGTTCCTACGGATCGGTGTATAAATCTTCATTACCCCTCTCTCATAGTCAATCGCACATAATACGCCGATACCCAGAAAGTTTCCCAGCCAATCGTGTAATGCAACAAGCAGGCCCTCTTCCTCGCCCTCCCGAATTATTTTCACCCTCTTTAGTAAGCTCTGCTCTGCCCTTTTCACCCGTTCCCCATCAACCCACTGATTCTTCCTTAAAATGATGAATGAGGCATTGGGTGTTTCTTCACAGTACACAGCGCTTGTGCCCAGCAGATCGTTTATTTTTTCCATATGCTCCGTCGTCGTGGTACCAAATCTCGTAGGTGCGCCCTCGACCCTCACCCAGCTTAAAAGGAGGGTTAGGATCTTGGCCCCTTTCAAATACTTCTTGTAGCTCAGTTCTCGCAGCACCTTTCTCTTTTCCCGATCCCTTCTCCGTATAGCTGGCGGAGACTCGATGGACAGAACCTCCACTCCCTTCAGCGCTGTTATAATGGGGGCTAATTCATCCCCCTGTTGTATCCCCACCACGATGTCGGGAGCCACCTTCTCCGTCAACTTAACCTTATAGCTCGCTGCATCTTCGCCCTCAACCCACCCATCTGTATTTATCACCAAACAATTCACGCCCATTTCTAGAGCCCGGTCCCTTAATGCAGTCAGCCCCTCCATCACCTTGTTTATGGCTCCGCTTGGGCTTGTTAACCCAACAAAGTATGCGTTTTCCGTCTCTACCTCAAAAAGATCTTTTATCGGTACGGCGACGCGACTAAACCCAATGGTGGAGGGAGGTCCTATGTCGGACTGCCCCACATCGGCATCGATGATGGCTACTTTCCATCCCTCTCTCAACGCTTTGTTGGCAAGGTAGGTACACAAACTTGTTTTGCCCGAGTCGATCCCACCCATCACCATGACCGTCACAGGCTTTTCATGAGAGAGGATTTTCTGGGTGGTGTCTTCCCAAGAGGAAGGTATTGTGCTTCCGTCAACCTCCTCAAAACTGACCTCCTCACTCAACATCAAATCAAATGCAGCCCGCTTCCTGACCTCAAAGGGCATGCGCTTGCCCTCTCGTATCACGATCTTGTCACCCACTTTAAGCGTTGCACCCAAAACCTCGACCGCCCCAGAGAGGAGGCTTACAGACGCTGGACCGTCGACCAGCAGGGTTTTACCTTTTTCAACAGTATGCTCCATCATGTTTTCCTCCGAGGAAACACTTGACCTACTCTCTCCGCAATTTTTATGGCAGATATTACGTCCCTCGTCCCTTTTTGATAAATGAACTCCCCCACGAGGCGACTCGTCCCAGCTTCGCTTACCATTTCTATTATGGTCTCCCTCGGCAGGGCTTCATCCAATAAGTTTAGTAGTTCTTTGACATAAATGGGAGCGCCATCCCCTATCTTTATTATGCTTTTTTTAGCTGGCATTTTATCCAATGTCTTTAATACGGCGTTTATCGTTTCCTCTAAACTGGAGCATGTGAGGGCCTCCGAAACCTTTCCATCAGTCAGGACTGCAACCCCGAAGGTCTTACCTGGGTCCACCCCTATAACAACCCTATCATAACCGCGTCCTTGAACAAACTGAACCGCCTCATTAACAACCGTTGCGGGGTCCATCCCATCCTTAAAAACCATAATGCTTGGGTGTGTTATTAGATGGCGCTCCTCCTGGGTTGTGATGACCACCTTAACATCTAAAGGGATATGGTCTCTTGGTGTTAGGCTTAAGAAGGGTACGCCTCTCCTTTTAAGTTCGGTTACCAACCTATAGTAGGCTCTCCCAGATACCGTTACAAGCGCTATTTGTGCCATCATAGTCTGCCCTTTTATGTCTTAGTGCTGGATAAAATTGTTAACTTTAAGTTTAGATGTTCATAGGCATCATGTGCGGCTGGAACTGCGGGCATATTGGTTTCGCTGGTTGGTTTCACTTTCTTAACTCATCTCTAATTTTTTGAGCATAGTAGCTTGCTAGTTTATCTATCATCTTCAAACCCGCTTCTCTTGAGGCTTTACGCGGGTCGCCGAGCACCCCTATAGGTGACAAAGCCTTCAAGCCTTTACTCATTAAGGCTGAGGAGGTGAACTTGCCCATGTAGCCCTTCTTAAATTCTCCGGTATTAACCAGCTCTGGTTTGTAAGCTATTATCAGTGATGTTTCTGAAGCACCTGAGTGGGCGCCTGCCTCTTCAAAGGAAACGTTGAATTCTTGCATTGCCTCCGCCATTTTTGTGATGAGTTCTTCTAAGTTCGCTATGGCTACGATGTTGATGCCCTTCAACTCTCGAGCGATCTCAGGGGCAACAGCGTTTACGGGGGCGAAATTTCCGCCCTGTGTAGGAACTAAGACAATATTCTGGAAACCATGAGCCGCCAAGGACCTACAAACTTCCTTGATGGTCTGCATAAGCGTTTCTGGAGTTAGCGTTATGGTGCCTGGGAAATCCATATGATGCCTTGAGCATCCGGGCCTAATCGTCGAGGCGACAAGGGCGTCGCCCAAGGCTTCCGCCACTTTTTCACCCAATACATCTCCCGCGAAGGTGTCGGTGCCTGTTGGTAGGTGGGGGCCGTGTTGTTCTAGTGAGCCCACGGGGACTATGACGGTCCGCTTTCCTCTAGCCAAGGCCTCCTCAATTTTGGGCCAAGTCATTTCTTCAAGCTTAACCTTATCCATACATACCACTTCCCTACACTATTTGGCGTTTGGCTTTTAAACGATTTTGGCGCATCAAAAGAAGCTATCAACAGAAAAAATAACGGCCAAGAGCTAGAATTAGCCTCAAAACACATTTAACCTTGGGCTTGTATTCGCTTTAGTGTGGAGCCCTTGCAGCGTGTGGTCCCTACGGGTTGTGGTTCGCTGGATAGGTTGTTAGAGGGAGGGCTTCCCATTGATGGTGTGTGCCTTGTTTATGGGGAGGCAGAGACGGGTAAAACGTCCCTTGCCATTCAATGCGCCATCAACTCAGCGAGAATGGATTACAAGGTCATCTTCATAGACTCAGATGGCACATTTTCCACAAGGCGGTTGTCACAAATAGCTTATCATGATTTTGATAAGATCGCCCCCTTGATAATTTTAGTCAGGCCGATCAATTTTCAAGAGCAAGCTATGGCCATAGATGATCTCGGTGAATACATAACCAAAAAAGTTGGGTTGGTGATCGTGGATACTATCACATCATTGTACCGCGCTGAACTGGGAGGACCTAAAGAAACGTTTGAATTAAATCGGGAATTGAGTAGACAGGTGGCATACCTGGCTCAAGCCGCCAAAACCCATAAGGTGGCGACCCTCATCACCAGCCAGGTTCGAAGCGCCTTTGAGGAAGAGCATGTGAGCGTAGAGCCCGTGGCCACGCGGGTTCTGAGGTTCTGGTCAGACGTTGTGATCAATTTAAGACCCACTGGGCAAAGGCGCGTGATGAGGGCCCTCGTTGAAAAACACCCAAAGCATAAGCATCTCTTAAGCTGCTACCTCACCATAGAGAGAACTGGCATACACGATCATCGCCGATAAAGCTTTAAATATTGCTGTTCTTGTATGCTGGGAAGGGAAAAGCCATGAGGGCAGGTTGCTATCGAAAGGTAAAGGGTCAACCCTACACGAGGAAGGAGTACATTCGAGGCTCCCCCCCACCAAAAATCACCAAGTTCACCATGGGGGACACCACGAGTAAATTTAACTATCAGGTTCTTTTGATCACCCAAAGGGAGGCTCAGATTCGTCACAACGCGTTGGAGGCAGCACGCGTGGCAGCAAACCGAGTCCTCCTAGATAAATTGGGAAATAATTACTGTTTACGAGTCTTACCTTACCCGCATGCCGTGCTTCGCGAGAACAAGATGATTTTTGGGGCACATGCGGATCGACTGCAGGACGGGATGAGAAAGCCCTTTGGTAAGCCTGTGGGAACCGCTGCCCGGGTGAAATCAAACCAGCCCATCATCGTGATCAACGTGAATGAGGATGGCCTTGAAGCCGCGAAGGTGGCGTTGAAGCGTGGTGAGGACAAGTTACCTATTCCTTGCCGAATGGTCATTGAGAAAACCATGGACTAAGTGGAGGAGAACACTTTGCAAACCCCTTATAAAAGAGGGAACCCATCAGAGGAGAAACTCATCCTCTGGTTTGAGGATTTAAGGAAAGAGGACATCCCACTCGTTGGTGGCAAAGTTGCCAATCTGGGTGAAATGATACACGCGGGGATACCCATCCCGCCTGGGTTTGCTGTTACGGCACAGGCCTACGAAAAGTTCATCAAAGAAACTGGCATCGCGGATAAAATATACACAATCATCAAAGACACCGTTACGGACGTGCATGATCCTAAACGGTTTGATGAAGCCTCCAAGAAAATCCGCCCACTAATCGAATCCACCCCTATGCCTGAGAAAATCAAGGAAGCTATCAAAAGGGCATATAAGGAGCTAATTAAGCGAACGGAGATTTCTGAAGTTTTTGTAGCTGTTCGTTCAAGCGCCACCGCCGAGGACCTCCCTGATGCCTCCTTTGCTGGACAGCAAGAAACTTTCCTTAATGTAAAGGGAGTTAACGAGCTGGTCGAAAAAACCCAGAAATGCTGGTCAAGCTTGTTCACACCCAGAGCCATCTTTTACCGGACCGAGAAGGGCTTCAAGCATGAACAGGTCCTCATCAGCGTGGGTGTTCAAAAAATGGTCAACGCTAAGGCTGCGGGCGTTACATTCACGATAAACCCCGTGACTGGGGAGCCGAATCAAATCGTTATCGAGGCCAACTGGGGACTTTGCGAGTCGGTTGTGTCAGGGGCCATCACCCCCGACGACTATATCGTGGACAAAAATACACTAAAAATCATTGAAAAAAGGGTTGCCAGGAAAACAGTGGAGTATGTGCAGGATCCTAAAACGGGCAAAACAATTCATCTTGAGGTGCCCGCTGAAAGACAGGGGCAACCCTGCCTCACCAATGAGGAGATCATCAGGCTCGCTGAGCTTGCCAAGCGTATTGAAAAACATTACGGAGGGAGACCCCAAGACATCGAGTGGGCAATCGACCGAGACCTCCCCTTCCCAGAAAGCGTTCTCATCGTTCAATCAAGACCAGAAACCGTATGGAGCGCAAAGATGGTTCCTCCCAAGGTCGAGGTGCCGAAGCCCCCTGTTCCGTCTATTCCACTCCGACGACCAATCGAGAGGAGGGTCATTATAAAGGGAATAGCGGCTGGCAAAAGGGATATAGGGACTGGTATGGCAAAGGTAGTTTTCACGCCGGATGATGCGTCAAGGCTTATGGAAAAGGGCGACATACTGGTTACAACCATGACAAACCCCGACTATGTGCCCTTTATGAAGTTGGCTGGGGCAATAGTAACGGATAAGGGGGGCATCACATGTCACGCGGCAATCGTTAGTCGAGAGCTGGGCATCCCCTGCGTCGTTGGGACAGAAAACGCTACACAGGTGATGATCACTGGTCAAGAATATACGGTGGATGCGAAAAGCGGCGTTGTATATGAGGGAATTATCGTGGATGAGCCATCAAAGCCAGCTGCACCGACGCCAGCAACCGTAACCGCTCCAACCATGTTAGAGTCCGCCCCAATAACCGCCACTAAGATCTATCTTAACCTCGGCGTTCCCGAGATGATTGAAGAGTATAAGAGCCTTCCCTTTGATGGGATAGGGCTTATGCGCATCGAGTTCATCCTAGCCAGCTACATTGGGGAGCACCCATCATACCTCCTGGATACGGGACAAGCTGACACGTTTGTGAGTAAGTTGGCTGAAGGAATATCCACGGTGGCGAGAGCCATACAGCCTCGCCCGGTGGTTGTGAGGTTCAGCGACTTCAAAACCAATGAGTATAAGGAGTTAAAGGGTGGAGAAAAATACGAGATCGTGGAGGCAAATCCGATGCTTGGTTGGCGTGGTGCGAGCCGATACATAAGTGAGTGGTATGAGGGGGCGTTCCGGCTGGAGTGCAAGGCTATCAGAAAGTGCAGGGAGGAGTGGGGGCTCAAGAACGTTTGGGTTATGCTGCCCATGATCAGGACATTGTGGGAAGCAGAAAAATGCCTCAACATCATGAGGGAAGAGGGGCTGGAACGAACAAGGGACTTCCAAGTGTGGTTTATGGCTGAGACGCCAGCAATCGCCATCATGGCCGACGAGTTCTCAAACCTTTGCGACGGTTACTCAATAGGTTCTAACGACATGACGCAGGGCATCCTCATGATCGACCGTGACTCCGAAAGGCTTGGATTGATGGGGTATTTTGATGAGAGAGATCCCGCCGTCAAACGAATCCTCGCTCACCTAATAAAGGTGGCTCACAAACATGGGTGCACCGTCTCTATTTGTGGTGAGGGCCCCTCAAACCTGCCCGACTTCGCAGAATTCCTCGTCCGTTGTGGCATCGATAGTATATCAGTTAACGCTGACGCCGTGGTCCGTACGAGGCAGCTGGTGGCAAGTCTCGAGCAAAAGATCTTGCTGGAGCGATTGGCTGAGATGCGTGAGCATGGTATGGGTCATGTGACTCAGAAGTCTAAGCAGGACTGGGAATGGGTCTTAGAATGGGATGAATCCATCAGATAAATTCCCGTATGAATCTAACCCACACGGCTTGTTTTTCGCAAGAGATTGGAGAGTGCAAGTGAACATTGACCTTTGACCTTGAGGAGGGGCGGTTAGAAATAGAAATAAGCAGTCGGGGAGCCAAGCGGGTTCTCATACAGCTTCCTGAGGGGCTAAAGATGGAGGGTCCCCGTTTGGCAACCATCGCTGAAAAAGCCGGAGCGCTCGCTGTCGTTTCAGCGGATCCATGTTATGGCGCCTGTGACCTAGCGATACCAGATGCGGAAAGTTTAAACGTCGATTTAATTGTCCATTATGGGCACAGCGAAATGATCAAACAAGAACGGATCCCAACTGTTTACATTGAGGCGAGAGCAGAGGCTGGCGTGAAGGATGTGATGAAGAAGGCGATACCCCACCTTAAGAGTTGGAATAGTGTTGGATTGGTAACGACCGTTCAGCACATCCATGTGCTTGATGAAGCCAGGGATGCGCTTCTTAAGGACGGTAAGATGGTTGCGATCGGGGATACAGGGCACCTGAAATACCCCGGACAAGTGATCGGCTGCGATTACAGCAACGCCAAATCCATCTGTGGGGATGTGGAAGCATTTCTTTTCGTCGGTGGTGGCAGATTCCACGCCATAGGCGTAGCCTTGGCCACGGCAAAGCCAACAATCATCGCCGATCCATTTGAAAAAAGGGTGTATGTCATTGACGACGAGGTTCAAAGGATACTTAGGCAGCGCTGGGCATGCATCTGCGAGGCGAAAGGGGCGGAAACATTTGGGGTGTTGATCGGTTTGAAGACTGGACAGAAGAGGGTGGAAGAGGCCGTGAAAGTCAAGGAGAAGCTGGAGAGGATCGGTAAGAGAGCCACATTGCTCGCACTTTGGGAGATAAACCATGAGGCGCTCATGGAGTTTCCCGGCATAGATGCGTTTGTGAACACCGCTTGCCCTCGAGTTTCTTTAAATGAGGCATCAAAGTTTCTCAAGCCAATCCTAACACTTGACGAAACGCGTGTCATGCTGGGGGAGATGAGATGGGAGGAATTATGCAGAGGGGGATGGTTCGGAAGCTAGACTTAGAGAAAGCAATCTCCCAGATTGAGCCCCACCCAATGCCCAAGGCCTATCTCGAACAATACACCATATCCTCTGAGGCCGCTGCAGAAATCCTATACATGGCCACGTATGTTTATGACGACATCATTGGGAAGACCATTGTGGACCTGGGTTGTGGCACTGGGAGACTTGCAATCGGTGCAGCTCTTCTCGGGGCGAGAGAAACGGTCGGTGTCGATATAGATAAGATAGCGGTGAGGTGGGCCCGAAAAAGCGCGGAGAAAATGGGTGTGAAGGAGAAGACCCACTGGCTTGTAGCCGATGTTAATGTTATCCGCGGGTTCTTTAACACACTCCTACAAAATCCTCCCTTCGGCGTACAGAGGAGGGGAGCAGATCGAAAATTCATAAAGAAATCCTTAGAGTTAGGTCATAGGATATATTCGCTTCATAAAAGTGGAGAAAGCAACAGGGAGTTTATCAAAAGGTTTATTGAGAGGAATGGGGGAAAAGTTATGGGCATCTTTCTTATGGAGATGGATAACCCAAGACTCTTTGAGTTTCATACAAAAAGGAAGCGTCGTATCAAAGTTGACCTGTACCGGGTGGAGGGGAGGGGACGTGAGTCCAGCTAAGAGGGAGAGTGGGCAGATTGTTGTTCCGGGAGATCGATTGGGCGTGATTGAGGAATTCATACCTGGTCCCGGAACGTACGTCGAACATGGGGCGATACATTCTAAGTTTACTGGATACATCCTTCTAGACATGCCAGATAGGAGGGTTTCGGTGTATCCCCTGACCCACGCTTTGGGCACTCCTCGAGTAGGAAGTATCGTGATCGGTCAAGTGATGGATGTGCAGAGCAAAACAGCCACGTTGCGTATATCAAAAGTGGGAAAAAGATTGACCTCGGGTTTTTTCACATGCATCCTACATATCTCTGACGTAGGCCCAGGCTACGTTGAATCAATGTTTGATGTAGTCAAAACGGGCGACATCATGCGAGCCAAGGTAGTCAGCGATAAAAACAGAATATACCACTTGTCAACTGCGGAGAAGGACTTAGGGGTTATCTACGCTTTTTGCTCCCAATGTGGAAATATGCTAACTTCAAAAGGGCGAAGAATGGAATGCACCAAGTGCGGCAAAATTGAAAACCGAAGAACCGCCTCCGATTATGGGAGGGAAGTGGTATAGGGGATAGAATGAAAATAAAGGTTTTGGAAAAAACACCAAATGAGTTAAAGATAGAGATTGAGGGCGAGGGACACACCCTTTGCAATTTATTACAAAAGGCCCTCTTAGAGGACGATACAATCGAGGTGGCGGGTTATGGCATGCCACACCCACTCATCTCTAACCCCATTGTTTATGTTCGAACCAAGGGGCGACGAAATCCAGAGACCGCCCTTGGAGAGGCGGCAGAGAAAATGCTGGGCCGAAGCAAGGAATTTCGAGTGAACCTCAAGAAAGCAATAGAAAAATGGAAAACGACATAAAGATGGAGACGCCAATCTCACAGGTTGAGCTTTGTCTTCGCTATACGGAGGAAAGAGCAGAAAGCTTCAGTTGCGTCCTCACACTGTCCTAGAACGCTAACTCCTTCTTCCATGGTCATTACACCTTGCGCCCAAGCATAGACAATCAAGGCTTCAGCGGCATCCGCCTGCTTATGACGATCCACTCTCGAGGGCAGGAAACTTCTTAATCCCGCCCTCCTAAGAGCCTCAGCCAGTACACGACTATCAACCTTCGCGCCTGTGGGTTCACCCCTCCTTTTTGAACGAGCCAAGGAGTAAATACAATTTACATAGGCGTCTCCTAAGGCAGCGAGTTTGTGATCCATCAGAACTTCGCGGAGATCCTTATAAAGTGGCATAAAAGTGAACATCTATTTTCCCTCAGTGCATCCGGCCTTAAACATAACACTCACTTTGGGGTCGTCGGTTTTGGTTAATATTAGCGAAGATTCCTTGACTTACCTTTTCTGTTTTGAAGGAAAATTCCCCCTGATTTATATAGCACCCCGATGATCAATAGCATCCTTTAAAAGCGGAGCCCCCTTATATTTATATCAATCTTGTAAAGAGTGGAGAAGCAAATATGAGTTATAGATCGCGCGGTCCGCCGAGACAAAAACCGGTTAAAGAGGGCGAGGAGCATGAGGTCACCATTCAAGCGATAAGCCGAATGGGTCAGGGGATAGCCAAGATCGAGGGCTTTGTGATCTTCGTTCCAGAAACGAAGATTAGGGACCGAGTGAAGATTCGGATTACCAGGGTTGGACATCGATTCGCCACAGCAGAAAAAATTGGATAGAGAAGTGGCCGATTTGTCCAGAGAGCTAAACACCATATACATCGGGAAAAAGCCTGTGATGAGCTACGTAATGGCAATTATAACCCACTTTACCACCACCGACAGTAAAGAGGTTGTTTTAAAGGCGAGGGGAAGAGCAATAACAACCGCCGTCGATGTTGCTGAAATCGCCAGGCGGAGATTCATGAAAGACATCAATGTAAGCAAAGTCACCATAGGAACCGAGGAAATGCCATCAAGAGAGGGCGAAGGCAGAGCAAGGATGGTATCTGCCATTGAGATCACACTAACCCGAGAGTAAATTACTTGCAAATCAGGGATTTAAGAGCCAGAATGAAGTTGAGCCAAGGTTGATTTTCACCAGATTTGATGACTATGCCATGCTATCGAACGCGGTCCTCATGTTCAGAGGTGAGCTCCAGTTGAGAACTGGGAGAGATGGGAAATTCAGTGTTCTCGAGGATGGTCGTCTTTCATCTGCATAGGGGCCTGAGAAAACTTAGGAAAGTTTATTGAAAACCTCGCTAATGTCTTAAACATCAATAACCACTTAAGTTCCATAAACTCAAGAAATGAAAGTTAGGTGTAACTCATGCAAGAAGAGGGGGTTGTGAGGATCCGCTCCGTAAAACCGGAGATTCGAGTACTGGGCGTCGACGATGGGATTTTTGCTCCGCATACGAAGGGCATGGTGGACATCGTTGGGGTCGTATATCGTGGCGGATACTGGCTCGATGGGGTGATGCGAACAAAGGTCATAATCGATGGAATGGATGCAACAGAAAAGATAGCATCCATGATCATCAAGTCGCCCCACTACGACCAACTTCGGGTGGTGATGCTTAACGGTATTACCTTCGCCGGCTTCAACGTGGTCGATATAAAGGAGCTTCATAAAAAATTGGGACTACCCATCATAGCGGTCACACGGGAGAGGCCTGACCTTGAGGAAATACGAAGGGCTCTCATGAATCTGTCTGAATTTGAAAAACGATGGGAGGCAATAAGAAATGCAGGAGAAACCATTAAGGTGCACACACGAGAGGCTGAGGAGCCTATATACATGCAAATCGTTGGGATTTTAGAGAGAGACGCTGAAAAGATTTTGAGGAACACCTCTACACGAAGCAACATTCCGGAGGCGTTACGGGTGGCGCATATCATAGCTTCGGGGTTAGCTCAATTGAAAGAAGCCTGAGGATGTTTAATGACTCTGGTGTGGTTAAAATAGGAAAGGTTTAAAAGGGTCGAAATTAAACGAAAATGAAACGTGGAAGCATGGTGACATCAATGCAGTTTTGTCCCTCTTGTGGAACGAGATTAGCCCCCGCCCGAAGGAAAGAGGGTAGAAAGGTTGCTCTCCTGCTTTCATGCCCAAAGTGTGGATATGAGAAAGAGGCTGTTGAGGCCCCTGCGCCTATCCCTAAGATAATTGAACATACCCCTCAAGAGTGCATAGCCGTGATAGGGAGGGAGGAGCAAAGACTGCGAACCCTGCCCACGGTTAGGATAGAGTGCCCTAGATGTGGAACCAACCTAGCCTATGCATGGCAGGTGCAAACCAGGGGAAGCGACGAATCCTCCACACAGTTCTTCCGATGCACCAAATGCAGCTACACCTTCCGAGAATACAGCTAGAAACTCTAACTTTTATTTACGTAATTCTACACATCTCAATTGCTCATGCGCACAGTACGCCATAATACCTCTTCTAACCCTCGCGGTATAGGAAGACAAAAGTTTTCAAGGTAAGTAAGGTTAAAAGGAAAAAGAGGATTAACATAAGTGTTCAAGGAGGACCGGTATTGTTCAGAGTGAAAGTGGCGGATGCAAAACTTCTGAGAGACATGATCACCGCGATCTCCACCCTCATCGATGAAGCCACCTTCGACATGACCCCGAATGGAATAAAACTTCGTGCGATGGACCCGTCTCGTGTCGCCATGGTGGATTTTGAGTGGCCGAAAACCGCCTTCGACGAGTATGTCTGCGACGAGGCCATGAAGATGTGCATCAACATCAGCGAGATACTGAAACTGCTTCGACGTGCTGGAAAGGACGAATCTGTGGAACTTTCGCTTGATGAGAGAACTGGGCGCCTACAGATCACCATCCGAGGGAAATATGTGCGCACCTTCAACATGCCCACACTAGAAGCCATGGAGGAGGAGGTTCCCACCCCAAAGATCGCCTTCAACATAAGAGTGAAGGCCACAACAGACGGGCTACGTCAAGCCATCGAAGATGCCCTATTAGTCAGCGATCATGTCCGAGTTGAGGTTGATCAGGAAAAGATGGTGATGCGTGCAACAGGGGACCTCATGGGGGCTACCATAGAGTTAAAGAGGGGGAGCGACGCGCTCCTAGATTTGGAGATGAAGGAACCATCTAAGGCTACCTTCAGTCTCAGCTACCTCTCAGAGATCGTTAGGGCCGCGGTCGCGACCTCAGACATAGCTACAATAGAGTTCTCCACCGACATGCCCATCCGATTAGATTTTCAACAGCCAAAAGAGGGAAAGCTAACATTTTACTTGGCACCTCGTATTGAGGTGGAGTAGCACGATAGATTGGAGGGGAATCGGAGTATTCACAGAAAGAGATATAGCTAAATATCCTTTCGTCCCAGAAGCAGCTGAGTACGTTAGAGAGTTGGACATCAACATTGACGACCTGGCAGGTCCAGAGTACAGATCCATACTGGACAGAGCTGAGGAGCGGATAGAAGAGGCTATTCTTTTCAACTTGGTGAGCAAACAATCACCCAAGGACGCCATCGAAATCCCCTCCTTCCCAATTGCGGTTATGATGGTGGCTGCGACGAACGACCCCTTTCTTAAAAAAAGATATGCAGTAGCCGAGGCGAAACGAATTTCTAATCTACTTAAGGATGAAAGCAAAGAGAAGATCCTATGTATCGTAAACAATTTTAAATGGAGGATACGATCAATTGAGGTTCCGGTTGGCTCATTAACATACGACTTTGTGCTACGTTTTACGGATTTCCTAAAAAATGCGGCTGTTATACAGGACAAAAGATGGAAACTTGTCAACCGCCTCATGTTGAACGGAGAAGTGTATTTAACTAAAATGGAGGCAAGCCGCCTCCTAGAGGAGGAGGTGCGTAAGTACATCGAAGGAAAGCTTGACATACAGGTTGGATTACTGCCGCAGGGCCTCACGGATCGTGTGGAACGACTCAAACGATTGCTCCTGGAAAAAAAGGGAAAGTTACGGTTGGAGGAGATCCCTAAAGGGGTCTTCACCATCGCCTTTCCACCTTGCATAAAGGCGCTGCATAATGCAATATCTTCTGGACGCAGCATCTCCCATGTTGGAAGGTTCGCCTTAACCTCATTTTTAATTAATATCGGCATGACCGTGGAAAATGTGACCGATCTGTTTCGCTCCCTATCCGACTTTGATGAAAGAATGACCCGCTATCAAGTGGAGCATATAGCTGGTGGGAGAGGCTCCCGAACTAGGTATATTCCACCCCGTTGCGACACCCTCCGCACCCATGGAATCTGCCCTGGCATGGATGAAATCTGCAGAGGGGTACGCCACCCGCTCGCTTATTATCGAAGGAAGCTAAGGATCATTAGAGCAAAGCCTCCCATGGAGCGGGCGTGAGCAAAATCGAAACGAAAACCTTTGTTCAAGACAAATTTGCCGAGTATTACAGAGGGCACGCTTCCACCATTCAGCCTCCAACCTCCATTGAAAAGCGCGAGTTCGGGTTTCTCTTGTTCAAAGAGAGAATCATGCTTAGGCACAAGAGATTCAGAAGCGCAAATGATCTGAGAGAATTTTTGGAAACAACAGTCCCCTCCGATGCCTATTATTCCAGTGCTTTTTATGAGAGCCCAGAGAGGGAGATGGAGGAGAAGGGCTGGCTGGGTGCAGACCTAATTTTTGACATTGATGCAGATCACATCTTGACCCCATGTGCCAAAATTCACGACACCTGGGGCTGCGATCATTGTGGCTTCGTTGGTAAGGGCGCGCCTCCAGAAAAGTGTCCAGCCTGCGGAGAGCACAGATTTGATGAAAAAACCTGGCCATGTGAGGTGTGTTTGGAATCGGCCAAGGCAGAAACAATAAAGCTTATGGACCTCCTAATAAGCGACTTTGGGCTATCTTCACAAGAAATGCGTGTTTGTTTTAGCGGGCATCGAGGGTATCATCTTCATGTGGAGAGCGAGGAGATTCGATCCCTCGATCAGATGGCTCGTAAGGAGATGGTGGACTACGTTGTGGGGATGGGTTTAGAAACCAGGTTCCATGGCTTAGAGGAAAGAATGACCGGGAGAAAGTCGCGCATACTCGCTGGGCCGGACCTAAATGATCCGGGATGGAGGGGGCGCATCGCCAGGGGGACCTACGAGCACCTTCTGAGGGCTACCCCTCAAGAATTGGAGAAAATCGGGTTAAAGAAGAGAGTTGTGGACATCATAACCCAACGTAAGGGGGCCATCCTAAAAAGTTGGAAAGATACGGGGCCTTGGGGGGTTGTGAGGGGAATAGGAATTGAAAGCTGGAGGAAAATAGCTCAATATGGCATAGAAAGGCAGTCAGTGAAAATCGATACTGTGGTCACCACGGACATTCACCGCTTGATAAGGCTCACCAACACGTTGCATGGAAAAACCGGCCTCATGAAGGCAGAGGTGCCCATCGCCGACATTGAGCACTTTGACCCTCTTAAAAGCGCCATAGCCTTCAGAGAGGGCACAATAAAGGTTCTTGTGTCCGAAGCCCCCAAATTCAGACTAGGAGACGAGATCCACGGTCCATACAAAGAGAGAGAGGTCGAACTACCCACAGCGGCTGCATTGCTTCTCCTATGTAAAGAAGCGGCGAGGGTGGTGGAATGAGTACGTATGACGAGCTCTATGAGGCTTGGATGAAAGAGAAGGAGGGTGGGGAAATTCAAGCGCTCCCCAGGGATTTCTATGCTAGGCTGGCCAATTACGTGAGGAAGATGAGGGAGGAGAGCAGAATGCTAGACGAAAAAACCACAAGGGCCAGGCTCATGCGACGCGAGTTTGAAAACGTCCAAAGAATGGTTAAGGATTTGATTCGACTCCGTCACGAGAAGGCTTTACGAGGGGCCATGGCGGGAAAAATCGTTCCTAGAGGGACCTTCACTGAGGAGGAAGAGAGGTTACATGGACGGATTTTACCCTCAGTCGAGTCATACCAAACCCTTTTAAAGGATGTCATCAGAGGACAGCTGCCGCAGGTTGAAGAGGAAGAGAAGCCGAAAACGATGATGGTGCGATTCCTCCGGGAAATTCCAGCCATAATAGGATCAGACATGAAAACCTACGGACCGTTCAAATCAGAGGACATAGCAACGTTGCCTATTGAAAACGCCAGAATCCTTATTAAGCAGGGCGTAGCTGTGGAAGTCGAAGCAAAATTATAAAATCACACATCTTTCTTGATGACTACTCATCATTATATTCGCGTGATCTTGTGTGGAGGTAGATTTAAACCATAAACCTAACGCGGCAGTTTGAACCAGAGTTAAAGATGTCATAGTTGAAGATGGTCAGGAAGTATGTCACCCGGAGAAGAACCATAAAGCGATGTGGTTATGGCGCTTATGGAACCTTCAAATCAACCATGCTGTTCCTAAAATCTGAGGGGTGCATAAAAAGTGGGGGCCCAAAGCATAACGACCTCTACGCAATCATGAAGAGGGGCAAAAAAGGTTCCCGAACGGTTTCACTACAGCTGGGGAAACGATAGAAAGCAACTTCAAACTTATAACTACGCCTTGTTCTGGAATCACAACCCAGGTTCCCTCCGGCTAAGAGGCAGCATCCCCGCAATAAGGACAATCTCTATAGTAAACTCTCCACGCTATTTGTTAATGAAGGTTTAAAGCGTAGGGAAGGGGTATAAAAAATGATAGGGGGGTGGGTGGAGGCCTATAACCATAGGCTAATGACTTACGAAAGGCGAAGGCTCCGAGAAGGTTGTCGTCGTACAGGCCTTAGCGCCGACGACGACTTCCTCACACCTAAGAAAATAATAAAAGATACGGGAAAAAATGGGGGTTGCGGGAGCAAGCTGAGAAATGGTTAAATAGTAATTAGGTGGGCTGTTCTATACCAGATCGGCTAGTGAGTGTGATGAAAGCGCCTAAAGAAATCACCACCTACTGTCCTAAATGTAAGTTGTATCAGCCCCATACAGTATCCCTATACAAGGCTGGAAAGAGGCGAGCATTGTCTAAGGGTGAAAGACAACACAACCGAATAAAAAAGGGATACGGAGGGCACAGGAAAAGGGCCCTCCAACGGAAATTCGCCAAGACAACGAAAAAGCAAACATTAAAGTTGAAGTGCAAAACTTGCGGCTACACGCGACATAAGAAGGGGCTACGCCTCAAAAAGCTAACCATTGAATAGGAGAGAGAAAATGAGCGAGTGGGAAAGACTTATACCTAGACCAAGAAGCAAGTTCCTTCGGGTGAAATGCCCTGACTGTGGAAATGAGCAAATCGTCTTCAGCCATGCCACCAGCACTGTTCGCTGTAACATTTGTGGGGCCACGGTCGCTGAGCCCTCCGGAGGAAAAGCAACGATTAAGGGTGAGGTCGTCGCCACCCTGGATTAAAATGGTAATGAGGAGAGAGAATGGCCTTAAAAAAATCAGATTGGCCGGAGGTAGGCGATCTCGTAATTGCTACGGTTGAAAGGATAATGGATTATGGTGCATACGCCTCATTGGATGAGTATGCCAAAGAGGGGTTGCTACATATATCTGAGGTCTCATCAGGGTGGGTCAGGAATATCCGCGATTTCGTGCGGGAGGGACAAAAGGTGGTGTTGAAGGTCCTACGGGTCAACGCTGAGAGGGGGCACGTGGATCTCTCGCTTAGAAGGGTTACGGGGCAGGAGAGGAGAGAGAAAATTCTCTCTTGGAAAAGGGCAAGAAAGGCTGAGAGCCTACTGCGGAGTGCCTCCGAGAAGTTAAAAATACCCATTGAGGAAATATATGCAAAAGCTGGAACATTAATTGAGGAAAAGTTTGGAGGAGTATACGAGGGGTTAGAAAGGACCGCGAAAGAGGGACTAGACGTTCTATTGGGGATAGGGGTGCCCAAGGATATGGCTGTCACACTTGCTGAAGTCGCAAAAGAAAAGATCAGAATCCCCATGGTAAAGATAAAGGCAATATTGGAACTCCAATGCGCAAAGCCCAACGGGGTGACCCTCGTTCGAGACGCTCTTTTAAGCGCTCAAAAAATTAAAAAGCCCCAAGGTGCAAAGGTTCATGTCTATGTGGTTGCACCACCCAAATACCGCATTGAGGTCTTGGCTGAAGACTACAAGGAGGCGGAAAGAATCCTCCAGGAAGTGGCAGAAACCGCGCTAAAAAATATCACAAGGTTTGGCGGGCAAGGAGCCTTCAAAAGGGAAAAATGATGGTTTGGTTACTCAGAAAATGCACGAAATGCAAAAGGTATACCTTAAATCAAGAGAGATGCCCATATTGTGAGGAGAGGGTGTCCGTACCCCACCCAGCCAAATTTTCGCCCGAGGATAAATATGCAAAATATAGGCGAGCACTAAGGAGTTCAAGTTAAAATGAAAAGGACCACCCTCACAGAAAAAGTGAAGGTTGCCCTAAAAAACCCCGTCTTAATAGAGGGGCTCCCTGGATTGGGAATGGTTGGAAGAATAAGCACCAGATTCCTCATTAAACAATTAAATGCCAAAAAATTTGCCGAGGTATATTCCCCGCACTTCCCCTACTATGTTCTTGTGAGCAAAAGGGGAGACGTTAGGCTTCTCCGTGGAGAATTCTACTTCTGGAAGGATGAAAAAGGAGAACACGATCTGATACTCTTTACTGGGGACAGCCAAGCGCAAACCATCGAGGGGCAATATGATATAGCCAGTTGCATACTGGACTTTGCCAAAAAACATGGCGTAAAAATGATAGTCACAATAGGGGGATATCGGAAAGAGGTGGAAGAAACACCTAAGGTAGTGGTGGTGTCCACTAACCCCGAGCTCTTGAATAAAGCTTTGGAAGCGGGCGCTGTAGCCAGCCCCGCCGGGAACCCCATCGTGGGAACCGCAGGCTTGCTCTTGGGCTTGGCAAAGTTCAGAGATATAAATGCTCTTTGTCTATTAGGAGAGACTCGTGGCTATCTGTCGGATCCGAAGGCAGCGAAGAGTGTCCTGGATGTTTTGCTGAAGTTATTGCGCCTCAAAGTGGATTTAGGAGGTCTGGATGGGGAGATAAAGAAATCCGAGGAAATTGTGGGAAAAATGAGGGAAATCGAGAAGAAGAGAGAGATGTACGCACAAAAAATCCGTAAGGAAAAGGAGGAGCGAATCACCTACATCTCATAAGGTTCTAAATCAACCGTACCTGACTTCGTAGACACAAACGAGTGCATGATATGACCCCCTGATGGCGGGTCCCTTAGAATAGTACACCAAGATGAAATGTTGCAAGAAAACGCTGGATGAGAAGCCTCGCAACCTCGTCTCTTTTCCATAGGTCATCAGCTTGTATATCACCGTGTTCTCCCCTCGTTCATTCCACTTCCTGTTTTCTTTGTCCCAGTAGTTCGTTTCGTTTAAACCAGCAATTTGCGCCATCCATCTCCATTTGCCCTCGTCGCCGTAAAACGTATCGCTGCCTCTTGTGTCGAATACCGTAAACACTACAACGTGGGTTACGTCGTACTGCTTCAGAATCTGGACTGCCTCCGTTTCATTGGAAAGAAACATCGTCGCAATTCGTCGTA
The DNA here is from genome assembly GCA_001399805.1 of Candidatus Bathyarchaeota archaeon BA1. The sequence goes on from LIHJ01000089.1 coordinate 58,039, forward strand.
TTTGAGTCCAGTTGAACGTGGCATTATCCGCCAGTGTTGTTTTGTTCGCAACCGTGGTGATCCAGTAGCCATAATCCCACCAGCTGGCCACCACAGTTGGACCATATGGGGGGCTCGGCGGCAGATTTTCTCTCATCCAATTTAGGGTGTCAATCCAATCGCCCACCATTTGATCAGGCTTTACGGGTACGCTGGCGGATGCTATTGTTGTGGGGGAGTATGCATGATCGAACACTCTTGGATGTGGCGTCAGTTTACCAATTGGCAAAACAAAGGTGAATGTGAGCAAAAGAAACATCATTATGATGAAGGCCCCACTGAACTCCTTTCCCACGTGAGCTTCAAGGCGCATTTTCCGCCTCGGGATTATCGGGGCCTCCCTCATGATGGTGACGAAGGGTCTTAAAAGTCGAATAAGGGCTAACGCCCATAGGATGCTAAGGGCTGGTGCCATGAGCAGGGTTAATCGTACCATGGAGCTGGCGAAATAGATCGAGGTTAGGCCGAATATACATAGGTAAAGGTTCCGATTGGTGGGATTTTGCACGGTGAAGAATAGACCGATGGGGATGAAGAAGGCTCCTATCCCAAGCTCATAATAGAGGGAGCCCCAAGCGGCGGGTCTATGCTCCGCCACAGACTGTACGAGGGGGTAGGCAAGGCGCTCAAAGGGGTTGAGAACGGACATAAACTTGGCTTCCAAGGCCCTAATATAGCCGTACCGCCAAAGCATAAAGAATGAAGCGGCGAACAGAGCTAAGAAAACCAGAACAAAGATCGTCTTCACCTTAAGTGTTTTTATGTAGCTGGTGATTTCGTAGGCACATAACAGCAGAAAGACCCCAAACACGGCCAAAATGGTGGTCTCCGTCAACAAACGAAAGCCTAAATACGGCACGTTGGTGGCAATGAAGAGGGCTGTGCCAAAGGTTATGCTATAGGAAAAAAGCAGTCGAGACGAATACTTACGCAACAAAAGCAGGACGAAGACCAAAAGAACCGCCATTCCAACGGGATACCTGGAGGCACCCCATGAAGCAAAAATATAACCAAGAGATAAACCCGACGCCACAGCATAAACCAAACTGGTTTTCAAGGGCCTTTCCGTTTCAATGGATCGCAAGAAGAATAGAGAGAACAAAAGGATGCCAAAAACGCCCACGGTTTCATCGTCAAAAAACCCAAGGGATGTGCGGCTGATGTGGGAAGAGCTTAAGGCCAAGAAGAGGGCTGAGAAAAGGCCCACATCCTTGCCGCCGATGTCCTTACCCAAAAAGTACATTACTAAGCATGTTAGTGCCCCCATTATAACAGGGAAAACCACGCAGAAATCATACAGAGTTATGGGTAGACCCAACGCATTTGCCACAAGATGTGAAGACGCAGCGGTGAGGGCCAGCCCGGGGAAGGAGGTTCGTGCCACATCACGCCCATACGGATACCAGCTCATGGTGTCACGCCAATTCACCCATGCAAATAAACCATTTTCCACCATATGTTTGGTTAGGCGATATTGGTAGTAGGGATCAAACTCCGAAAGGTAAAAGCCCCAGCGGAGGGGCAGCAGCCTAACCACAAAAGCAAGAAGGAGAGTGAGGAAGAGCAAGGAGGTGATCATGAGCGAGGAATGAGACACCCTGAAGCGAAGAGCCCTAAAGCTTTTTAAAACCTCAAACAATTTTTCGAAACCCTTACGAGGCAACCTTCTAACTTTCATCACAGGTGAGCCCACTCATGATCCTTCGAGTAATAGAGTTCATCGGGTGTCTCATAATCGCGTACCCGCATCATATGTCCCATTGGAGCCATGTTACGTAAAATGTGAAAGGGTAAATTAACATTTCTCCCTTTGTAAATTGCTTACGGTTTGGTACGCGGAAGCCTTGTCAGGTTTTCAATGTGGGGATTAGCCTTTGTGCCTCTTCTGGGCTATACTGCTGGCCAAAACCTATCCCTGCCTCCATTGGAGTGATGCCCTCGTCAATGTCGTTGCCGTATAAGCACATGCCCGCCTCAAGCCTCAGGGTGTCCCTGGCGCCTAGGCCACACGGCTCCATTCCCTTGCCTCGACCGATTTCTAAAACAGCGTTCCACACGCTTATGGCATTGTCGGGCTTCGTTGTGGGTACGTCCCAAACAAAGATCTCAAACCCATCCTCGCCGGTGTATCCTGTTCTTGAAATGAGAACACCGACCCCAGCCAATCGGGTCCAGCTGCACTTGAAGCGCTCGACCTTGCTCAAGTCCTCATCGCATATCTTCTGTAGGGTTTGTTCAGCCCTTGGGCCCTGCACCGCGAACATGGCGATACTGTCAGAAACATCCTCAACCTTAACGTCACAGTCCCTGGACTGATTAACCAACCATTCATAATCCTTCGTTCGATTAATTGTGTTAGGAACCACGAGGAACTCTTCCTTTTCCAACCTGTACAGGATAAAGTCGTCTTTTATGCCGCCCTGCTCGTTACACATCGTCGAGTATTGCGCAGAAAGCGGGACCAACGTCGAAACGTCGTTTGTGGTCACATGGTTCAAGAGGGATTCGGCTCCCGGACCATCAATCAGCACCCTTCCCATGTGTGAAATGTCAAAAATGCCCGCGAAGTTTCTAACCGCCATATGCTCCGGGATAATCCCCTTATACCACATCGGCATCAAGAAACTAGCAAACGGAACCATATGGCCCACTCGGATGTGGAACCCATGGAGATGGGTTTTTCGTGCAGACTTACCCAACAAATAAGCCCCCAAATAAGCGTGCTGGTCCGGGTTATCCGATGGGCTTCACCTCAACATTCACAGGGGTGAAGGCCAACTTTTTCCCACATGTTGGGCATTTACCATTGTGCCTCCGAATAACTTCATCGGGAGGTATCAACTCCACACCCTTGTAAAGAATTGCTCCGCATTGTTGACAAATCGCCTGTTGAGGCATGATCTCACACCCATCCTCAAACGCCAAAATACAACCATCGTAGACTATTTATAATTTCCGCATTGGTTATGGAAGTGCAGGGTGGATTTGAACCCATGAATCCTTATGGCATAGACCTTAAGCCTTGAAACTCATTTCCTCACGAGGGCAAGGTGGTCAGGCAGTAAAGAGTGTGCAAAATATAACTGCCCGTGCATAGTGACTTATTTATTACTTGGGCACGTGTTTGGGGGAGGAGGGCGCCTGATGGAAAGATATACATTGATCATCACCGAGAAGCCGGATGCGGCTCAGCGGATCGCGGAAGCCCTTGATAATGAGGGAGAGCCCAAAAGGGTTGAGGAGATGGGCGTTCCCTATTTCCTCGCCAACCGAGACAGAAAACTCGTGGTGGTCCCAGCCCTCGGACATCTATACACCGTAGTTCATGAGGTTGGAGGAAGAAACCACTATCCGGTCTTCAACTTCAAGTGGGCACCCAGATATGTGGCAGAGAAAGGCGCCAAACAAATCAAAACATGGATTGAAGTTATCTCGAAACTAGCAAAAAACGCAGACGCCTACATAGATGCATGCGTAAGCCCTGATACCATTATCCTTACTGAAGATAGTGAAACTCTAACAATAGCTGATTTAGAAAAATGTTGGCAACATCATAGGGTTTTGGGATTTTATGAAAAAACTAAGTCCTTGTCTGATTTTGACATTGAACGTTACATGAAATTGAATCCTAAGAAGATTGGGAGACACGTGTTTAAGTTAACCGCTGAAAGCGGGCGCCATATATGCGCCACGGACGATCATCGATTTTACACTCCTAGGGGCTGGGTCCCTCTAAACCAATTAAAATCTAATGACAGGGTCGCTGTGTACCCTCTTCGCGAACTAACTCCACTAGCTTATCAAGAACAAACTTTGATAACGGAGGAAGATATTTGGACCATTCTCAATAATTTATTGTCAGAGCGAAGTAAGAGACCGCATAGCAGATACCGCTATAATCGCCAACAATATTTTGAAGTAATGAAATTAGGGAAAGGAGGGTTAACATACAGAAAAATCTCAGAAGAAACTGGGCTGCCCTTAAGAACTGTGAGACGCTGGCTTGGCGAGAGAAAAGTACCATATACGGTAAAAAATCCGAGTATCGAAAAACTCAAAAAAATGGGGTTGCTTCCCCTCACTACGAAACATGAAAAAATCGACGCGATTATGAGGTTGCTAGGAGGTGTTTTTGGAGATGGTTGTCTTTACGCCCTTAAGAAAAAGTGGTATGCCAAAGGCGCTGTTTTCATGTGCGAAATATCAGGTGGAGTAGAGGAAGTTGAAAGTGATCTCAGATCTCTTGGCTTTAACTTTATCAGAGAAGGCAGAGAACGGATTGGTTTTATTAATGGGAGGAGATTTCGGCAAAAATGTAAAATGGTTATGTGTAATTCTTTATCGTTGTGGTTATTACTTTATGCTCTAGGGGCGCCATCGGGAGTAAAAACAGACATCACTTATGAAATTCCAAGATGGTTGCTCGCTGCTCCACCAAGATTGCAACGAGAGTTCTTATCAACAATGTTAGGTGGGGATCTAGTGATGCCTCGTGTATCAGATGTGTCTCCAAAATCGTTTAGTATGCCAGATATCCGCTTTAACAAGTTAGAATCACTGGTACATAATGGTAGAAAGTTAGCAGACCAGATCGCCACTTTGTTAGGTAATCTTGGAGTTACCGTTTCATCTATATCAATAAAACCCGCGGGAGTACGACGTAAAGATGGTGCCAAAACTGTATGTATACGTCTTATGATATCTAATTCAAGAAAGAATCTACATAATCTCTTTCATAAGGTTGGAATCAAATACTGCACTGGAAAGAAGAACCTTGGGCTGCTGATTGCTGAATATCAAAAACTCAAGCTGAATCAACCAATAGGAAAAATCCCCACATTTAAGAAATGGGTAAGAAATGCAACGTTTAGATTAGGAAATAGTGGTCTCGTATGGGAAAGAGTTCAGTCTATAGTCTCCGTTCAATGTAGTGATGTGCGAGACATTACTGTTTCAAAGGTCCACAATTTTATCGCAAATGGATTTTTAACGCATAACTGCGACTATGACCTTGAGGGCAGCCTCATTGGTTACTGCATACTGAAGTACACATGTGAGAATAAAGAGGGTATAGCAAAACGCATGAAGTTCTCCACTTTAACGAAGGGTGAGCTGGAGAAAGCCTACGGGGAGCCCCTCCCCCAACTTGACTTCGCCATGATAGAGGCTGGGAGGACCAGGCATGAGATGGATTGGCTATACGGCGTGAACCTTTCACGTGCATTGACACTGGCGGCTGGTCACTGGAGTGGAAGATACACAACCCTAAGCACCGGGAGAGTTCAGGGCCCAACGCTGCGGCTTCTGGTTGGTAGAGAGAGGGAGATACGTTCCTTCGTGCCTACGCCATACTGGGTCATATTGGCTGAGTTTCAGATAGGGGGTACTGTGTATGATGCAAAGTATGAAATGGGGGTGATCGAGAAGAGGGCGGAGGCGGACGCCATTGTAGGGGCTTGCGTGGGGAAGGATGGTGTAATCGAAAGTATTGAGGTGAAGAGGTTTGAGCAGGCGCCTCCGATCCCCTTTGATTTAGGAGCTTTACAAACTGAGGCATATGGGTTATTTGGGTACACCCCCAGGCGCACCGCAGACATCGCCGAGCGCCTATACCTCGGGGCCCTGATCTCCTACCCAAGAACTAGTGTGGATTATGATGAGAATATATTTATCATCGACGAGTATGGAGAAACCCACATTGTTAAAATTGGTAATTTTGTTGATTCTTTGCTTCAACGTTCGTTGGATGTACAAGTTCATGGTGAACATGAAATACTTCCCCTAAAGTGGCAATTCAAAACTTTTGTTGTCGATCCCCATACATTCAAAGTTGTAGTGAAGCCAATAAGTGCTGTAATTCGTCATCCAGTTATGTATGATCTCTATGAAGTAAGGACCAGGGGTGGCCGCGCTGTTAGAGTAACTGCTGATCATAGTCTATTTACATGGCACAATGGAAATTTGATTCCAATACCCACAAAGAATTTGAAAGTAGGGGATTACATTATAGTAATAAAAAACGTCCAATTTAACCAATCTTTAAGCTCAATTAGTCTCATTGATGAAATAATTAAGCAAGGTATTGAAAATCACTTTACGTTGGTTAACTGGAAAAATAATAAGCAACTCCTCCAAAAGTCATACCAAAAAGGGCTAATTGAAGGTGCTAATTATCGCTTTAGAAACGCTATCCCGCTAAATATCGCTCTGAAGCTTGTAGGCGCAGAAGACATTAACGCACCTAGACTACGTATTAGAGCGAGAAGTGGCAAGAACGAAATAACATTGCCATTAATAATGCAAATGACGCCGGAGATTGCTAGACTCTTAGGTTACTTTACATCAGAGGGATGTTCATGGTACAAACAAGGGAACAAAAGTTGTTATGAGGTCGCTTTAAGACAATATAACTTTATCATTTTGAAGGATATGGAAAAATCGGCGCTTGCGGTATTTGGCGATGATATAAAAATTGACTCGTCATGCACGAAAATTAGAGTTTATGGAAAAACGCCATTGAAAATTTTGCAGATCTTCAACTTAGGTGAAGATGCTATGAGCAAACGTGTTCCAGAAGTAATCCTCTCAGCTCCGCCAAACATTATAGCCGAGTATTTGAAAGCATATTTTGCAGGCGATGGCACAGTCAGTAAAGACACCGTGGAAGCCCGTACTGTAAGCCGTGAGCTGGCAAATGGAATCGTGTTTTTACTACTGCACCTCGGCATATTTGCTACCCTCGAAAGATGCTCTCCATCAAAAGTAAGGCAACAATGGCATTATCGCATTGTAATAAGTGGAACCCATAATCTGGCACGTTTTTATAATTTCGTTGGGGTAATAAAGGAAAGCCATAAGGCAAAGCTTGAACAAAAAACTCAAAAGATAAATCTTGTCTATCCAACCCGTATTAACAGCATTCCTAAGTCAGCTTTAACAGACTGGTCACAATTATATAATCCAAAAACTACCATCCATAAAACGAAACACATCAACTTATTTCAACTTCAGAAAATTGAAGACAAAATAAAGGTCCTGGAAAATCTGCTAACTCCACCGCAATGGCGTACACGATTGAAAATGATCCTTGAACGTACAAGCCTTGTTTTAAAAGATGCAAAATCTCTTCTTCAAAGCGACATTGGACTGTCAGAAATTGTTTCCATAGAAAGAGTTCAATCAACAAGGAGTTATGTTTACGATATATCAGTGGATGGATACGAGAACTTTTTAGGGGGCTTAGGATGCGTACTTTTGCATAACAGTAGCCAAAAACTGCCGCCAGTAATCAACTACCGAGCAATACTTCACGCGTTAGGTCGGGAAACCATGTATAAAGACATGGCTTCGGATCTTCTTGCAAGGGAGGAATTGAAACCACACGAGGGGAAACGGGAAGATCCTGCGCATCCCGCGATCTATCCGACGGGCAACTTGCCGGAAAGAGCGTTAAACGACCCTGAAAAGAGGGTATGGGATCTGATTGTTAGGCGCTTCATGGCAGTTTTCGGCGAACCAGCGATTAAGCAGGGCGTAAGGGTTTTCATAGCGATAAACGGACATCATTTCTACTTGCGGGGAAGGCAGGTTTTAAAAGAGGGTTGGATGCGCTTTTACAAGCCATACATACGAACTGAGGAGGTGTTGTTACCCCCTATCAAAGAGGGGGACATCATTCAGTTAAAGCGTATAATGAGAGAGGATAAATTTACAAAACCCCCGCCACGCTGCAACCCAAGCAGCCTTCTTAGGAAAATGGAGGATATTGGAATCGGCACAAAGGCGACCAGGGCGGACATCATCGAGACCCTTTATGACAGGAGATACATCATGGAGGAGCGAATCATGGTAACCGATCTGGGGTTCGATGTCGTGGATATTCTTCGCAAATACTGCCCAGGGGTGATCTCAGTAAAGCTCACCCGAGAGCTTGAGGAAAGGATGGAGCAGATCCAACGTAACAGTGAGAAGAGGGATAATGTGCTTGTGGAGGCTGTTGATCGGCTAAAACCTATGCTGGAGGGGTTTAAGGAGAGGGAGGAAATGATTGGTCTCGCGTTAAGTAACTCCATCAAAAAGGCTCGGATGCAAGAGCGAGTCGTCGGCAGCTGCCCAAACTGCAACACTGGTCAATTGATGATTCTATACTCACGAAGGACAGGGAAGCGTTTTATTGGCTGCACCAACTACTTTAAGGGCCTTTGCAAAACCTCATTCCCCCTTCCCCAACGAGGAGCCGTGAAGCCAGCCCGAAAGGGCTGTCGTGCCTGTGGATGGCCAATAGTGCAGGTGCGGACTAGGATCAGAAGACCTTGGATGTTGTGCATTAACCCCAATTGCCCATTAAAGGAGCAAAGGAAACTGGCAATTGGTGGGAGTGCCCAATAAATGAGTGAAAAGGGCTCTAAATCTAACCCCTCTGGAAAATGTGAAATTTGTAGCCGGGAATCCATAAATAAGTACTGTGAGCTGCACGAGAAAGCGTATAAAATTATTGTTAGAAAATACGACGATTGGAGAAATGCCCTAGGCATTACATGGAAGGAATACTTAAATGAGGTTGCGAGGAATCCATATACGGGGTCTTGGGCCAGGGAAGTGGCGGAGCACCTCATGAAAAGTGAGGGATAAAAAATGCGGAGAATCGCGCGGAGGTTGGCCTCTATTCCTTATCACATGCGAAAAGTTTACCAGAAGGTATCAACCGCCAAGCCATCCTTATTCGTTCTGGCCGCCGTAGCCATAGCCCTTTCTGTTTTCCTTCTCGGGGGCGGGGTCTACGACATCCTAGAAAGAGAGATATACATAGCTATTCCTTTACGCGGGAGATGGGTCTTTTACTACCCCTACACGGTGCATGAGCAAACCATCCTCGACAGCCTGCTTTCCATGACCCTATATGCCATAGGAACCGTTGGTTTTCTCTTAACCTACCAAAGCACAAGGTACGCGTATAAACCCCGCCAGGCGTTCATTCTGCTGTTGGTGGGCGCCGTCTTCATTGTTGTCGCGTACCTATACATCGAGTATATCATATGGCTAAAGCTCACCGCCCCATACCAGTAACCAAAGGCCTTCATCCGTTTCCGAGGATTCGGTTTATGTGAGCCTTTAAGGCTATCCATGTACCTTTCATGCTCACCATAAGCTCTTTTTTAGACCCATAAGATGTGCGAGGAAGTTTGTTATCAGGTGTATGGGAGGCGTAACAATTATGATGATTACGACGCTGAGCAGGGGTGGGGGTGAGACCGGGAGGGAGAGGAGGAGGGCCCCCAGAATGAAGTCAAGCTGATCAGCAATTGGGAGGGGAGAACCTGGCGCCCTATTCATTCGTCGTTTGATGAAAGACTTGGCTAAGTCGCCCACTAAAGCTCCCAACGAGAGCATGAAACCAAGCAATATGTTATATTGGAGTAGGGCATTTAGCGCAAAACCTACTGCTGTTCCAATAAATAAACCAAAGAAGAAGCCTTGAAAGGTCTTATGCGAGCCGAGTATCGGCCTTCCATCGGAAAAGGTTTTACCAGCATCGATGGGGCGACCACCACCAAAAATCACGGGTGCAGCATTGGCGCAATAAGCTGGGAATATGAAGCATAAGGCATTAAAAACGTCAATGACTGTTATGGACATCTTCTCTCATCATTATTTCAATTTGAGAGAGAAATAAAACAGTTAGCGTGACCTGTCCACCTTCTCTGTAAGATTTCCTACACTTACACCGGGGTCCAACAGGGGAACGTGAAAGAATTCTAAATCTCAGCTTCATATAAGTTGGCTGTCCCCTTTATGGGGGTTTACCCTTAAACCATATCTTGGCTAGTTCTTCAAAGTTTGGAAAGACCTTCTTCAAGATGGGAATATACATTTTTTTCTCATCCTCGGTCACGTACTGGAATTGGAACTCCCCGGTGTAGGGGGCGGGCTCACCTTCTCTAGTGAGGAATTCGATGTGCATGAATGGTTCGCCTCTCTTGATGGTGATGGGCTGCCGATCGTTACTTAGGTTGACGAGTTCAAGGGCTAGCCGCCCTATGAAGCCGCTGTGGACCTTGGCAGCGTTGAGGAAGGAAAGTCCCATTCTCCCATATCGGCTCTTTGCGGTGAGGTGTGCCACATACTCTGGTGGTGTAAATACAATCTCATAAGAAATGAGGTTCTTGTGCTCCAGGTAGTGGAGTGTGGTTTCCTCCTTCACCGTCAAAACGTATCCGTCGCCATCCAGGAGGTTGTAGTCGTAGGGGTAGATGCACCTATGCCTCTCAATGAGCTCGATCAGCTTGCTCTTCCCGAGAATGCACATTTTACACTCACCCAACTTAGCACTACTATTCGTTTGTGTTATATACTTCTTTTGGGCGGTTCAGTATCCGGCCTTCTTGTCCACTACATTGATCATTGGCTTGTTGTAAGCAAAACGCTTTAGGTTCTCGAAGATGGAGGTGGCCCGCTCCCAGTAATGGGGCGTAGAGCCAGCCATATGAGGGGTGACTATCACATTTTTCATGCTCCAAAGCTCAGAGTGAGGGGGCAAGGGTTCGCTTTCGAAGACGTCTAATCCAGCGCTTGAAATCCACCCCTCTTTGAGGGCTCGAATGAGCGAGTCCTCTTTGATGATTTTTCCTCGACTGACATTGATGGGGTAGGCAGTCTTCATCATACCCCTCAGCTGATCCTCCCCGATCATTCCCTTAGTCTCGACAGTGAGGGGCACCGTAAGAACCACGAGGTCGGATTTGGCGAGTAATTCTTGTAAACTTTCAGGGGAGAACAGCTCATCCACATGGTCGGATTTGGTGGACGGTCTTCTCTTCGTGGCGATCACCTTCATGCCGAGGCACCTCGCCTTCCTAGCGACCTCACTTCCTATGCTGCCTAGCCCAACCACCCCAATGGTCTTACCAGTCAACTCGTCAACTGAAACCCCCTCTCATCAGTAGGTGCATCCCCCGAGTGAGGGAAAGCATCAACCCCAGGACATGTTCTGAGATGGGTTTGGGATGAACACCACTGGAGTTGGTGAGTATCACAGAGCTCTCTATCAACTCAGGGAAAAGAAAATGATCCACACCCGCAGCGCGCGCCCGGAGTACGAAGGAAAGACGAAATCCGTGGTGGTCAACAATGATGCATGCCTCCTATGCAGAGCCTGTGAGGTTCAATGCCCACAACAAGCAATAACAGTTACCGAGTAGCATCTATGAATCCATGTAACGCTCACACTCTCAATATGAAAGAATGGAAACCTTAAGAGAAAAAGCGCATCGGCTTTGTTTAAGCCAGCACTTAATTAGTTCCCGACATTTTTCTAATTTGTAGCACCCTACTGGGCGGCTTTATCCTCTCCTGAAATCTTACATCGCTTAAGAGGGCGCTCCAGCTCAAAGCTCCATGTGGCTTTTCCTGGACAAATTATATTGGCATAGAACTCTAAATACTAAAGACATGCTGGATATAGTCATAAAAAACGGATCCATTGTGGACGGGGCAGGAAATCCCTGGTTCAGAACGGACATAGGGGTTAAGGCAGGGAGAATATTCAAAATAGGTCGCCTCAGCGAGAGTCAGGGCGAGGCGGTAATAGATGCCAAGGAAGAAATTGTGGCACCAGGTTTCGTGGATATCCATAATCACTCCGACGGCTCCATCATAGCCGAGCCCATGGCGAGGAGCGCGGTCAGGCAGGGAGTAACCACCATAGTCATCGGCAACTGCGGCTCCAGCCTCGCCCCCATAACCGATGAGACGTTGCCAATGATGAGGAAGGAATTTGATGCAATACATGAGGGCTTTGAGATTCCGTGGAACTGGAGATCCTTCAGTCAATACCTAGATGGGCTGGGACATATACACCCCAGCATAAACGTTGTTCCTTTGGTTGGCCATGGCATGGCGAGGACCGTGGTCATGGGCCTTGAAGCAGGCGACCCAAACACGGAGGAGCTCGAAACCATGAAAAAGCATGTGGAGCAAGCGATGGAAGCCGGGGCCTTCGGTTTATCAACTGGATTAATATACGCCCCGGGGTGTTTTGCAAAAACCGAGGAGATCATAGAGCTATGTAAAGTTGTTGCGGAATATGGTGGAATTTACGCATCCCACATCAGAAGCGAGGGCCATGCTTTAAGCGAGGCTGTGAAAGAGGCGATAAGCATAGGGAGGAAGACCGGAGTTAGTGTCCAGGTATCCCATCACAAAGCATTTGGGAGGAAAAACTGGGGAAAAGTAAAAGAAACCTTAAGATTAATGGAAAACGCCAGAAAGGAGGGTGTTGAGGTTACATGCGACGTGTATCCATACATGGCTGGCATGACATCCCTTTCGGCCTTGCTTCCACCATGGGCGCGCGAGGGCGGAAGAGAGAGGACACTTGAGAGGTTAAGAGAATCCGGCTCATACCAAGAAATCCTAAGGGATCTAAAGTGGGAGGCACACACCTGGGAAAACCTCCTGGAGCTCGCAGGACCCGAGAACATCATAATTAGTATGTCGAACAAATTCAAGGATTATGAAGGTATGTCCCTTTCAAACATAGCTACCATTAGAGACACTGACACCTTCACAGCCATGCTCGATGTCCTACTGAAAGATGAGGCATTAACCGATATCCTTGTTAGAGGGATGCATGAGGATGACGTCCGCACGATCATTAAACATCCATTATCCATGATCGGCACCGACAGCTGGATAGCCATCCCAGGGGTTGGTAAGCCTCATCCTCGGTTTTACGGCACCTATCCAAGGATTCTGTCAAGATACGTTAGGGAGCAGAAACTGTTGAGATTGGAGGAGGCTATCAGAAAAATGTCCTCTATGCCATGCCAAAAGCTGGGATTGTTCGACAGGGGCTTGATCAAGGAGGGATTCTGGGCGGATCTAGTCATTATAGACCAAGAAAGAGTGTTAGATAAGGCGACCTACGACAACCCGCATCAATATCCAAATGGCGTGGAGCACGTAATCGTCAACGGAGAAATCGTTGTGAGGGATGGGGAGCATACCGGGAAACGTCCTGGAAGGGTATTAAGGAGAACCGGAGCCAAAGGCATAATAAGGTGAGTGCTACAAAGCTGTACGCTTAGCTTGAATGACGATGATCGTTTCAAATGCAACCTTCCTTTCGACGAGAACCCTCACCTGCATCCCCTTCTCTTCAAGTTCCCGAATGGTCTCATCCACGCTGGAAAGAGTTGACCCAACTAAGAGGAGCCTACCGTCTCTCTTCAAATAATCTGGTGCCTGAAGGATGAATCGGTCAATGATTCGTCGTCCGTTGGGTCCGCCCGCCCAAGCCTTCCCCACCCATGTTTTCTGCTCCCCTGCTTCTGTCGGCAAATATGGAGCATTAAAAATGATTATGCTGAACCGTTCAGTTTTCTTTATAGGCTCGAAGAGGTCGCCCTGCCGTATGTCCATCTTGTCTACGACATCGTTCAGTTTTGCGTTCAGTTTAGCACAGCGGATGGCGTAGGGATTTATATCCACGGCAACCACCTTTCTCGCCTTTTTTGCTGCCAGAGTGCCGAGTATTCCGCAGCCTGTGCCCATGTCCAAAACCACATCATTCCGGTTTACCGCGAGGTTTCCGGCGAGGAGGATGGTGTCCTCAGCTGGCTCATAAACATTCCTTAAAACGTAAAAGACATGATTATTGAAGAAGAGCTTTTTCGCAGATTTTCCTAGTGACTTCATTGGATAGCGCCCCAAAGTCTTCGGGTGCCAGTTCTCGCACCCGTCTATCATGAAGGAACAGGGAGTCCGCCAATCTTATTGCATTTTCTCGCCTCACCCCCCGCTTGCGCAAAAAAGGAACGATGGCGCTTCTCACCCTCTTATTTCGCTGAGTGAACAATGCCTGAACCAGTTCGAAAAAGGCTTCCTCATCTTCTACCGAGAAGGGTGGCTCCTTCCTCGGCTTTAAACGCACCACCATGGAGTCCACATCTGGGGGCGGATAAAACGTGTCTCTGGGCACGTGATCTAGAAGTTCTACCTCAGCTCGATAAGAGGTGGTGACTGTCAACCGTCCATAGTCCTTGCCACCCACAGGTGCGGCTAGCCTCTCTGCAAACTCCCTCTGAAACGTCAATACGGCACAGTCAAATCCTCTTTCCAGAAGCCAGAACAGCAAGGGAGACGAGATGGAATAGGGAGGGGTGGAAACCACCTTATTAAAAGGAGGAACTGAAACCTTCAGCACATCCCCCTCTATCAGCTCCACATTTCTTAAATCATAAAGTTGTTCCCTCAACACCCTAATCAGCTTGGGATCAACCTCAACAGCAACAACCCTTTTACACCATTGAGAAAGAAGCTGCGTAAGGAAGCCTAAACCAGCTCCCACCTCCAAAACCACATCTGCCTTATTAACAGAGGCATAGAAGATCATTCTCAGTAACAAAGCACTATCCACTGCAAAGTTCTGCCCCAAACGCTCTTTAGGCAAAATCTTGTAAAGGTGGAGAAGACGCCTCGCCCTCTGAAGAAGGTCCATTCTCCTACCACTAGGGTGCCCTTGTGAATAATCGGTATTTGCTTTCGCCAGCCAGCTCCTCTAAAATCCTTTTGGTGATAAGCTTAGCGGGGTTGGGTATGTTGGCGCGTTGCTGTAGGTCTTCAAAGGTTTTGAAGGAGTTTCTTTCTCGCTTATTCAGGATTTGCCACATGTATTTTTTGCCTATGCCCGGGATTAGCTCCAAGGCGTGCATCCTGGGCGTGATGGCTTGGGCAGTGTTAAAGAAGCTGACAAACCAGTTTTCACGATTGAGCACAATCTTCTCTATCACAGGAGTTAGCTCCATTTTTGCGTTGGTGGTTAACTCGTCATAGCCAATTCGACCAATTATATAAGTGATTTTGTCGCGAGGGTCCTTTCCTACATACACCCTGTCATAGGATTTGAGAGAGGCGCCTTCTTTTACGACAGCTTCAAGCAAGGTGAAGTAGTCCTCCCCGATAACCTGAACTAGAGCTCCTGCTCGATACCCTGGTCTGGCTCCTGGTCTCCCGTGAGGAAGATAGTCCAGCACGTAGGCGTATTCCTCGTAGAGAGATTTCTTTTCCGTACGCTCCCTCTCATTCTCTCGTGAAAATTCTCGCATGTTTCAATCCTCTCAGCTAAGAAGACACTTCATTTGGAAAAGCGTTTTGAGGTCCGAGATGCCGCATCTTGACTACGCCACTTTTTATATTTGCCTCAAGTCTATTTAGTTTTTCTCTTCCTTTTTCCACGGTTTTAAGTATCACGAATGATCTTTCTACCTCGGCAATTTTATGTAGGTTCAAGGAGACTTGTATCCAATAGGCTGTTAGTTTAGCCATTATGAAGCCGGCCTTAATATGTCGTTTTGTGGGAAACTCAAGGAAGTAAAGCGTCTGCACGATGGAGGAATATTAAACTTAATTGGAGGAAAGGTGAGAGAGAGCTTATTACGATAAATTCTAAAAATATGGCTGGTATTTACTTCTTTTTCAAACAATTAGCATTTTTTATTTTGAGTTATAATAAATTCCCATGGTTAAGAAAGTATGCGTGCTCCTCGTGTCTTTTCTCTATTCTCCTTTCCTATGTTGATAGCAATAGTCGCAGAAAGGTCGTTATTCCCCTTTTCTGTGCTCATTTAAGAGAGATAAGATCCCCTCTAACTTAGAGGTTTCAACAATTTTACGCCCACCAGCCAAAAAAACCCGGATTTCCTCCAGGCTTTCAGGCATACAGTTGACGATTTGAACCGCTTCTTCCTCTTCCAATTCAAACTGCTCTACGAGCTTTTTTACAAGTTTTTCTGCTGTATCCGCATCGACCCTGGAAAATTTGGCTGCATAGTCCAATGATCTTCGCTGAAATTGATCAAGAGCCTCTTCCCCTATGGATTCCAGCATCCTTTTTACCTGTGGAACTGTGACTATGCGCTCCTTCAATGCTCTTCTCGGCATTTTCATCCCCCCGCATACGGTTTCAGATGTTCAGGGCTCACCACTAGCTCTTTCACCGCGTCCCCCTGCGTCACATTCACAACGTAAGCTTTACCCCTCCTACTCACTATGACGCCGACCCTTCCATGATATCTTCGATGGGGCATGCCCCTGTGAACACTCGGATCGATCTTAACCACCACTTTTTCTCCTTGCTTGTACTCGTGGAGGATCTTGCTGAGGCCGGTCTTCCCCCGCTCTCTGGGCTTTCTTCTTAAAAGGGAGCGGGTCTTTGCACGATAGCCCTTTGATTTATTCATTGTTAAGAGCCCCTTAAACTCACGTTTAGAACATCCAACTCTAGGGGTACAGGCCTTGCACCCACAATTTTAGCCACATTAGGATCTGTACGACCTTCATCTCCAGTGATTAGCTCTTTTATATAAAGCCCCCCTTGACAGCGTATCCTCATTTCCACACTGTTGGATGACAACCTCTTTATTTTCGCCATATATATGCGCTTTTCTCGGACTCGATCGGCCCTTCGATGCAACACACGCTGAGGAGTTTGCTGATGAACTATGGCGTTAGTGAGCGCCTTCCCTAAAGCCTCTAACTCCCCCTCAGAAACACCCCTATCAAACTCAACAACCGCCCTATACAGTTTCTCTGCCGCCTCCGTTCTCTTCAATCGTTTCACCATATCCTTCTGGACAAAATGCAGGTTCAGAACCCTCACCTTGCCCAGCGCTCTCTCATTGACGGTTTTGGTGAGTTCTCGCAAATCGATAAACCGCTTTCTCGGCTTTTTCACCTCTATGACAAAGGGCCTTCCACGGCCGAGCATGCGTGCATCAATATCCTCGCGCCCCGCTGCATGAAATGAAGTGTCCTCCCCACCCGTCTTTTCTAATACTGGCCCAGCTATGATTTCTTCTACGGATTCTGGGTACATCTTTCCGGTCCAGTTGCATCGCGGGCACCCCACTCCACCACATTTTACGCACACCCATTTGGATTGCGGGATCCCACGGACAAGTTTTCGGTATCTCCCGGCTATGTACAAGGGGTTCACTTGAAGGGTGATTTGTTTGGTGAAGGGGGCTAGGAGGACAACGGTGTCCGGTTTTTTGTAATCAGCCACCTTCTGTGTGACCCCAGAGATTCTCTTACCAATGTCGCGGCTGAGGTCGTTGCGCATGCTCTCGCCATGCTTCACCTCGAACTCTGCCTTGAACTCGTCCTCTCGTTCCTCCACCTCGGTTGGAAGTTCCACGCCAACTAGGAACGTGTCATACTCGTAGTCCTTCAATTTTTCCACGGAACTGTTCACCTGCTCGTGTAAGAGGTTAAATCGCCCCTCGCAAAGATAGCACTCCCGCTTTCCCCCAACCCTCTTTTTCATCTTCCTCAATATCTCAGCGGCCATATCAAAGGACCCGTTCGTTGCCATGGTCTTGAGGAGCAAGACCCCTTTCCGCTGTCCCGAAAGGGCGAGCTGATGACCCCTCATGGTCAAGAGGAGCTTAAGGGCTTCACCCCTTCTTTGGTTGTCCAACCCGTGCCCCAAAAGGGCGAACTGCCTCCCCAAACAATGGTTGCAGAGGGGATACTTCTCCAGCATTTTTTGCGCCTTTTCAAGCATCTCCATGAGGCCCTTCCTCTTCCACTCACCGCATGTTTTACAATTTGCCTCTGGTTTTGCTTCACCCAACCATTGGAAACCTTTTCCCCAAAAAAAGGATCCCCTTCCTCCTTATGGTCTTAAACATCTTCCTCATCATGGAATATTGCTCAAGAAGCTCCTTCACTTCCTTTTCTGTGGTGCCCGAGCCACGGGCCACACGCCGTATCCTGGACGCGCTGAATATCTTTGGGTCGTCCCTCTCCCCCGGGGTCATGGACTGGATGATCACCCGCCATTTTTGAAGGCGATCCTCAGCTAGGTCCATCATCTCCTCCGGGATTTTGTATGTAATCCCAGGAAACATTTTTAGCAGGCGCTTAAATGGGCCCAGGCCCTTCATGGCCTCAAACTGCTCATACATGTCTGTAAGGGTGAACCTCCCACTCAGGAATGCCCTTGCCCTTTTCTCGGGCACCTTCACCTCTGCCTCACGGACTTTTTCAATGAGGCTCTCGAGATCGCCCATGCCCAGCAGTCTGCCTACAAATCGGGACGGAACAAATGGTTCGACATCATCAAGCTTCTCGCCAGTGCCGATGAATTTTATGGGTGCCCCGATGGCTGCCACAGCGGACAGGGCTCCCCCACCTCTGGCGGAGCCGTCAAGTTTCGCGACAAAGATGGATCCTATGGGTGTGGCTTCGTGAAAGGCCTTTGCTTGTGTGGCTGCCTGTTGACCAATGGTGGCATCGATAACTAAAATCACCTCGTCGGGGTTGATCGCCCTCTCCAGTGTCCTCATCTCCTCGATGAGGCCCTTCTCGTCCTTGTGTCTCCCTGCGGTGTCAATGACGATAACATCATGGTCCTTAAACCTCTTTAATCCATCTAGCGCAATTTCCACAGAGCTTTTTGCCTCCAAATCCCCGTGTATAGGAATGTTTACCCGTCTTGCCAATTGCTGCAGTTGGGCATAGGCTCCCGGCCTGAAGGTGTCTGCGCAAATCACCGCCGTTTTTAGACCCCTTTTCTGGAAGTATCTCGCCAACTTTGCTGTGGTTGTGGTTTTGCCTGAGCCCTGAATCCCCACCAGCATTAGCACCTTCCTTTTTCCAGGCTCCATCTTTAGTGAAGCAGGCTTTTCACCGAGGAAACGGGTTAGCTCCTCATAGACCACCTTGATCACGTGTTCCCGTCTGGACACGCCCGGCGGGACCTTCTCCTTTAGCGACTTGTCCTCTATCCGCTTCGATATCTCCAAGACCAACTTAACGTTGACATCTGCCTGCAACAGCGCCCGTTGAATATCATGAATCAGCTCCTTTACGGTCGCCTCATCCACAACCGGGGCTCGAAAAACCTTCCGCAAGGCCTCAAAAAGTGAAGAACCTAAACGCTCCAGAGCCATGATTTCTCTCCAATTAAAACGGAGCCCACATTTAAATACATATCTTGAGTGTTTACAATTTTTAGTTTATCATATGCCGTCTGTTATCTTTACATCTCTAGTTGTTCATGTCGCATGTGGTACGGGTGCTGGTTTTGAAGTGGGGGTTTGAAAGCACTTACCGTTTCTCAGCAGATACTTTGAGGTTTTAAAGAGCCATTTGGGAGAGAATTTAATCGCTGTAATGCCGTATGGGTCGGTGGCCCGTGGAGAGGCTAATATTCATAAAAGTCACATGGACCTCTATGTTGTTGCCAAGCGTTGGCCTCGCTTCTTTAATCATCACTTCGAGATTCTGGAAGGTGTCTTTAAGGGCTCGGCATGCCAATGGCAAGGATGGCTGATGAATTAAATAAGGGGCTTACCACAATCCACCGTTGGTTGCACGACCTGCTGGATAAAAAGATTGCCAAAAGGATAAGAAAACCTAGGACTCCCGTCGTCGACGGCGACCTCGCATTACAGAAGGAAATGGAGGAATCTCGATTTGAAATGGTGGGCACAGATTATGTTTGGAAAGTGTGTACAAATACCCAGACCCCGCCCTCTGCTATTTTATCGAAGACTATTTAGGCGACGGAACAATGAGTTATGTGAAGGAAAACCACAAAACGTTTACTTAGATGGCACAGACTTCGACGCCTTAAAGCCACCCCGCGAAATAGCTGAAAAAGTAGCAGCCAAGTACGCTGGAAAAGTCGGAATAAAATTTACTAATCAAAGAGGTGAAAGGGTTCCAAGGGAAAAAGCCCACTTCTGGAGAATATACGTCACAAGAGGCGCCCTGGCCCGAACAATCGCCACCAGAAAGGAACGAATAAAACCAAGAACGTTAACCACGCTTCTGCGCCCCCCATTTATTGGAGATTTCCTCGCCGATTCTGGGATGCGGATGGGTCCATCGTCCTCAGCACGAGGACACGAATATGGCTATCGCAGCACGAACCTAATTTACGCGTGCTATGGAAGATCCATCACGCTCTTGAACACAGTGGGATACCTAACTCTGAGCCCTGTTTGGTACAGAAGGGTGCTGTCAGGATGATAAGAGGAGAACCTGCGAACTTCAAAGGGGGACATGTACAGGATCTCAATATACAAAGAGGGCATGTCAAGATGGACTGAGTTAATCGGCGAGAAGATGATCCGACCTTTAAACGTCAGGAAAGTCAAGGAACTGCAAAAGCGCCTTTAGGATAACCACGATATTGCAGCTGCGATTATGATAGGAAAGATTATTGTGGCATCACCAATTACGGTTACCGATTTTCCCTCAGGCTTCATCTTGCCCCAGCTGATTGCCTCCTCTAGGGGTGCGCCGCTTAAGCCTCCGGGCTCGGGGCGATCCATGGTGATTTGAATGGCGGAATCAACTCCTCCACGAAAGGTGTTGGCGAATAGCGTAAAGTGCTTTGGATGTCCCCCGCCTAGAATGATAACGCCAACCTTTTTTGCCTCAAACACCTTATCCATGAGCTTATTCACGTCGAGAAGAGGGTCTATTCCGATCATTCTGTCTTGTCCAAACACCCACGTATGGAAGCCCGCTATAGAATCTATAAAGGCGGGGCATATGATGGGAACGTTCTTTCTCGCCGCTATAGCCAGTATAGACTCGGAATCCTCGATGTGTCTTCCGATTTCATAAAGCAATTCTGCCGCGGATATGCGCTGTCTTTTTTCCTCCGGTATGCTTTCCAATGTTTTGAAGAGCCATTTTTCCAATCGCTTAAAAGCTCTTTGCTCGATATAGATGTCGCCAATTCTGCCGAGGTTCTTGGCCTTAAGCTCCTTGTCTTGGGACGAGAAAGAGCCTTTTATATGTTTGTAGCCCAGTGCCTCTACCATATCGTGTACCATGTTGGCTCCTGTGGTGACAACCACGTTCACATACTCTTGATTAATTAGATCGCCTATGATTTTTCTTAGCCCGCCAGGAATCAATGGACCAGCAATGGTTAAGAAAACTGTGTATTCCGGGTCGCCAAACATCTCAGCCGCCAGCTCGGCTGCCTTTCCAATTTTGCCAGCTCCAAGCACGCCGCATGCCTTCATCTCATCGACGAGTTCACCCACGCTCATCCCTCGCCGCAGTTGCATTTGTCCCACATACTTCAATGCGTCCGCCTCATGATACATACTACGTTGGTAATTTAAGGTTAAGAAAATACTTTTAGCTTTGAGTTGTCAGGTAGAGTTTAATTTCTAAGGTTTGTGGATGATCAACCCTTTGCCCGCATGATCTTTGTCCTGTCTAAAATGCGCCAGTATTCCACCTCAACGCCCGAGGCCAGTCTTGATTTTATCTCTTCCTCTGGCAGGGGGGCTTCAAACACCTCATAAGTTTCAAGGTCCATCACCTGAACGGATGTTGGCAGTAGTGCCAAGATCTGACCTGTCCTTTTCTCGATGATGGGGACCTCCACCTGCGAATCCACTGGCTTCACAAAACTCCTTTTCACTCCATCAAACACACCAATGGCAACGACTCGAGCCTTTGCTGAGCCATGCTTCCCCGGCTTTGACTTGGCATAGTCCACAATTCGACAAGGCTCATCCTCAATCAACACAAAGCTGCCCACCTTCAGGGCTCCCAACTCCACGGGCTTGCTCATCCCACCGCCTCGCTATACAGCAATTCACCAACATGAATTTATACTTTAATTAAGTTATCGCTACATGTTGTGTGGTGAACGTGTTGTTTAATACTGCGGGCTTGGTTGCGCGTGTTGATCGAGTGAAAGCTTTGAGGTATGGAAAAAATTTACTGGCCCACTTACAAGCCAAGGGGCTATCAGTTTTTCTTGAACCAACCCTCGCAAAATACGTTAATAGGCTGGATGTCGCTGTGCCACTGGAAAAAATGAAGGTGGACCTCCTCATCACCATAGGTGGTGATGGCACCATCCTAATGGCCTGCCTCCAAATTCCCAAGCCAGAGCCACCCATCCTCGCCATCAACATGGGTGTTCGTGGCTTTCTGACGGAGGTGGCGCCTAGAGACGGATTGGAGGCGGTGGACAAATGCCTCCGAGGCGAGTTTGTGCTGGAGCGTTGCATGAAAATTGCCTCTCTTATGGGCGGCGCTAGGCTGCCCGACGCGTTGAATGAGGTCTTCATTACAGCCGACGCTCCAGTGAAGCTTTTACACGCTCGGATATGGAGGGATAGCATGTCTGTGGCGGAGTGCCAAGCTGATGGTGTGATGGTGGCGTCTCAGGTTGGGTCCACGGGGTATTCCTTATCGGCGGGGGGTCCGGTGCTTGACCCTGACGTTAACGCTTTTGTTTTAACCCCTGTTGTTCCGCTCATCGGCTTTCGCCCCATGGTTTTCCCCACAACGTCCACCATAAGCATAGAGGTGTTTAGACCCAAGAAGGCGGTGGTGGTGCTTGATGGTCATTATCGAAGGGAGATCGACCCAAAGACTAGACGTGTGACCATCACCAAGTCGGAATACGAGTCTTGCTTTATTCGTTTTAAAGGCGATTTTTATCGCCGCCTTAAGGGCAGGCTTCTTTTTTCCAAAGGGAGGAGAATCTGACGACTAAAAAGAGAATACTCATCCTTGACACATCTGCGTTTATTGGAGGTTTCGACCCCTTATTAGTGAGCGAGGAATTATACTCGGTCCCCAGGGTGAGGGAGGAGCTTGCCCCTGGTTCACTGGCCTGGGTGCGCTTTAACACCGCCATCGAGAGCGGAAAGCTAAAGATGGTAACGCCAAGTGACCAGTTCCTTAACATAGTGAAGGAGAGCTCTGAGGCGGTGGGGGATGTTCTCTTTCTCTCTGAGATTGACATGCAGATCTTGGCCTTGGCCTTCCAGCTCAAAAGCATTGGACATGATCCCCTAATTGTAACGGATGATTACTCCATTCAGAACGTGGCGAACCAGGTAGGGGTAGGTTTTGCCCCCCTCATCACCTTTGGCATACGCTATCGACTAGACTGGATTCTGTACTGCCCCGCCTGCCACAAGAAATACCCACCTAACTACAAACCCAAGTCCTGTGAGGTCTGCGGAAGCGAGCTGAAAAGGAGGCCACTGAGGAAAAGGCCTGTGAAAAGGTAAAATTAGTCATAAACGAGATCAGATTTCATTTACCTTTCTAAGGCTTTCTTTATGGCTTCAGTCAATTTTTCTTGTGTGAAAGCTCCTTCATGTAGATGTCCATTGATGAAAACTGGTATAAAACTTCGGGAGAGAAGCCGTATAAGCCCCGTTTCTTAGCTTCTTCATGCTTCTCATACATATTGATCTCTTCATAGGGGATCTGATCCCCAAAGCTTAGCGCTGCCTCGCGAATCTTCTCAATTTCGCGAAATGAGAAGGGGCAGCTGGGTGAATAGAAGACTTAGACATGCACCTTTTTTCCATAATTACCACCCTGACCAAAAGTCTAATGCCCCTTAAAATATTTTAAATCAACAATAACTGAGGAAATTCCATGACAATCGCCGTCAAACCCGTGACGTTGGAAAACTTGGAGGATGAGATGGAGCCCTGCCTCGAGGAGATTTCTCCCGAAAGGAAACATGAGTTTTTAGCGTGTTGTCAAGCCAAGAAAAAGTGGTTCAAAGACACAACTGATAAATATGGAGTCTGTGGATTTGTCGCCTACTTAGATGGTCGTCCTACAGGCTTAATAGAGTTTCTTCCAGTGGATGCGTTGCCTTACCCCGATAACAGACCTGAGGATACGAGGTTTATCTTGTGTGCTTACGTGAGGAGGGACTGTCAAAAAAGAGGTATAGGCCATCATATGTTCCAGCACCTCATTAACTATCTGAAAGACACCTCAATTCCATACTTCAATGGAAGAAAGACCGCCGCAATGGAAGTTTATGTGCCAGACCAAATCCAGGGTGGCCCTCCCACATTCAATTTCCAACGGGAAGCAAAGAGTTCTACGAAAGATCTGGATTCGAGTTAAAAAGGAGCTGCCCAAACAAAAGGGATATCTTTACCGGCTTGTACTCCACCATTAAACGGGTTCTACAAGGTTAAATACACAAATATTTTTTGATTCAACTATTTGGAATGTGAAAATATGAGCGAGATAAATAGACGAATTACAGAAATGGTGAAAGAGTGGTACACGAAAACGGCGGGCTATGAGTGGAGACGTTTAAGGCAAGACCCTACCATCAGATCGAATTTATCACCACCATGTATTTCCTTAGAAAGCATCTCCCAGAGAGTGGCCTGGTATTTGATGCTGAAGGGGTCCTGTTAAGATGTACCATTGAACTAGCCAGTATGGAGTATGAGGTTGTCCTACTCGACATCACGCCCAAGCTATTGAAAATTGCTAGGAGGCAAATCAAGAGGGCTGGAGTGCAAGATCGCCTGAAGCAGATAATTGAGGGCTCCATAACAGATCTTACCGCCTTTGCTGATGAAAAATTTGATGCGGTGCTCTGCCTAGAAGGCCCACTAACACATCTTTTAGATGCCAAGCAACGAGAGGGTGCAGCGGGGGAGCTGGTGCGGGTCGCTAAGAGGGGCTCACCCCTCTTTATACCGGTGATAGGTAGGCTTGGCTTACTGAGGACCATCCCTTTGGAGTTTCCAGATAAAATACAGGATTGTAGGCATCATTGGGAAAAGGGGAGACTACATTCTAGGTGTGCTTCCCCGCGCCCAGGTGGGTGGCTTCACCGCCGCCCAGTGGTTCCTAACAGAGGAGCTCCGAGAGCTTTTTGAAAGGCATGGGGTCGAAACGCTGGATACGACCGCTTTGGAGGGTTGTCATCCCACCATAGGACATAGGAGGGAGACCAACCGACTTTTTAAGGACCCGTAGAGATGGAAGCTGTGGATCGACATTATACTACGAACATGCAATCAGCCATCCATCGTTGGTGTTGGTGAGCACCTCCTCTATGTTGGGCGAAGGCGGTAATCCTTCGCGGGGGAATTCTAATGGGGATTAAACAAAGCAAAGGCCCCGGTTGCCACATGGAATTTATGGCAAAATTATAGTATGCTCACTTTATGCTTTTCTACTCAGAATACAATATATGGCGGTTCGATTAAAGAACTCTGAAGTGAGGGGTTGAGTTTAATGAAAACCTTCACGGATAAGGTTTCAGAATTGCTCGAAGAGAAGAGGAGCATCCTGTGTGTTGGTTTGGACCCCGCACTCCCTGAGCAACGGGATGAGAATGTTATTCCCTGTATCTGGAGGGAGCTGATGAGAATCAGGCTAGGCTAAACTTTTGCCTCGACATGATAGAGCAGACTGCAGATTTTTGTGTTGCAGCTAAGCCCAATGAGCAGTATGTTCATGGTTTAACGCCCCAACAGCACCAGAAATTAACCAACTTCATCCAAAAACACGGCCTTTTCTCAATCTACGACTGTAAACTGAGCGATATCAGGGACACGGCCCAATCCGCATTATTTCATTATCATAGGTGGGGTTATGACACCATAACGGTCAGCCCCTTCCCAGGCAACACCGAGGAGGTTGTTAGGATTGCACATGAATATGACCCACAAATTGGCATCATCGTTTTGACCTTGATGTCAAACCCCGAAGCAGAGAGATTCATGAGGCACGCGAGGATAGGCAACAAACCAGCATACCTCGCGATAGCGGAGGACGTCAGGAAGTTTGGCGCGGATGGCTGTGTGGTTGGGGCAACAGGTCACGTGACAGAGAAAGATTTGAAACTCATCAGAGCAACGGTGGGAGAGGATAAGCTCTTCCTGATACCTGGCGTTGGGGCGCAGAGGGGCGATCCAGAGAGGGCCATCAAGGCTGGGGGGAGAAACATTATAATCAATGTAGGTAGGGACATAATTTATTCAGACAACCCCCGAAGAAAAGCTAAAGAATACTGCGAATTGTTCCGAAAGATAAGATGCAGCACAGAACACTCGGTGATAAAACGCACAACATAATCATCAAAAAACATGTAACACTAGAGGACCGCTGGATTTTCTTTTCGGATGTCAATTCGTTATTGGCAAAGCTCCTCTTCATCATACACAAGGTCAAACGTTCAGTGCTCATAGAGGGTCGGGCTCATTGGTTGTCCGAATTCCTTATGCGAACAGATGTCTCAGGTATTCCAAAATGTAACATGGGAATCTTGATGAGTATGTCGATTGCAAGTGCTGTTAAGAACGGCGCCTCAGGGCTGATGCTCGTGTATAGGATTCCGCCATTATCATCCTAAAGAGTATGAGCTTCCTTAGGCTGTATCTGTCAATCATTCAACCGGTCAGTATGGAAACCGCCATGTTAACCGCGTTTCCGGTGCTGGAAAGCAGGCCAAGCTGTACGGGATCTGCCCCTAACGCCCTAGCGAACAGAGCAATGCATTGATAACTCAGCCTTATGAAAACCCTCAGCAGCCCTCCTAATCAGTAACACCCGATGGTTCCATGGTTGCCTTCTAATAAAGGTCAACAAACCGAGTCTCTTGAACATAGTCATCAACCAATTCTACAGAGTACAGAGTACATTATCTGCCACTTTAACGTGAAGAGGTCTAAAATACCACAAAAGATCATTAAAAATCTTCCCGTTTATCCTTGAGTTTAGTAATTAATTTTGTAAGAGTACCGCCTGCGGCGCTAGTGCTAGGTTTACATCTCGGCTATTCCTTTGTCGCAACCAGAAGGAAGTTGGTAGGGATTAAGGGAGAGCCTTTGTTTTCGGAATCTACATAGTACTCCTGAAGCGGTCTACATGAAAATAAGAAACATTCAAAATAGCCTTCGAATGTTTCTTATTCATTAGAATACGTTCACTACCACCAAAGGTTGCATACAAACCCGTCATTAAAAATATGTTTAACCGCGCAAATAAGTGCCTTTCCATGCTTACTTATGTAATGATGGAGAGAGCGAAAAATTGGAAATAACGAGAATTTAGCGTCAAGGAACGGATTTGATCCATAGAGAATCCAGTGCATTTTTAACAATAATCATGTATTGATTAAAAATGACTCTAGAGTGCACTGATCACGCACTGTGGCGAATGAAACATAGATCAATATCAAAAATCAGTGTTGAAGATACTGTTAAAAGTCCGGATTTCAGCTTTGTTACACGTGCAGTAGATTTGCGGCACTAAAAAGACACGATGATAAATTTCTCAAGGTGGTTTATGAAAAGAGTAATGATAAAATAATTGTTGTCACTGGTTATTAGACAAGGAGGGTTCAACGATGATAAGGGTTGAATATGACTCGAAGGCTGACGCCATGTATATCTGGCTCAGAAAGGCCCGTTACGAGATTAGCGAGGAACTTGCAGAAAATGTGATCATAGACCTTGATAAGCGGGGACGCATTATTGGGATAGAAATCCTTGATATATCAAAAGCTTTGGGAGAAGATCTGGTAAACAAGATAATAAACACAGAAAAACTAGTTGCAAAATCATAACTGAAAGTTTACCAACCCTAATTATGGGTCTTAACATCTTCTTCATGCCTGTAAGAAAGCGGAGATGGGATCTATCCTAGTTTTTAGGCGACGTAGGCTCCCCACTTTGGTATTTACATTGAAACGAGGATGGAGTTCAAGTGTCATTGTCTTATCGTAATTCTTGGCTTTCAGCTCTGAGAAGATGCGCTGAAAATCGATTGTGCCTTCGCCGGGCGGTAGATGGAGGTCGTCTTCTTCTGAATTACCTCCTCTGTTGTCACTGATATGAACATGCTCTAATCTATCGCTAAAGGCACCTATGAAATTGACGGGATTGTTGGAAAACAGATTTGCATGCCCCACATCCAGACAGAACTTCAACCCGGGTATCCTCTCGAAGACACTTTTTAACACACTGATACTCTCTTCGGTATTTTCAAGACATAATGTAACGCGATATTCGACCGCTTTCTTGTAAAGCCTACTAAGTGTCGCTATCTTTTCGTCAAAGGTTATCTGACCTCGCGTGAAAAAGTGTATCACTGCTTTGGTGATGCCAAGGTCTTCCGCTAACTCCAAAGACTCAAAGCACATGCGATCGAGTTCATCAAGATGGGCAAGCAGTTTATACCTGCTCCCATGAAAAATCGAAACATCTTCCTTGCCGCTAAGGATCACTTCAATGAAATCAACTAGGTCGCCCAGAATAACTGTCTCCTCCCTAAACTTGTCAGCGGAAAGCAAGATGCCTATTTGCATGGATTCGATACGACTCCAAAGCTTTAAAAAAAGGCATTGATCTTGTCCTTCATCCCATGATATTCAAGCGTGAAGTATTTAAGAATTAATAGCGCCGGGGAATAGGTTTGGATTCTTGTTTAGACTGCTAAGTTCGAATTTTTGGATTTTTTGGCAGTTTAATGGTAGCTTCGCATTCTTGTTCACAAAATGGCTCATAGCGATTCGGGGATAGGAAGCCTTAAAAAGTATCTTGTTCTGTAGGAGGAAGTATTTATATTTCTATTCTTACTTTTTCTGTTCTGGTTTTGGAAATGGTTAGGGTAAGGGTTAAGCTTGGGAGTAAGGGTCAGCTCGTTATACCTAAGGTTATAAGAGTCTGGGTCTGGTAGAGAACAAATTTGTGATCCTTGATGTTAAGGATAAGTCCCTCGAAATTAAGGCTTTAGACGAAGGAATCGTGGAAAAATGGAGGGATATTGCCGAGAGGGAAGGACTCGACGTCTCCAAAGAACTCGTTTATGAGGATAAGCTCTACGAGGAAGTTCTCTAATGCTCTATTTGGATGCTAATTTCTTCATATTCGCTCTTCTAGACAGGACAGATAGAGGCGTCGAAGCTCGGAGACTGCAACAGACAATAGTTGAGGGTAAGGAGAGGGCCATAACGTCCTCCCTAGCTTTGGACGAGGTTATGTGGGTTCTCATTAAAGGTAAGAAACGACATTTACTACGCGCAGCTATTGAGGGAATCTACTCAACGCCCAACCTAGATGTAGTTGAGGTCTCTTCTACTGCACCACTACTGGCACTGGGCTTCATCGAGAAATATGATCTGAAGCTAAGAGACGCCTTCCACATAGCTGTAATAAGAGAGAATGAGATGGAGACAATAATAAGCGATGATGAGGACTTCGATAGAATAGAGTGGATCAAGAGAATTAAGTTCTAAGTGTAACAAAACCACGCCCTAATAAGATTTGGTGTCCACCTAACCGAATGAATAGATGGGCGTGTCAACTTCATACCGATACGATTCATCCAACATACATCTCTTAAAGAAAGGTATCATCCGTGTTTAATGAAAAGGATCCCTAAATTTTGGCGCCGGGGAAGGGATTTTCAGGAGGAACTAAGCCTCCCTTTGAACCCTTGAGGCGCAAAGCGCCACAGGCTAGCTCGCCAAATCGTCTGTGCCCCATCTAATCGTCTCGAGGCCAGCGCATGTGTGGACTCATTTACCACTCTGCCACCCCGGCGCCGCATCTTATCGAGGTCATAAGGCGCCTAAAAAGCCTTTCTTCAGCTTTTTAACATGACTGTTAGCATTAACCTGTTATTGATGAGGAGTCCATATTTGGGTCCAAATAAATTCTATGTTGAAAACGGTTTTTCTGAAAATCTCGTTGTGCTAAAGGAAAGAATGGCGAAGATTATAAAATTAACCACGAAGGTTTGATGGGACACTCAGAAGTTGTTATGTTCAGGTCCATGGACTAGCAGAATGTTGAAACCTACATCACAACCACATTACTTCAAGACGCTCGGGTGTAACCACCTCTTCTTCCTCTCTTGTTTCTTTTCGTCCCACTCACTCAAGACTTTGACAGCCTCATTCGCCACTCTTATGCATTCTTCTTCCCCAGCGCCCGCCTTGAAGATATTGGTCACTCGATTTGCATATACAGCGCACACAGCGCCCGCCCTCAACCCGAAGAGGCTACACAGAACGAAGAGGGTGGCCGCCTCCATCTCAAAATTCAGCACATTCGCCTTTTGAAGACTTGGAATTATGTTGTCAAGTTTCGGTTGCCAAAAGTCTTGGTATGATGGTCTTGCCTGACCAGCATAAAAGTCGCCGGTGGTGGCGGTGACACCAACATGATACTTGACACCTGAGCTTTCCGCTGCCTCGATGAGCGCTAGTAACACCTCGTAGTTGGCAATCGCTGGATACTCGGGCGCCACATAGTGATTGCTTGTTCCATCCAAGCGGACAGCCCCGGTGGAGATGATGAGGTCGCCGCATTCGATGTCTCTTTGGATAGCGCCGGTGCTGCCTACCCTCACAAAGGTCTCAACCCCGATATTGGCGGCTTCATTCACAGCGATGGCGATGCAGGCGGGTCCTATCCCGCTGGACATGGCGGAGATCTTCACTCCCTTGTACCTTCCACTATAGGATCGGAACTCCCTATGGCTCGCCACCTCTTTGGCCTCATCCCAAAAGCCTGCGATCCTCGGAACTCTGTCAGGGTCGCCTGGAATGAGGAGGTATTTTGCGAGGTCCCCGGGCTTACACCCTATGTGATACTGTTTTCTCCCCTCAATTAGGGGCTTTTCTGCCGATATCCAATGCACCCGACTCACCGAAGTATAGATGGATAGTGATGGTTTTTATTAATTTTGACAGAACAAGCGCCGCCCCAGCCACTTTTGAGCCCTCGCAATATTCGCATCTATTCATGATCGAATAACACTATAAGCGAGAATTATACAAAAATATGTGAAAGCGAATCCCCTTACAAGGGATAAAGATGCCTAGGCTCTTCGGCACCTCAGGTATTCGTGGCGACATACTTACAAAGGTCACCCCGGAGTTAGCCCTAAAGTTTGGCCAATCCTTAGCCACATATCTTGGAAACGCTGGCAAGGTTATGGTGGGGCACGATAATCGAACATCCTCAAAGTTAATTGAAGCTGCAGTGACCTCCGGCTTGGTTTATGGCGGATGCGATGCGGCCTTGATCGGATTGGTTCCTGTGCCTGTGTTGGCTTTCCAGACGAGGGAGAGGAGGATGAGCGCCGGCATTATGATAACCGCCTCACATAACCCCCCCACCGACAACGGCTTGAAATGTTTTGACAACGAGGGAATGGAATATACAACTGCTGAGGAGGAGGACCTCGAGCACATAATTATGACCGAGAAGTATCGAGGCGTTTCGTGGGACAGACTTGGCAACATGACAGAGATTTACAACGCAAAAGAGGAGTACATGAGAGCCATTCTGGAAAAACTTTCCACCCTGCAGAAAAGAATAAGGGTGGCTGTTGACTGCGCAAACGGTGCAACCTTTGATGTCACACCAACTTTACTGAGGCGGATGGGTTGCGCGGTTATCGCCATTAACGACTATCCAGATGGCTTTTTCCCGGGGCGCCCCCTTGAGCCCTCACCCGAAAACCTGCAGGTTTTGTCTGAGGCTGTGAGGGAAATGCATGCGGACATAGGGATTGCTCATGATGGCGACGGCGACAGGATAGCCATTGTTGATGAGGAAGGAAGGTTTGTACTAAATGACCGTATCATCGCTCTCTTCGCCATGAAGGCACTAGAGGAGCATAAAGGCGGCCACATAATAACCTCCGTTGATACCTCTTTCTGCATAGATGAGGTTGTTGAGAAATTCGGCGGAACAGCTGAGCGAACCAAGCTGGGCAAGACCCACACGGGTTTAAGAGAGAGAAAGGGGGTGGTGATGGCGGCTGAACCATGGAAAATCATCGACCCCAGCTGGGGTTCGTGGGGAGATGGCATTTACACAGCTGCACGCATCATAAAAATGCTGGACGAAAGTTGCAAAACGACCACACAACTATTCGCTGAGGTCCCAAGCTATCCACAATTTAGAACATTTTTTGCCTGTGCTGAGGAACAGAAGGTGAAAGTGATGGAATTAGTAAAGAGCGAGGCTGTTAAAGATAAGAATGTGACGGATGTATGGACCTACGATGGTGTGAGGATAAATTATGACGATGGATCATGGATTTTACTACGACCCTCGGGAACCGAGCCGAAGGTCCGCTTGTATGCAGAGGGAAGAACTGAGCAACGGTTATGGGAGCTTATGGAAAGGGGAAGGGAACTCATCAAGCGGGCCTTGGCATGACAAGATCAGCAATATCCACACTATGTTCATAAATCCGGCTCATTGAGGAGGCGGCAGAGAGGATGTGGGGAGCAACCTCGATGGGCTGGTCGTGAGCCATCGTCTCAATCTCATGAAAGAGGGTTGAAACCTTTTCCCTCTCGGCTCTCACCGCCTCGGCCAACGAAGTATCATGGGAAAACAACGCCTTTAGAGCATTTTCATGAGAATCATATACAACCTTATGAAAACGTAGCATAAGTTGTGAAAGTTCTTTCCTAATTTTCACATCTTCCAATCTAACTGTTGTCTCAGCCATCTGTGCCGAATGATCACCGATCGATTCAACTAGGCTCGCTGTTAAACGGTAGTCTAGGCAATCAATAGGGCGAATCTCCAATTTTTCACTCAAACCCGGGTTCTGGATAACCGTTCGTAGGATTCGCACCAAAAGAAAATACAATCGGTTAACTTCGTTATCCCTTGCAATCACGTTTTTTGCCAGATGCATGTCGCTTTCAATCAAGGCGGTTACCGCATCCCGATGCATCCCCGATGCGATGGAGTACTCCCGGCGAAGAATCTTTTCGGGTGGGAAGGCGGAGGGTTCTAGAAGGCATTGCATAACGATTCGAGAGTAATCCTCCTCAATGATCTCTAAGCCAATTAAGCGACTGGACGCCTGTTTAACCCGCTCACGATCACCCGGGCTCATTCTTTCTTCGGCTTCAACCCGAATAATATCGTAACCAAGCAGATAATTCCCAATAATTTCACGCTCCAGGATGGGTGTGGGCTTAATTACCACCACCTGCGGAGCCCGCTCCACATCATACTTCGCATCAAGGACAAGCCGCCCATCAGCAGTTTCGGATATGGCAATGGGCACTCCCTTATTAAGCCTGTTTCGCTCAGCCCAATCCTTAGGCAGACAAACAAAAAAGGTTCCACTGATAGTTTGTTGAATCTTTCGGAGCTCCATACTGATCCTCAACGCAAATATGTATCCCTTTCAAATAAGAGTTATACCAACTTAGTACTCAAGAGTGGGTGGGCAATACTGGGGTTGCAGGAAAACGTCATCGTAGGTATAGATCTGGCGGGAGTATCAACAAATCCAGCAGGATGGGCTATGTGGAAAAACAGGGGAATCTCCACCTGCCACCTATACGATGGTGAGGAAACCGTAAAACATTCAATAAATTGCGACCCAACCCTCATCGCGATAGACGCCCCTCTAAGCCTACCGGCAAAGCACATCACGAGGGCGGCAGATAAGGAAATGTATAAATGTGGATACCCGGACTTTCCCCCACGCTTTCCAGCCATGGGAAAATTGACCATGGCAATAAAAATAACTAACACAATGGAAGAAATGGGATTTAATGTCATCGAGGTTCACCCAGCATCCACCCACAAGGCGCTAAAAATGCCTACAAGGGATTGGGGCAAAATTCGAACGATTTTCATACGCATGGGTTCAGAGGAAGATGCAAACCTGCGTGTCTTAACACCCTACGAAATTGATGCGGTAACGGCAATGTTAACTGGACCTCCCTACTTGCGAGGGAAAATAGAATTAGTGGGAAATCTGGAAGAGGGCCGTATTGCTGTCCCGTTTAAAGAGGATTGGAGGCGACTGCAACTGTGAGCGAAATACTGCAGAAGGCTGTTTCCCTTGCAATATCAGCTGGTTACCAGCTTGATAAGGAGGCCTTTGAGTTTTTAAAGATGTTACCTCAAAAAATGGATTCAATTGGGTTAATACAGGAAACCATCAAAAGGATAGAGCTGCTCCCTGAAAAACCCTTGTTCATTGGCCGAGGTTTTCTAGAGGATGTAGTGAAGGAACTTTTTCCCGAGAGGGAAGAGATGAAGCCAACACCTCCCCCCTCATCACCCATCCTTGAGGCTAGGAAGGCTATTTTTCGCGCATATGCAAGAAATATCGACGCAGACCTAAAGGTGATCGAGGATCCCACGGATAAAATATGCGCCAGTGGTTCTGTCGAGGAGTATTTGGAATATTTTCAAGACCGCTTTAAGCGGATACAGAGATTTTTGAGGCAAAGAGTGGACGCCAAAGATGCCATGCCCATATCGGAGGCACTTAAGGCTTCAGTGAATTCAAAGGTCAAGATTATCGGCATGATCACTGAGCGACGAGAATATAAACAAAGGACTATTTTAAGAGTTGAAGATCTGGAGGCCGGTGCGACAGTACTTGTTTCAGCAAGTGCGGGCCCAGAGGTTATGGAAAAGGTGCAAGCATTATTATTGGATCAGGTTGTCTGTATCAGCGCCATTAAAGGCAGAAATGACTTGCTTATTGCAGAGGATTTTATTTGGCCTGATATCCCCCAAAAAAGACCACATAAGGCTTCAATTCCCGTTTGTGCAGCCCTCATATCAGATTTGCATGTTGGAAGCAGGATGTTTATGCGTGAGGAGTTCAACCGTTTTTTGTTGTGGTTGAACGGTAAGTTTGGGAATGGGAACTTAAGGGATATAGCGAGTCACGTCAAATATGTGATTGTTGCCGGTGATATCGTTGATGGAGTAGGTGTTTATCCGGGGCAAATAAGGGAACTGGCGATAAGAGACATCTATGGGCAGTATCAAGCAACGTCAAAGCTCATTACGCAGATCCCGGACCACATCGAAGTGATCATTATACCTGGCGACCATGACGCGACCCGAAAGGCGCTGCCCCAGCCTGCCATCCCTCGTAGTTACGCGGAACCGCTGTATGAAGCAAGAAATGTGCGCTTGGTGGGAAGCCCGTGTCTGGTGTGCCTTCACGGAGTGGAGCTATTACTATATCACGGGCGCAGTTTGATCGATATCACTGCAGTCGTCCCAAACGTAAGCTTACAAACACCGGACAAGGCCATGAGGCTCCTTCTACAAAGTAGACACCTCGCGCCCATTTATGGACAGAGGACCCCTGTAGCTCCGGAAAAGCAAGACTTCATGGTCATAGAAAGAGCACCAGACATTTTTCATACTGGACACGTGCACGTGCTAAAATACGATACGTATCGTGGAGTTCTCATGATGAACTCAGGCGCTTGGCAAAAACAAACCGCATACCAAAGAAAAATGGGGCTGGATCCCACCCCAGGGATTGTTCCCATCGTGAGCCTCCAAACGTTGCAAGTCTCGCCCATCAGCTTTGCTGCGCCTTACGCGTAAGCCCTCGCCAATTTTCTGGAAGACGCTCCACCGAACCTACCAAAATAGTTTCATGAAACTTTCATTATATGTTTTTCGCAACTTTACTAAGTTCATGCGCTAATATTCGTGCTATCCGTAAGGGCTCAGGTCGATTACCAAAAATAATTAATTTTCTAATGAGCCTTTCTGCATATGTTTTAGAAGTTCCAAAGGCGTGGAAGTAAACGTATCCTCTGATGCCGAGGGAAAGTTCTTGAGGAATTCCAACTTTCTCGAAAATTGCAAGCCTTTTTTCCCAATCTGGAAAGTGGCGGAAAAGGGCGGATTTGACTGCAATATTATCGGGCTTCTCAGGATTAACAACTATCACCGGTATTTTTAGTTGACTATGAATTTGAATGGGGTCCATTAGATTAAAGCCGCCATAGGAAATAGAGGGTAACATGATTAGATTAACGCCTTCCTTCTCCTTCTTTATCATTTCAATTAAGCGTTCTGTGGCGTCCAATCCATCTACATCGATGTGTGAAAGAAGTATTTTTTCGATTGCAAAGTTTGAAATAACTACACCTAATAATAGCGCCTTTCCTTTTCTTTCTCCAAGTTTGCCCTCAGGAAATCTTCCGTCTTCTGCCGCCAGTATTTTCATCTTCGCTCCGATCTTAAAGAAAGTGATAGTCTCTTATGAATCTCTTTCAAAGAAAGCCCCTTCAGATCATTATTCTCCTTTATAGTTTCATTCAATTTTAGAATTCCGAGGAGCAACGCTTGCTTATCTATCCCCGCGTAATACGGGCTGTGTCTAGTCACTTTCACCCCTTTTATAAAGCCGCCAATTTTCAGAAATTTATGAGCACTACTTAAGGCTTGAGTCCGCAACATCTCATACCCAGACCATGTCTTTCCCTTCTTTATAGATAATCTGATCCCGAATTCTTCAGCTAACCGTTTCCAGTCATAAACCAGGATAGGGTGCGCGCAAGCGAGAAAAAGATCAGGGTAAACATAACCCCGTTTGATTCTCAGGCTACATCCACCATCGGCGCTAAATGCTAGTCTTAAACCAAGTTCTCTTGTCTTTCGCTTAGATTGAATTAAAAACTTTAATGATGGCTGAGGTTTGCTAAGGTAGGCTTCAGCCCTCTCATGATGTGCGGGAGAGTGTTTTAAGGCTATACAAATAGCGTTTAAAGTTTCTACAATAGATTTTATTTCTCGGTTATGATATGCAGTAACGTACCCTTGTTTAGGGTCTCCTCGAAAAAAGGAACCAGGCAAAACATTAAATCGATAATACATTAGGTCTACAAAGATCTCATGTATAATACAAGAATTGCTGGATATCCCCACAAAACCCTGTTCACCATGTATACACCCGAAACCATCAGTAAGACCCAATACACAAATTATCTTGTCAAATTCTTCAACGTACTCCTGATCTTTTAGGTTCTTAACAAATGAAGTGAGAGGTGGTTTAACATTTATTGCATCATTTTGGAAACGGTAAAATCTACTCGTTCCATTCCCTGTAGACCGCATTTCCGTTAATCTAATGGAAGAGTAGGCCTTTAACATGTTATGGATACTACCAGTTGA
Source organism: Candidatus Bathyarchaeota archaeon BA1 (assembly GCA_001399805.1). The sequence continues at coordinate 94,839 of LIHJ01000089.1, forward strand.
ACATCGATAAAGGTGAGCCAAACTTCTGGTGCCAAGCCCTAATTCGTAAATGCCTAAAATTGACAACTCATCATAAATGTTGAATCTACTTGCATTGTAGCGCTTATTTTTGTTTTCTATACGAAATAAATTCCATTTGCCTCTTTTGCAACTTTTGAAGGACGCCATCTGATAAGGCTCCTACTTAACTGCGACCTTTGAAGGGCGCTCTCTTTATCCCTCTATAATTTTATTAAAATCCTTGATGGCGTCTAGTGCCAAGTCAAGCAGTAAGTCGACACTTAGCTTTTTTTGTCTCATTTCGAGAAGTTCTCTCATCTTTTGAATCCAGATTAACCCTATTCGTTTCGCCGCCTCTTCTTCACTTATTTCTCCCATGTCAAGCTTATCAGTCAGAGCCTTGGCCTGAGCCACAAGACCTGATATTAGGCCTAATGAGAAACTGAAGATTTCCCCAAAACTCATTCGATACCCTGCTGAATATTCCATGTACGCTCGTAACTTTGTGGCCTTTTCATACTGTTCTCTTGTCAGTCCGATAGTTGTCCACTCTCTCTCTTTAACCATTTTTTTTCCCATCTTATTAATTTATAATTTTAATGAACACGTTGACTTATAAATTTTATCGTTAGCAAATATTAGAACTAAATGATTCCCTAGAGAAGCCTCCATCCTCAACTCCTACTACTCGAAATTCCTGCCAGACATTTAGGCGCATAACTAATCAGACGCTTGAGTCGATCATCAGTATGAAAAACTTCTTTAATAAGACTTCGTGCTATGCCTAAACGAATCTTTTTTGTACGCCCATATCGTCCCATGCTCACCACCCTTGAGTTCAACACCCCTATCACATCTAATTCGTTGATTAAACAGCTTACGCGCCTTTGGGTTAACGGTGAGAGCCCCGATTGATCGCAAAGTTCGCAATAAATCTCGTAAATATCCCCCGTAATGGCGCTGTTTACATTCGCCTTGCCCAACAGATAAACGCTACATAAAACGAGTTTAGAGTGGGGCGGAAGGTTTCTCAAAGCTTCCATAATACGGTCATGCTCGATCCTCTTCTCGGCTCGACGTATATGATCCTCCACGACCGCTTCGGAGCCCTCGCGCTCCGCCAACTCACCCGCAACACGAAGAAGGTCTAGGGCACGTCGAGCGTCGCCATGCTCCGCAGCGGCCAACGCAGCACACAAACCTAAGGCACCATCAAAGAGCACGCCATCATGGAATGCCAATTGAGCGCGGTCCCGGAGAATATCTTGAAGTTCGGCTGCGTCATATGGCCTAAAAACTATCTCCTCTTCGCTTAAGCAACTTAAAACTCTGGGATCCAGAAGTTCCTTGAACCTAAGGTCGTTAGAGATGCCCACAATAGAGGTTTTGCTAAAGCGCAGGGTTTCATTTATTCTCGTCAGTTCATAGAGAAGAACATCGCCTCGTACCTTAATGAGGGCGTCAATCTCATCAAGAATAACCATGAAAAGGAGTTTGCATAAATCCAAGCCCACCTTGAACCTGTCAAAAACTTCTCCTAAGGCTAAGCCCGTGAACGGAACCTTCACACCTATGGCGTCACATAAACTAGAGAAAACCCTATACTCTGTGCCCGCTAACCTACAGTTTACATAGCAAACCTTAACGGGCGCTCCAAACTCCCGAGCCTTATGTATCAGTTTACTTAATACATATTTTATCACAGCAGTTTTACCAGTTCCAGTTTTCCCGTAGATAAAAATGTTCGAACATCGGGAGCCACCTAAAACAGGAGCCACAATCTCGCCAAGGTAACGAATCTGCTCCTCACGATGTGGGAGCTTATCAGGAACATAATCGTGTCGCAGGACTTCTCTATCCTTAAAAATGGAGGTACCTTTCAAAAACCTTTCAAAGACGCTGTCTAACTCGCCAATGTCATCCACGAGGTAGCCTCCGGCGATTAAATTTAAATGTAATACACTTCAACTCAGGCAAATAAAAACTCTCCTATAAAAAACTAAATAAAACACACAGAAACCTAAAGGAGACGCAGATCAGCTCATCATTTGCGAAAAACTGCACCAGACCCACGCACCCCTACGTTTCCTTTGGAATAGGCCCAGAGGTTTTACCGTAGTTTCTATTCCTTTGAAAAAGGAATAGTCTGCGAAAGGTAAATTCGGCCTTGTTAATATAATAATTCTTGTAGAACACTTTTGAGTGTTTCCTAAAATTTTGTTAGAATGCATTTTGAATCTTTTGACAAGATTTATGGTCCAGTGGAAACGAAGGGGTTGGGGGAGCATGATAAGATAAGCATTTTGTGTCCTTAATTTCTTGCCACGCCACTCAACATTCAGTGACGGTGAAAAAGAGACGAACTGCATATCGCCTGAACCATGTTTCTTTCATTTGGCACAACTTTTATTGTGAAAATGTGTGATGTTGCTTCTTTATAGTTTGTAATATTTACCCTGTTTTTCAGAAATTAACTATAATATGCCTATTATGCGCAAATAGATGACCCCTAGACTTCCAATGGAAAATGGGAATATGTTTTATCTTTTTTTGCATTTTAAAGAAGATTAATATAGTGAAATTTGTGAAACAGATAAGCCCCAAAATTACTCTTATTTTCGATTTAAGGCATAATTATTCTTGCTTCGAAACTGTTCCTCAACCACAACACCTATAACTTGTGAATTGTTAAATCATAAACTACTTGTGGGATTCTTTGGATGCCAGCCAAGAAGATGCGAGTGGATATTTTCGATGAGAGTGGGAACCGTTATACGGTAACCTTTGAGGGGCAGGTGACACGAGACAAGGCCATCCGCCTGTTGGATCTCGTTGAGTTACTTGGGGGCATGCCTGGGATTAATCCTGAATGGAGTCGTGCCACTTCTGAAGCCTCCAAATTTGACAAAATTCGCTCAATTATTGATAAACACTTCCCGATGGTATGGTTTTCGTCCAAGGATGTTCGATCCTTGTATGAGCAGGAGCTTAAGGAGCCCATCAGCCTGAGTACTGTCTCGACGTATTTATCTCGAATGGCTGACCGCGGAGTTCTTGTGAAAAGCGGACCATCCATCAGCCGACGCTACAGAATGATGACCGAAGTTTCTCAAAGAACGCTGAGTTTTATAAAAAGTAATAAGTAAGCGGCCAATTTTAAATGTAGAAGAGCAGGAACACAGTCAGTCATATCTATTCAAACATTATGAAAGAAAAACATCTCAGTACGGGGAAACTGAATGAAGAGCGAAATTGAAAAAGGGTTGGCTGAGATGACGAAGAAGCTGGCTGAATATATCGATAAGGGGCGAGTAACCGGCTATGCGGAGGTGAGAGAGGAACCGATAATCGCCGTTAGGCCAGATAAGTCTAAAATAAAGCCCTTAAGAAAGATGGATAGCTATGAAGGATGTTTCTTGGCTGTGGACTGCTCAACGAGGACATTGAAGAGGGCAAATAATTGGGGCATTTACTTCATGCGACCCGCATATGCCTCGGTAAAAGGGCACAGCGTAGACTGGGGTTATGAAGAGAGAACATGCACTGTAATTGGAGACGCGTACAGTCGTAGGAATTTCTTAGCAGACTTCAGAATCGAGTTAGAAGGTCAGATGGCCCTAGGTCTTCTCCGAGGTAAGGTTATAACATTTTACTACGAACATCCCTATGTTCGTAGTAACTACCTTTTTTTAGATGGCGGTGGTTACTTCGGTGGGGAAAGAAAATTTCGTGTATCGCTGTATGAAGAATGTAGAAGCAAGGAGATCAACCTTCTTGCTATAAGCAAAAGCTCTCCGATGCTTCATGACGAGAAAGGTAGGGACTTTATAGCTACTACGAGCATGCTTTCCCCATATAACATCTGGGTTTATCATCCCATTAGAAAAGCAGACAAGGACCAAAGTCTGTACGGTGATGTGGCCATCGTAAAGCTATGTGAAGATAGCCCACGTGTTTTTCGTTGCGACATAATGGAGTATCTGGCTGATCGTGAAGTAGACGAGTTACTTTCTCCTCTTACTTTTATCTCAGAGGATCCGAGATGTCTTGGATATCCCATCCCTCTCTGGCTTGCTCATGAGTTCTCCGCTCCATCCGAAGAAATGCTTCTTCATTATCATGACCAAGTTGAAAAAGCGCTAAGCGAAGCGGGGTTATTGGATGCACTCCGTAGGGAGGAGCTTTCGTGTAGCTTTCCAGACGAGATTCACGGGATAAGACATGCCTTTGAATGGGAGTGGGTAGAACATGTCTGAAATAGTGGGCTTTGTTTGCGGAACGCAAGGAGATAGAATCTCCTTCTTTCTCAATCAAGGTGTAAACCTTTCCTTTGGCCAGATAGTTCGAATAGACTCCGGTGAAAGTAGCTTCTACGCGAGAATTGTGAACGCACAAAGTAGCTCCACCCTTAAAACCATCGAACAGCTTCGTGAAGCGGATGGCAAGGAGGCGTTCGGCCCATATTCTAGCTACAGAAGTGTTGATGGCGTTCTTTTTCTTGAAAAGAAGGCGGGAAGAATTCGTTCTCCAACTTTTAACCCCAACTACAGGGATAAGGTGTGCGCCGCCGGTCAAGAAGACTGCTCGTCCCTGAGGCTTGCGGGTGAATTAGAGATCGGGCGATTGCGATCTGGAGAGCACGTACTCGGGTCAGTAGGCATAGACGTTGAAGCTATACCTCGCATGATGGGTATGTTTGGGATGACAGGATCAGGAAAAACGAATTGTGAATTAATTCTGAACGCCCAAATCATAGACCACAGCCCGAAAACCGTTGGCCTGATTTTCGACTTCGCGGGTCAGCTTCTTGAGGGGAAGGAGATCAAGCCTCAAAGGGGTCTGCGAGATCATCCGCTCTTCCACAGCAAGGTCCGCTATTACTCAGCCAGAGAAGGCAAGCTGCGTGTAGGACTGTACACTCTCCATCCTGGCAAGCTTAAAACGATATTTCCTGAGATAGGCCTTCCTCAGTATAGACTTGCTAAAAGGCTCTATGAACGGTTGGGCAAGAGCTGGATAGAGGGTTCGCTTGAAGCTTATGGAGCGGAGGGGCACGCAGGGGTTGGAAAGATAACGGGTTACAAGTCCAAAGTTGTGATTGAGGCCTTAATGCATAAACTTTCTGACCTCTCGCCAGACATATTTCCACCTTCTGACTACAGCTTCATTGATGACGTGATCCAAAACGTCAGCAACGGAATCACCTGCCTCGTTGATATATCGGGGATAAGCTCCGAAGAGCAATATGACATCACATGTCTCACGGCGTCTAGTGTAGCACGCCACTATAAGCGGATGTGGGAAGAAAACTATGAAGAGTGGGCAACACTACCCACCCTCCTAATAACCCTAGAGGAAGCCCACGAGTTTCTTGATCCTAACAAGCCCGAGACCATATTCTCAGACATCGCTCTAACGTACCGAAAGTACAGGGTTGGGCTTAACGCCGTTACACCCAGACCTTCGCGAATAAATTTTGATGTTTTCGCTGAGCTCTGGACCAAGGTGATTATGAAGACGGAGTTGAGTCAAGATAGAGGATACCTTACGAAAAACACGCCTTACCTTGAATATAGCGACACCGAGATAAAGATGCTTGATATAGGTGAAGCACTGCTTATATCAGAGCCGAAAATCCGGTTCGCCGTACCGATAACGATCATACACTATCCTGAATATTTGGAAGATAGGGAGAAAGTCGATTATCAATTACCGCCATCGAAACCGCTTTCTGAAATGGAGGAAAGAATTCGTGCACTACGTAAAATTGGGGAAGTAATGAGCGAGAAACATTAAACTCATAACGCCTTTCGAGTTAAGTCTTAACCTTAGCCTTTTTCAGGATACTCATCATTTCCTCCTTTATGCTGTAGGTGTATGGTATTCTCTGTGTGTTTCGCTCCAAATAACCATCCTCGTACAATTTTTTCATCAAACGAGCAGTATGCTCTCTAGTGAGTTTTATTCTAGCTTTAATTTCAGGGGCAGTTTTCTCGCCCTCAGTAAGAAGCTCTAGCATATGCAACTCGGTTTCTGTCAATGGGGCCAGCACTCTTTCTTTCTTGATCGGAATGGCCGCCTCTATTTTTGCTTCGGGCATCATTGGGACCTTATATTCTCGTTTTTCAATTTTGACGATCTTTTGCATTATCTTCTCTTGCGTGGCGGTGATATCGTTGATTTTTTGATCCATCGTCTTCATTTGCTCAGAGATCCTCGCCTCGGTTCCCAGAACGCCTTCAACTTTAGAGGCTAGGGAGGCTAATTGCTTATTATATCCCTCTAATTTTGCCACGATCTTCTCACTTTTAGAGGAGAGGACCTCAGTTTTATAGGCGACAACACCAAGTCTATCCTCCTGCCTCTGCACCTGCCTATTAAAACTTATAACAACGTCGCTTACGACATCCCTAGCCTTTTCGTATTCCTCACGCGCCCTCTTTATCCGCCCATAATACAATGCCGCTGCACCAAGTGTAACAATTAGTAAAAGGAGGGTTGCAATCAAAAGGGGATCATACAACATGGGTCCCTCTAAATGATTTAATGTTAAAGAAGAAGATAAGTTTATAGGAGGCTAGCATGTGACGTGACCTAATTGTGATCACACGTGATCTGATAGGATATCATAGTTATGATAACAATTTACAAGGACATGATGAGAACATGGACACAGAGGGTCCAAGATACATTCTACAAGGGAGCCTTCAGTCCGACTATACCTATAAATTAACCCAAAGTGATTTTGCTTAGCGATTCAAATCAAGAATGCCTTTGTGATATCACATGTCACAGTCGCAACGTGCCTCCTCGATTGGTTTCATATTTGAATGGAAATACGCTCTCCTTTAAAGATGGTGCACACATAAATAGAATTCGGTGTTCAAGAATCTTTGGGGACAATATACCAAGATAGGCTCAGATTAGGCTCTTAAGGTGCCCTGTGCTCCGAGGCACTACCGGTGCCAAGCGCCAACATTTAATATGAGTGATTTTATATTAAAAGATAAAGGACGACCTAGCTGGAAAGAGCGGCTGTGATATCACACATCACATTTATCGTGTCCTTGGTTTGGATAATCGTTCTAGGCTGGACTCTAATTCCTCATGTAACATTCTAACGATTCTCAGATATTCACCTTTTGTCCCCTCATTTCCTATCATGTCCTTGTAAGCGCTCATATAAGTTTGTAGTTTATTTGCAACCTCTAGATATGGATCCAGTCTGGTGTCCTCAAAGATGCCCAAATATCCAAGAAGTAGAATTGTGTAGATGGATTGAATTACATTTTTTCTCGCCTGTTGTAGCGTTCTATTGAATGAGCCTCGGCTTATATCCGCCTTTAAAAGGCGTAATTTGGCTTTCTCTTCAGTTTTTAATGTTTTTTCAGTTATATTTTCAGCTAAAATGTCAATTAGAAGGGTTTCTAGTTGCGTTTTAGTCAGATTACTATTTTTTGAGAGTATTTTCGCAAACGGGTCATTCATTGATCGCATCAACCATTCACGGATGTTTTCCTTTGAATACAAACTCTTTCCCCATATCTTGTTTCTGTTGAATACGATTTTGTATACGAATACAAAAAGCTTGCGGTCGATCTCAATTATTGACCACTATTTAGGCAACATTATTAAATGATAAATGTAAAACTTATACAGAAGAAAATAGAATACATAATGGTGTCCGCATTGAAATGTTTTGAACCTGCGTCAAGATTAAAGGGCATTAGACCTTCTGGGATTCACCGTATGTTTGAATTGGCGCAAGGAGTTCCCGGTATGATCAGTATGGGTTTAGGTGAGCCGGATTACGTTCCACCCATTCACGTTCTTGAAGCGATTAAGCAGGCTTTGGATGAGGGTAAGACACACTACACGCCTAATGAGGGTGTCCCTGAGTTACTTGAGGCCTTGGCGGAGAAGGCAAAGAAGGATTATGGCTTGATATATGACCCTGAAACAGAGATCATGATCACAGTTGGGGCGTCTGAAGCCATCTTTCTGGCTTTACTGGCGCTCGTAAATCCTGGCGACGAGGTCTTGATCCCGGATCCAGGTTTTGCAGGCTATGAGCCCGATGTTTTAATGGCTGGTGGTGTTCCTATTTCGATGCCTCTGCTTGAAGAGAAAGACTTTCGGCTGGATGCTAACGATGTGATACCTCTCCTCACAGGTAAATCACGCGTGATGATTGTGAATTCTCCCAATAACCCAACGGGTTCCGTTCTGCTATATGATGACATCATGAAGCTTGCCAAACTTGTGGTGGAGCGTGATTTAATTGTGATCTCTGATGAGGTTTATGAAAAAATCACATATGATGACACTAGGCATTATTGCTTAGCCACCTTTCCCGGAATGCGGGAGCGCACATTAGTTGTAAACTCGTTTTCCAAGACATATGCCATGACGGGTTTGCGGGTCGGCTATGCGCTTGGGCCTAAGGAGGTTATTTCTTCTATGGTACAGGTTCAACAATTCGCCGTTGCTTGTGTTGATGGTCCGGCGCAATATGGGGCAGTAGCAGGGTTAAAGGGTCCACAAGACTTTATAGATAATATGGTTCGAGAGTTTGATAAGAGACGCCACCTTCTTCACTCAAGGATTAACGAAATTAAGGGCTTTCGATCCACCCTTCCGAAGGGAGCCTTTTACCTGTTTGCAAACATCCAGGGCTTCGGCATGCCATCTGCACAATTCGCTGAGCATCTCTTCAATAAGGGAAAGGTGGTAACTGTACCAGGTCCTGTTTTTGGCAAATACTGCGAGGGTTATCTACGGTTCTCTTATGCAACAGCCTACGAGAAGATCGAAGAGGCACTGAATCGTATAGAAAAAGCTGTGAAGGAAATTAGGTAACGGGCTTTCCTTCTTCAGGGGGCCTCAATTCCCTCTCAATGTCTTCATTTTTCCGGGGAGTTTCAAGTAGTTGATGCGCTGCGTGATCCTTTTTTCGTTGCTCCACGGCTAAAGTTTCCATTTTAAGTTCTTGAGCCCGAACACTCGGATGTGTCTTGATTGTGATGTATGAACGTAGGATATTTGCCATCATGGTCTTTTGAAAAATAAGAGTGGATCCATCTTTCAATCTCCAAGCAGACCCGTAAGTGCTTATGCCCTTCAGGGACTCCTATCAAAACACGATCCACATCTTTCGAATTATGCGGATTTCATTCATAATCACACCTCATAGAGTTTCTGCTTGTTCGAGTATGCATGCTCCCATTATCAAAATCGTGCAAACTTGTATGAAAAGAACTTATGATGGAGGTTAAAGGTAACTTAATGTTTTCTTCAATATTTTTTCCGCTAAGTTTCTATAGGAGTCTGCATTTTCTGGGGTTCCAATGTAAATTCCTTCATGATATACCGGGCCTCTCATAGCAACTCGTTTTAATTCTGAAAAGCTCTTCATTAAATCATAATCATTTTTGTTAAGGTTTTTCACCAAGTTGTTCTTTTAGATCATCGGCGATTTTACTCCAATTGTATCCAACTTTAACCCTATACTTCTTGTAAAGGTATTGTCGAAGCATCCCTTCAATGGCTGCGTCATACTCAAATATAGTTGCTTCAAAAGTTCCTGTGTTCAATGAAAGCTCGGCGTCTCTTAGCTTCTTCATTATACTTTCAAGTACAGGCATGTTGAGAAATTACCTCCATAACACTTTCAACGGCTTTGTAAAGCTTGGAAGGGTCGATGGAAGGAGATTCCCAATCCTCAGGATAAATAAGCCCGGAGTTTCGATATTTGTTATATGAGTCCTTAAGTAAGTGAATGGCTTCATGATGGCTTTCTAATTCAGCATGTCTCTCCAGGAGAGCCTTAACTGCCGCTTCTTTTTTGAAAATATAAGTATTATGAAAGATGACATCGGCGATAGCGCATCTTGCCACGATAAGAAACCCTTCAACAGAGGCATAGGGGATCATCAAGCTGTTAGATAGCCCGTAATGGCAAGCTCTAAACCTTGCCTTGGAAATGTTAAGGAGAGACCTTAAAGCCTCATGTGCAATCCTTGAGGTTCTCTCTTTAACCTCTTCTAAAAAATCCCTCTTGTCAATCAATGGGGTAGCTTCCATGATCAAGTGCCATATGAAGGGAGAATCCCTTTCGGCCCCCTTAATACCTCAGATCTGCTCATCACTGTGCATTCAAGGCGAAATTCACCCCTTCTAATACCATCACATAACTTAACTAAATTCTCCATAAAGGCTTCGCCGGTTGTCACTATGAGAATGTCAATATCGCTTAAGTCAGTGAATGATCCCCTTGCGAGGCTACCGAAGAGCAATACGGCCATCTACATCGTCACGGTCATGCAGCTCCTTGACAATCTTAATAATGGTCTTTTGAACATCTCTTGGAAGATTATGCGTAACTGCGAGCATGTTAAGCCAAATTGAGGGGTCAATGAGATAATACAGCTTGCGTCGACGATCTTTTGTAGACCCTCTAGAGGAAACGATTCCAATATTAGCCATTTTAGAGAGAAGATACTTAGTAAAACCATCACTTGCACCTAGCGCTTCCCTTGCCCTTTGAAAGTAAAAGACTTTCTTCTTAAAGTTTGAGTAAAGCAAGGCATATGAAAGGAGAACATGTCGAGGGATCTTCAAAGTTGAAACAACCATATAGGTTAGCAATAGTATAAACCATATACAAAATAAATAAACCTACTGATCCTTTTATCATTCAAAATGCAACCTCGGAAAATAATCCGATTTCTAAAGACAGGAAACTTAAGGTAATAAATACGAGCATATACCCAGTGGGCAGAGACTGCTAAAGTCATATCTGCCCCGGGCTTTATCTTGATGCCTCGCGTTAGAAGGCCTAAGAAAGCCGCGAGGAATAAGTGTGGAAAGGAACGAAAGTTTTGACTGAAGCCGAAAGGCGTCTACTGGTCACTATCTCAAGTTCAGTGAAAGAACAAAGAGAAAGAAAAGCTAGAGGAAAGAGAAAACGTAGAACACGTTTATCGGCGATTTGGGGCAGTCAGAAATGGTTGTAATACTGGGGGGACCTCGATAAGAAATTGGAGCTTTTGAAAGAGCCACGCAAAAAAGATGAAAGCCATGCGCGAGCAATGAGCGCAATTTTGATTCCTAGCGAAGAAATCTAGGAATGAGTAATACGATGTGAAAGGAAGTTTCCAGATAAGGAAGTTACGATTTCTTGCCGTAACTTCAAGGAAAAGTTTACGTGAAAGAGCTCTCCTCGCATAGAAACTGGTGACCGTTAAACATGAATAGTGATACTTTAGATATCGAGGGTTTTCCGGCGCGAGTTACCACAAAGACGAATTCAGACTTGGGCATTCTGTGTAATTAATTGACTCAAGTACAACTTCTTGAGTTTTCCTCTCTGTCTAGGCAAGCCAAAGTTAATGTCTTTAGTACATCAATTTTTGTGATATTGACCGTAAACGCGTTGAATATTATATCTAAGAAACCGCATTGACTGTGGTAGTATCGCCGAAATGTTTCCGTATGTGTGCGTCTTTCTTCTATTAGCCAGTGTTTTTTCCCTCAAATCTTCTAAGTTTTCTATTTTTAGGCGTAGCCAATTCTCAACTAACTTGCACAAATCAAGTCTGTAAGCGACCAGAGCTAGATCGCTCGGTTGCTCGTACGTGGACTTAGTCTTAAGAAACGACCTTTGCCCAGCAGTTCGTCGATTTCTAAAGCTGGGTTTTCGTGATTTCCTCTAATATGCCTAAAGGGACAACATAAGTTCAAGGGCACTCGAAGATTGCATAAGGATGTCATCTTATATAAAAATTAAGATAGCATCCAATTGTCAAAAACCATGTTAGATCTCTATCCTTAGCCACATATTTCTGATGCCCCTAGTGACGCATTCTGCCAGAGTGGTAATTTTTCGTCTCTAGTAAGAACCCACAGACCTTGATCAAGTGTGCAAGTCTTTCGAGGTTGGCTTCTCTTATTTCCTTTGTGCATGGCCCCCTTCGTAACAGATTGTTAACCCTAACCTTCAAACGTTTGTTTCAAGGTTTGACAAATATTTAAGTGAGAGCTATATTTGAATATATCAACATAGAGGACTCAGTATGGGTAGAAGAAGAAGAAAGGTAGTTCGCATTCCCAAGAAGCGACTGCCCAAGGTGTTTCTGTGCCCAAAATGCGGAAAGGAAGGGGTCAGAGTCGAGCTCTCCAAGGGACAAACGCGTGCCACTGTGCGGTGTGGGAGCTGTGGCTTGATGGATGAGTTGCCCATCAAACCCGCCTTTCGGGAGATCGATGTCTACTGCCTTTTCACTGACAAGTTCTACTCCAAAACAACTATTATGTAGTTGGTTTCGAGCATGTTGGTGGGGAGAGCAGTCCTTTGAAATTCGTGAGAGGGCTGAAACTTAGAAAAACTAAAAGATGAACAACTGACAAATACGTTAAAAGTCAAATTTAGTAGGGGATTTTGCTTTGGTCGGTTGGGTAGAGAAGTATTTGCTTGACAAAATCCGGGAAGATGGGGCCATTCACGTAACCCTCATCGATCCTGAGAAGACAACCCCTTCTGTTGCAGCTCGCATGGCTCATGTTGCTGAGTCTTGTCAAACTGCAGCCATCATGGTTGGCGGGTCCACCCTCATCTTGACTTCACGCTTAGACGCCGTTGTAAAGGCGATAAAGAAGGCGGTAAAGATTCCCGTAATTCTCTTCCCAAATAATGTAACTGGTATCAGTCGTTATGCGGATGCCATGTGGTTTATGTCTCTTCTTAATTCATCAGACCCGTACTTCCTTACAGGGGCGCAAGTTTTGGGAGCTCCTTTAATAAGGAAATTTGGTTTAGAAGCGATCCCACTTGGCTACATCGTTGTAGGAGAGGGAGGCACGGTTGGGGTCATAGGGCGGGCTTGCCCCATCCCATATGATAAGCCAGAGCTTGCCGCTGCCTACGCATTAACAGCACAATATTTTGGCATGAGATTTGTGTATTTGGAGGCAGGCTCAGGCTCTAAGCGGCCCGTACCAAGTGATATGGTGAAAATGGTGAAAGACCTTGTCAGCGTTCCGCTTATTGTGGGCGGGGGGGTAAGAACTGGTGAGCAAGTTAAAGAGGTCGTGGGCGCTGGGGCAGACATCGTTGTTACTGGCACGGTTATGGAGGAACTTAAGGGGAAAGATAAGATTAAGGAACTGGTTGAATGTGTAAGGATCAATCGGTAGCCATGGTTTTGTGTAGATTTTCAGCATAAGGCTCGTCCATCTTTCCATCGTTTATGTTAGAAAGATTCAATATTCCTCTATGTAATTTTACTGAAGGAAGTTGATATTGAACGCCAAGATGGGCAAGGAATACCAGCAGTATGTGTACAGTTTAGAAAGTGGACTTGAAAGCATTTATCAGGTTGCGAGGAAAGCCAGGGAAAAGGGGCTCAACCCAGCCCCCAACCCCGAGCCAGAGATCGCGAAAGACTTAGCCACGCTTGTTGAGGGGATGGTCGGTCCTTCGGGCGTGGCAGAAAGTATACAAGAGCTGAGTAAGAGGTTGCCTCGAGAGGAACTCGCCTTCAAGATAGCTGAGGAGATTGTTTACGGAAAATTTGGGCACATGGATGCGCGGGAGGCAGCCGAGCAAGCAATACGAACCGCCCTCGCCATACTAACTGAGGGCATCACCGCCGCGCCTTTACAAGGGGTAGCGCGCGTGGCGATCAAATATAATCCTGATCGAACAAGGTATCTGGCGGTTTATTTCGCTGGTCCCATACGCTCGGCTGGGGGCACTGAGCAAGCCCTGACCCTGGTGGTGGGGGATTTTGTCCGTCGCCTTCTTGGTTTGGACCGTTACAAGCCAACACCAGAGGAAATTGGGCGATTCATCGAGGAGGTGCGGTTATTTGAGCGATCGGTGGCGCGATTTCAATATCACATTTCTGATAAGGAGCTGAGGAAAGCCCTACAATACATGCCCGTGGAGTCCAGCGGCACCGAAACCAATCCAATAGAGGTTTCAACGTTCCGTAATCTACCCCGCATTGAAACAAACCGAATACGGGGAGGGGCCCTCCGTGTCGTAAATGACGGGGTTGTGGGCCGATCCGCAAAGGTTTGGACCATTGTGGAAAAACTAGGGATTGAGGGATGGGACTGGCTAAAGGGGATCCGAGAAATAGAGGAAAAGAGGACTGCAGGGTTCATGGAGGATGTTATCGCGGGGCGTCCAATATTTTCATTTCCTTCAAGGACTGGCGGGTTCAGGCTTCGTTATGGAAGAGCCAGAAACACTGGCTTAGCGGCGGTGGGAATCAACCCAGCCACCATGATGGTTCTTCAACAATTTCTCGCTGCAGGCACCCAGTTGCGCATAGAGGGACCGGGAAAGGCGGGGGTGGTTCTCCCTGTGGATACGATAGAGCCTCCAATCGTGCGATTGAAAGACGGCTCCGTGACTCGCGTTTCACTTCAGGATTTTGAGCAAAAAAAGGATATGATTGATAGGATCCTGTTTCTCGGCGATATCCTTGTTGGATTTGGCGACTTTCTGTATAATGATAAACCCCTTCGCCGGTCTGGTCTCACTGAGGAGTGGTGGTGCGAGGAACTTCGTGCGGTCATTCAACAAAAGTTTAGTGGAGGCATGGAGGGGGCTGCTGCCGCTGTAAAGGTTCCTGTCCCCCGCCTTGAGGCCATCCTGAACAACCCATTTGAAAACAAGCCAACCGCCAAAGAGGCGATAGCCTTTTCTTCAACCTTCCAAATCCCCCTTCACCCGCACTTCACGTATTTCTGGTCCAACCTCTCCCCTGACGAATTTCACACGTTGCGGCAATGGCTTTTTAACTCTGAGACTCAGGCTAAAGACGAGATCGTTCATGAAATACATGGCACTTTGAACGAGTCAGTGAAGAGACTGCTTGAAAGGATCTGTATGCCCCATAAGGTTGTTGAGAACAGGGTGAGGATAGAGGGTGAGGAGGCACACATCTTTGCCTTTTGCCTCGGGTTACATGATCCTAAGGCAAGGGTGCCCCGTACAAAGCCCGTCCTTGAAATCATTCAGGATTTCACAGGCATCATCATAAAGGAGAAGGCTCCGACACTTATTGGCGCCAGAATGGGGCGCCCCGAAAAGGCGAAGAGGCGGGAGATGAGGCCCCTCGTCCATGTTCTTTTTCCTGTGGGGTTGGCTGGTGGCTCTCAGCGGAATTTAGTGGATGCCCTGATCAAGGGAGTGGTTGAGGTTGAGATTGTTAAGCGGCGGTGCACCAAGTGTCAGGCTTCCACCTTTAAGACAAAATGCCCGAAATGTAGTGCAGAAACCGTTTTAGAGAAAACCTGTCCTCGATGCAAGAGGACCTTAAAGGAAGAAAGTTTTTGCCCTGTTTGTAAGGCCCCAACAAGGGGTTATGAGCCGCAACACCTTAATCTTAAGGGGTTGATGGATGAGGCATGTGAGAAATTAAACCTTCCTGCCCCATCACTCGTGAAGGGCGTGAAGGGCTTAACGAATGAGACGAAAACCCCTGAGATTCTTGAAAAGGGGATTTTACGGGCAAAGCATGACCTCTCTGTCTTTAAGGACGGAACCATTCGCTTTGATGCCACAAATGCACCACTAACTCACTTCAAGGCATCTGAGATTGATATATCAATTGAAAAGCTTCGGCAACTTGGCTATAACTATGACATTAATGGGAACCCTTTAACTGATTCCGATCAAATATGTGAACTTAAAATCCAGGATGTTGTCATACCGCTGAAAGGCGCGGAGTATTTTGTTCATGTGGCCAACTTTGTGGATGAACTCCTGGAAAAGGTGTATGAACTTCCCCCCTACTACAACGTCAAGAGTGTGGACGATCTAATTGGCCATCTCATCGTGGGCTTAGCACCCCACACCTCCGTGGGTATTCTTGGGAGGATTGTTGGCTTCTCGGTTCTGAATGTTTGTTACGCCCATCCTCTTTGGCACTCGGCGAAGCGTAGGGATTGCGACGGCGATGAGGACGCATTAATGCTGGCTTTGGACACGGTCCTAAACTTCTCTAAGGCATACTTGCCAGTTCAAATCGGTGGGATGATGGATGCACCACTGTTCATCATTCCCGCGGTGAATCCCGAAGAGGTGCAACGTCAAGCCCATGAGGTGGATGTTGCGGCAAAGTATCCTCTATTATTTTACGAAAAGACCTCGCAGAACGCATCGCCTCGCGATGTTAGTGGTCTCATTAATATGATTGAGCATAGACTGGGCACAGAGGCGCAGTTTCAAGGCTTTAGCTACACGATTCCTGTTTCTAACATAAATCTGGGTAATCGTGAAAGTATGTATAAAAAATTGAAGCAGATGACCGACAAGTTGAGCAGCCAGCTTATGTTAGCGGAGAAAATTGAGGCGGTTGATGCCGAGAGGGTTGCCCGAAAGGTCCTAACCACCCACTTCATGCGCGACATAGCTGGAAACCTACGAGCATTCACCACCCAAAACTTTCGATGCAGATCATGCAATAAGCGGTTCAGAAGGTTACCCCTTCCAGGCAGGTGCCCAGAATGTGGAGGTACCCTGACCCTAACAGTCTATCGTGGCGGCATCGAAAAATACCTGGAGGCTGCGCATCAGCTCGTACAAAAGTATGGTCTCCCCAAATACTACGCCCAGCGCCTCTCCCTTGTTGAGGATGAAATCAACTCCCTGTTTGAGGGCAAAAAACCCAAGCAAATCAGTCTGGAGGACTTCATCGCCTAAAAGGTATGAATGTAAGCTTTTTCTGCACCCAATACAAATTTATTTTGAGGGACCATGTCTAAGCAAGCCTACCACCCAAAGGCCTTTCTGTCTTTGAAGAAAAATGTCCGACTGGGACTAATTACCAGAACACGAATAATTTTGCTCCTTGAGAGAAGAGTATCTAACGCCAAAACCATCGCACAAGAAACCGGATTAAGCTACACGACGGTTCTTCGGCACCTTCATCTTCTCGAGAATGAAAACATCTTCATGCGAAAGGGCAGTAAACCTTACCTTTGGGAGTTAACGGGCGCTGGGCAGCAACGATTAACTAACCTACCAAGTAAAGAATGAAAGACTTATCCAGTAAGTAACCATGGAAAACCCATGGCCGTGTCTCACTTTATTCATACACCTCCATGCTTGGAAATTGAATCGGCTGTTCAAGTTTGTCATTCTGATACCAGCACATGTAGGGGCCTAAATTTGATGATGCCCCGGGATTGCCCTTCGGATCAAGTGCCATAACGTTAACACCACCGCCAATAGCGTCTTTAAGCGAGTTCACTTCTCTCACCCCGGCTACGCAATCCTCTTGAACACTTAATCTCGCCTCATGTTTTCCACAACCATCTTTGCCAAGCAGGTTCTCATGGCCAATTCCCCTCTTCCAACGCATGCAGCGGCACCATACCTGTTGTCAGCATAATTTCCAGCCCCAAAGATGGCCGAATCGCCCACCCTGCCAGGAAGCTTCATAAATAATCCACTGGTTGACACTCCAACAGCCAAGTTTCCACCCCCATCCAATGCCATGATGTTAACTGTTCCAGACGATTTTACTGAGCCAACATACTTATTGTACCATTCGAAGAGGCTTTCGCTCAGCTTTATGTATCTTGTTGGGTAAAACTGACCCTTTCCATGCGTCCAACCCTCATACTTTGCCTTTGACTCCTGTGTAAACAGGTTTATTTTGGTAAACCCGAGCAGTTTTGCGAATCTTTCAGCCCCATCCCCCACGAGCAAAACGTGAGGTGTTAGCTCCATGACCTTTCGGGCTATGGATATGGGGTTCTTATAGTGTTTAACCGCCGCTACCGCTCCAGCTCTGAGGATTTTTTGCCATCCATCATAGAGGCGTCCAGCTCAACCTCACCTAAGAGATTTGGCAATCCACCGTACCCAACAGTATAATCGCTGGGATCATCCTCAACAAACTTGATAGCTTCCTCAACGGCATCCAAGGCCGAACTGCCCTCTTTCAACACCCTTACCCCAACATGAATCGCCTTTCCACCATTCCGCGTGGCAATCATGGCAAACATATCCACATCACCCTTTGTTATGGTTGAGAATAGCTGAAAGCTTAATTTGTTTAAAAATGCTTTCTACACTGCGAGTTTTCCAGAATTCCATAGAACGTACGGAGATAGCGGCCATTAAAGAGGTTCTAATTCTTGGAAAAGTTTGGGTAAAAAGAGGCTAGTTGACTCTTCAGATTTGTTTACACCCGGCATATGAACAAGCCTTCGAACATGGGGTTTGAGTCCTTCCCGCTTTGTACTAATTCCTACGTATTACCATATAAGTGCTTAGCGTTATGGACTTGAACCACCGACCAATTGCTATGGTGCCCGAGCTAAGATACTAAAACGAGCATTTGCATCGCATTTCTAGACATTTGGGACACCTGTTATCATATTTTGTTAACGCGGCCCTCTCCAAATCTATATTGACAATATTTGCCAGAGATGCTAACCATGCGAAGACATCCGCAAACTCATCTTCCAAAGCCTTCATGTTATGTTCCTCTGTGGCCTCCCCCAGCTCCCTAACCTCTTCCACAAACCACTCATATGTTCCCGTTACCCCACGCTTGGAGTCTCGATGAAAATAAACCCGCCGCATCATTTCCTGAAACTCATGAATATGCATGCTAGCTCCCTCTTAACACCATCCTAAGTATTTGTTTTGTGTTAGGCTTTAAAACTTCAGAAGACTTGCTTGTCCCTTCTCGAGGATGTGGATCACTTCTACACACTTTCTCTCTAAATGTGCTGTCAGGAAACGGCGGTGGCAATACTTTGGGTTTTTCTCCATGCACATGACGCAAACTCGTTTTTGCCTTGCCAACTCCAGAAGCTTTTTCACGCCGTCTCTAAACAGCTTCGTCTTCATGTGAGCCTCATAACCGCCTCGACGATATCCCCCCAGCTCCTTGCCAAGCCAAGCATACTCGATTCCATGCGTAGGCAACCACTGCTCCATCTCCTCCCTCTTAAAATGCTCAGCCTTAGAGGTGGGAAAACTGCGTATATCCACCAGCACTTCAATTCCGTGCTCCCTTAACAAATCCAAGAACTTTTTAATGGACCTATTGCTATGGCCTATGGTCCATGTGGTGACTCTACCGGATTTAAGTGGCTGTTCCGTACGACCCTCTCCACATAGGCTTTATAGAATTTGAGAGGGCTCCAGCCTTGATATTTTTAATCCATCGAAGTGTTTATCGAAGGAAACGATTCCATCAGCTTTTAACATTGAGGCTACGTGATATTGAATGGCGTCATCCAGATCCAGGTTAGCTTCAAAGCTTATGTCTATGGCACTCACCTCATCCATCAATGTTGTCGCATACATGCTTAATCCCTTATAAGCTAGCAAACTCCTTAAGAATAGTTTAAGCTCCCTTCTTCTTCCAAAGCCTTCCATGATAACTAAAATGGAGTGGATAGAAAAATCCGTAACCGCACCTAATGCTTTTCCATTTTTTAGGCGATTTAGAAATCGCTCGCACTCATCCTTTCTATATCCAGAGAGTAAGACCTCAAGAAAAATATTGGTGTCAATGAGATACATTGCCCAAAACCTTTCTCACCCAGATTTTTCCAGCGAGATGTTGAAGCTCCACGGAATTAACGTCAACGTCAGCAAGCAACCCCTCGATGGCTTTAATGGGATCCCCCTCAAACTGCCTTTTCTCTATCTGTGATTGAGATGTCAGCCACCTCCGTATGGCTTCCTCAGCAGCGCGACTTATCGAGCCCTTCCCGTAACCAAAGCGCTTCATGGCCATTTCTCTGAAAAGCCTCTCAAGATCATCGGGGAGTTGAATACGTAATCCAGCCAACCAAACACCATAGTATAATACCAAAAGTTCTTATATAAATTTTGCCAAATAGCACCTTTGAATGCGCCTCTTGTCAAGGCCCATGACACAAAAACTTGCTGAGTCATGGAACATTAAAGTTCCTCAATAAACATTTAGTTACGACACGCCCTCCAATCCTTTGGATTAGCCCAAAATTTTCATGGATCTATCGCTGTGATGAGTTTAGCTTTCAGCGTATTTTGACGTATTTATAGGCCTCTATTGCATTTTCAAAGCAAAAATGCACTTTTTGATAGTCATTTCTGAACTCTATCACGTCTTCTTTAACTCTTTCTACGTCTTCTTTATCGATGACTACCATTTTTATGTATTCAGCGATTTCAACCATCTCCGGTTCTCTCATTCCCAGCCTTGTAACCTCTTGTGACCCCAAACGAATGCCGCCTGGGTGCATAAAGTGGCGCCCAGCCTTTATGTCCCACGGGAGTAGGTTCCGATTTATTATGATGTTTGCCTTCTCCAGCTCCTTTTCGATAGTGCCCCCGTCACCATACTTCGTTATGTCAATCAGGATCACATGGGATTCACTGAAGCCCTTATGCTCTGCCAATACGTTGAAGCCCCTTTCATAGAGGGCCTGGCCTAAAGCCTTAGAATTCTGGATGACTTGTTGAGCGTATCCTCTCCCAAACTCCAGCATCTCAGCACACACTATGGCAACCCCAGCCATCGCATGAAGATGATGATTACTCACGAGTCCAGGAAAGGTGGCCCGCTTGATCCTCTCGGCGTGTTTCTCCCAAGACATTACGGCACCATGTTGTGGTCCGGGCAGCGTCTTGTGGGTGCTAAGGGTAACGACATCTGCTCCCTCCCGTAGGGGGTCTTGGAAGCATCCACCAGCAATCAATCCAGCCACGTGAGCTGCATCGTAGGCTATGGTTCCACCCACTTCCTGAAAAGTTTCAGCCAATTCCTTCACTGGGTGAGGGAAGGGAAAAAGACTACCTCCGAACATCACCAATTTGGGAGGTCTTCCCTCTCTGCATAGTCCCTCAACCCTTTTCTTGGTCTTGTCCACATCGATGTTTAGCTCTCTATAATCCAGAGGCAGATATTCGACTACTAGGTCATGGACAGCCCCAGCGGTTCCACCCAGTTCCTTCTTCCCCATACTGATGTGGCCTCCGCATGGAATGGATAATGCAAGCATAACATGGCCTGGATTGGTGAAGGCGGTGTAAACCACCAGATTGGCGACTACGCCGGAGATGGGGCGAACATCCACGAACTCAGCGTTGAACAGCCTTTTCATTAACTCAATGCAGATGAGCTCCACTTGATCGATGTAGACGCATCCAGCGTAGACGCGCTAACTGGGCAGCCAGCCTAGTCAGCTGACTGCTCTCCAGGCCAGCCTTCTGCGTATCGGTTTCCAAAGTCGGTTGTCAATGCTTCGCGTACGGCGGGGCTTGCCACATTCTCGCTCGCGATCAGCGGGATTGTCCCCTGAAACTATGTGTGATGTTGCCTGAGGAGCTCAAATGTTTTCTCATAATACTCGCGGGCAAGGCTCATAAAAGCACCTCAACAATATATCAGCTTGCTACAACAAATAAAGCTTTAAGTCAGCATAACTTTATTAATAAGTCTCCATGGTATATGATGAACCTGAGGCGATTACCATGAGTAGTAGAAGAGAGAAAAGGCGTCAGAAGGTCGCTCCCATGCCCGCGGCGAGCGCTGGTCTGCTTCGATTTTTTGAAGAGGAGACCCGCGGCATAAGGGTAAAACCCGAACTAATCGTGATGATGACGGTGGCATTAATATTAGCTTGTATACTGGCGCAGCTACAAGCGTTGGGCAAGCTTCCACTTCCTTAAAAGGCCGAGGTTGTTCAATTTTAGTCAGTTTCTATTCTCTCATCCCATCGTGAAGCATATGCCAAAATGGTGCTCTGACGTCGTATATGAGATAGAAAACGAGGGTCATCGACCTTTGTGCAGAACCTCGATGCGTTGAACCGAATTTAGGTTGATGAATATCTCGCTTCTTTGCTCCTTGCTTACAACTTGCGGTATCGGTTGCGCTATCGTGGATCGCAATATTATTGCATCGGCGTCGGAGAGCCAGATTCCGGCGGGGTCTCGTGTAACAGCGACCAGTGTCCCTTCAAATCCATAGGCGGGGTCCAAAATCGCCACTATTCTTCGTCCTATATTCCGTTCCAGCATATGAAATACGGTGGGAGGTGGGCCAGTTTCAGACATAGTCTTCATTAAAGTTTTATGGTCGTCAAGGATAAAACTTTATCTTACCCCATAGGCTGAATGATTAACATCGCAGAACCCATTTTTAACTCTTCTTCACCGAGTTTTTCTTTTGAGGCTTTTCCTTTTTCTCGGAAATAATCGCACGGTTTCTCAACAAACCTTCCTAAATTGATGTAAACTTTGTTTCTCACCTCTCACATTTCCAACGCTCCTTAACGTTTGTTGCAAAGCCTTGATTTTGCTCATTAAGTCGCCTTATACCTCAACCTTTTTGAACCTTTATCCCCAAACTATCACTAAGGAGCATCCATGTTGGTTTACGACAGATCATTAGATGACTATATAAGTGAGGCCGTTAGGCGTTACTCGTCGTTGTTTACGCTTCCCTCTTATGGAAAGATAATTCTCTTACTATTTATATCATGTTTACTGGGTGGAGTTTTAGCTGTTCTTCCGGTGCACCCCTCTTACTATGGGGTTGCCTCGGGCATGGATCTTGGTGCAAGCGTCTTATTTATCACTCTTTTATCCGACTTTATAATACATTACAGCGGGATGAGGAGGGACCCTGTTCTCAACAGAAGGCGTCGCCTTGCCCTCTCCATTTTTTCCAATCTGGTGTGGTTTTGCTTCATTTTTATAGGAGGTGTCATTGGGGTTTTCCTTAAGAATCCAGAGATTTGGGCGAAGGGTTTCCTGCTGGGCTTTTGTGCCGCGTTACTCCTTCGTTTGTTAGTGGTCCTTGCAACGTCATTTGTTGATCGGGGAAGGGCGTTTCTCTTTGCTTTCTTGCAGCCCGCCTCGTGCATCATCCCCTTGTTTCTGATGGAAACCGTAATAGGGTATCGTCTAGGAGCGAATGCCTTTATCTTTCTTTCAGTCTCTACTCCCGTCGCGATGCTTACGGTCTTCATTTTCATTTACCTTGTGGATCGAATTGGCACAAAGACCCTCGGGATTGCATCTCTGCCTCTGTTTAAAGCCTTTGTAGCGAATTGGACGGAGAACCTGAACGAACCCCTTGAAAGCCTCTTTGAGGGACTTGGAGATGAACAAAGCATAAAGATATCCATGTTGGCCTTCCGAGCCAATAAGAAGATGAAGGCGTTGTTGGTGGTTCCTATGTTTCATCCAGGTCCCTTCAAAAATGTCGGGAGTAGCACCCTTCCTCAAATGATACAAGAAGCGCTAGAAAATAAATTGCAATGTGTAGTTTCAGTTCCACATGGATTATCTGGGCATGGGCTTGACCTCCCCTCTCAGCTCCAAAATGGAAAGGTCATGGAGGGTATCCTAAAATCTGTTAACTTTTCCACCTTCGCCAGCGATGCCACACCCTTCACAAGGGTACAAAACAATGCAAGTTCGAGTTGCCAAATATTTGGCGACTGCGCCCTCCTCACTCTAACAGTTGCCCCCAAGACTATGGAGGACCTTCCTCAAGAATTGGACCTCACCATTGTTAATGAGGCGGAGAAGCGAGGGTTATCCACTGCAATCGTCATTGACGCCCATAACAGTATTGAGGGACCCTTTAATCTTAGCGAGGCGGTTAAGGGACTCAGAAAAGCCGCAGTAAATAGCCTGGAAGAAGCGATGGTCTGTCAACGTTCCTCTTTTGATATAGGGGCTGCGAAGGTTATTCCTAAAGAGTTTAGCGTCAAGGAGGGCATTGCTCCAGGAGGAATAAGCGTGATTGCCATAAAGGTCGGCGACCGGAAAGCAGCCTACATAACCATTGATGGAAACAACATGATATCTAAACTGCGAGAAAGGGTTCTCTCTATGCTTCAAGAAATCAGCGTCGTCGATGGAGAAGTTCTCACAACAGACACCCATGTGGTCAATGGAATTGTATTGACTGCGCGTGGCTACTATCCAATTGGTGAGGCGTTGGATCAAAATAAGCTAATTGGATACATTAAAGAAGCTACGTTAAACGCACTGGGCAACATGGAGACTGCAGAGGCGTCATGGTGCATAGAAACAATTTCCGGAGTGAAGGTCATTGGAGAGAAGCAGATAGGGACACTGTGTCTTCTGGCTGAGAGAGCAGCCAAACAAGCCAAAAGGATAGCCATATCCCTATTTTCAATCATTGGCATTCTTCTGATAAGCTTGCTCATGCTCCTTTAGCCCAATTTTGTTGCCGTGTCGATTTTACGCGAGGCTAACACTGTATTATAGGGCGCGTAATTTTACCCAGCATAGTTTTCCTGAGAGGGCAAAACATAAACCTATTGAGTATATTTGCAAATACGGGAAGCTTGAACATTTAACAAGGAAGAGGTGACTGTTGTTCAGAGGTGGATTGATGAGGCATGGGAAAACTATAAGAGGCTACAGCTCACGTATATAGGTTGTAACGAACGCTGTGGTCAGTGATAAGGAGGAATAAACATAGTGCAAGAAAAACAGGCAAAACCTGAAAAGGGGGAAGCAACTAAAGAGATTGCCAAAAAATCAGCTGAGAATGTTGTCCTCATTGGCAAAAAGCCTGTGATGAACTATGTGGTTGCCTGCCTCACCTTTTTCAATGCTGGAGAGAAGGAGGTTGTGGTGAAGGCAAGGGGGCGGGCGATCAGCAGAGCTGTAGACACGATAGAATTACTTCGCCGCGCTTTTGTTAAGGATTTGGAACTGAAGGACATCAAGATAGGCACTGAAGAGATAACGAGGGTTGAGGGTCAGAAGTCCAACGTTTCAACCATTGAAATATCAGTGGCTAAAACAGAGTCCAGGTGACTTCCTCGGGTGGATGAACTCAAAGCTTCCCAGTTTTATTCGCTGCACTACACTCGCTATAATGTCTTACATTGGTATTGTATTGACTATTTTGTCCCTTAGAAAGCAATAAATGCAACGAAGGTAGGTATAAGAATCTCCCTTGAAAAGTTATCTATGGTGAAGCGTATGGGTCGTTATCCAAGTATTGTCGTTCGCCCACCAGGCCCAAAGGCGAGGGAACTCGTCAAGAAAGACGAGGCGTCGATTTCTCCCTCTTATGTGCGTTTTTATCCCCTTGCTATTGAATCGGGGGAGGGATGCATCGTGAGGGATGTGGATGGAAACGAGTACATCGACCTCAACTCCGGGTTGGTGTGCCTAAATGTGGGGCACTGCCACCCCAAGGTGGTCAATGCCATAAGAAAGCAATTGGAGAAGTTTTTGCATTACTCTAGCACGGACTTCTATTACGAAAAGGTTGTGGAATTGGCTGAGCGGCTATCTGGAATAACTCCCGGACAATTTGAGAAAAAAACGTATTTTGGAAACAGCGGAGCAGAAGCGGTTGAAGCCGCCATCAAGCTTTCAAAGTGGCACACACGCAAGCATCAATTCATCTCCTTCATCGGTAGCTTTCACGGGCGAACAATAGGGGCACTGGCTCTCACAGCGAGCAAACCCATTCAGAGAAGACACTTCCACCCACTAATGCCCGGGGTTACACACGTCCCCTACCCCAACTGCTATCGTTGCCCCTTCAAATTATCGTATCCAGATTGTGATTACTGGTGCGTGGACTTCATCGACGAGTTTGTGCTCCAAAGGTATGTGCCACCGGAGGATGTGGCTGGCATAGTTTTTGAGCCCATTCAAGGCGAGGGTGGATACGTGGTTCCACCACCAGAATACTTTCAGCGGCTAAAAAAGCTAGCCGACAAATATGGGTTTCTCATGATTGATGATGAGATTCAATCGGGAATGGGCAGGACTGGGCGATGGTTCGCTATCGAGCACTGGAAGATCGAACCCGACATTATTTGTATAGCCAAGGCCATAGCCTCTGGCATGCCCCTGGGCGCAACCGTGGCTCGAGCACGTCTCATGGATTGGGAGGCGGGATCCCACGCCAGCACCTTTGGCGGAAACCCTGTGGCCTGCGCCGCAGCGTTAGCTGTGATTGACGTGATTAAGGATGAGAACCTCCTTGAAAACGCCGCAAAGGAAGGCAACAATATCCTTAAGCGACTCGAAGAACTGGAGGGGCGATGTGAAATCGTGGGAGATGCTCGAGGAAAGGGATTGATGATAGGCGTTGAAATCGTCGAGGATAAAGAGGGCAAAAGGCCCGCGCCTGAAAGGGCGAAAGAGATCATGTTACGGTGCTGGAGGCGTGGGCTCGTCATCATCACCTGCGGCCCATCAACCATCAGAATCGCTCCACCACTCAACATTACAAGGGAACTAATTGACACCAGCATGGAAATCTTTGAGGATGTTGTCCTAGAAGTTGAAAAAGAGAAATGACCATGCTCAAAGGATGGGGAGGGGCGGGGCGCTGTTAATTAGATGAAAGTTTGAGTGATAGTGTTAGGAAGAGAATTAGCGCTTCGCCAGTAATGTCCTAGCCAATAAGACTCAAAGCGATGAGTAGAGAGGTCGTTGTTGCGGTGTCTGCAAGTGAGCTCTCAATTGGGATCACAAAATTGTCGGGGTCTAAACCTTTTTGATAAGCAAGAATAGCCACCGCATAGGCGATGATGATGATAAACGATGCAGCCATCACGTTTGCGGAGAGCAACAAAGCTAAAAATCTAAGAAAGACGGGCAACGCAAACGTTCCTTGTATAATGAATGAGAGAACGGAGTATGCTACAAACATAATCAGGGAGGCTACCCAGACACCGAAAATCTCTGCTGTATGATTTCTTATATCGGAAAAAGACGATTTTAGTGTTCCCAAAGCGAGTTTTGTGGTGGCAGTTGAACCGACAACAGACCCAACGTCGCCTATTGTGTCAATAGTCGATGGATAAACTATGTAGATTTCGCGTCTGCCACGCACAACTTTGGCGATCTCGCCCAGAACAGACCCCGTCACGTTAACAATGAAAGCAACAAAAACCAAGGTAAGAAAGGATTCCTCAACCGTTTTAGTGAATTCGCCCTCTCGAGCATTTTTGGTTACAGCATAGGCTGCTGTGCTCAGCAAAACTAGGCTTAGAAAACCGATCAGGTATCGCCCTGGAGAACCAAACGTAAAAAAGAGGTTCAACACTAACAAATAGCACACTGTAATGAGAATGTCGGACGAAGTAGATTCTACTGGATATAGAATTATGTCAGGGTCCAAACCGTGTCTAAATGAGAGAAAAGAAACAATCATTGTAAGTGGAGAAGTAATGGCCAATGAAAGAGTCATCGTTGCAATAATCACGCCTAAAATACAAACGAAATCTGCTGCTGTCATGCCCCAAAGAAAGCTTCCAAATAGCCCTGTGAACACACTCATCGCAACGCTTGATTCAAACGTTAACACCACAATTGCTTGAAACAACAAGTAGAAGCTCTTTGTGTTTCCAATGAAGCGAGGTTGCACTGTTCCTAAATGTAACCCCGTGCTTAAACGGCCGCTAAGTAAGCCGCCTATTACTCCTCTCGCACTAAGAAGGGGAGGGTATATCACAACAGCCCATGGGGCAAGATCAAACAATCCTAAATGAAAAGCAACAATTGTTCCGGCAGCTATGCCAAATACATTAAAAGAGAGAGCCATCACGGATTGCCTTAAGGTCCCAACAAATTTCCCCCGCATCCGCTGGAGGAAGCTAGAATAGAGATGGAAAATGGCTACTTTCATCTTATACTTTACGGCATTTACTGTTAAAGCTAAGAAGAAGCCCGCTAAGGCGCCACCACTTATTGAAATAACCTTTGAAACCAAACTTTTTTCGTCCGCTTTCCACATCTTGACTCTCATCCCCTGGTGGCGGCCGATCAGACATTCCTCTTCACCTAAATTGATTGAAACAATGTAGCGGATCGCTGATAAAATATTTTCTGTTGTGGATATGAATGCATCCAAACTAACTTGAGAGAGAAACGAAATTATGTAAGTGACGCAAACATTTTAATTGAGGCTGTTATGCTAAATACCGAGGCTCGGTCTAACCCTATGGAGCTTTTGAAAAGTATGGTGAAACTAGAAAAGATTGAGTATAAGCCGGTGCCTGTCAGAGACCTCTTCATAGAAATGAAGGACCTTTCCGAATTAATGATTGACCTAGCCTATTCGGCCGCTCTCTTTAACAGTCGCCCCCTAGCAGAAGAGGTGCTTGAATTGGAAAGGCGCGTAGACACTCTCACGTATCTTCTAAACATGAATGCCATGATCGCAACCAGGAGCAGAGAAGACGCAGAAGCACTTGTTGGCGTCTCAGTCGTGGCCTCCGCAACTGACAAGATATCTGATGCTGCTGCAGATATTGCAATTATTGTGCTGAAGGAAATCGGTATCCACCCCCTTATTCGGGAGGCTTTTGAAAGGGTGGAGGAGCAACTTACCCGCGTTGAGGTTAAACCTAGCTCTATTTTAGCTGGGAAACAACTTAGACACTTAGAACTTGCCGCAAAGATAGGAGTCGACATAATTGCCATTCGCCGAGGTGAAGAGTTAATAATCAATCCAAAAGGGGAGGAGATAATCGAGGAAGGCGACATTCTCACCGCTCGTGGGGCTCCATTAGGCATAAAGGAGCTAGAGGGTCTTGCCGAAGGAACTGTTCAAATGTTATAGGGTGATGACAATGACTATTCAAGAATCGTTTAAGGACATCATTGATATGTTGGTGGAGCTGAAAGATACATCTGAGCTTATGATTGACCTCGCATACTCTTCAATTCTCCTCAACAGTAAGGAATTGGCTGAGGAGGTACAGATCCTTGAGGACCACATGGACAACCTTCACACTAAGTTTGAGCTGCTTGTGCTGACGAGGTGTATTAAGCCGGAGGAATCTAAGCACTTCCTGGGGCTGATTAGGCTGGGCGTGGTAACAGAGAAGATAGCGGATGCCGCTGCACAGATCGCGGAAGTCGTGCTACGAGGGTTGGAACCCCATCCGGTTCTGAAATTAGCGATCAAAGAGGCAGAGGAAACGGTGGTTCACGTACAGGTATCTAAAAAATCTTGGTTGGTGGGCAAAAGCCTACGAGAGGCACAGGTCCAAGAGGAAACCGGGATGTGGGTGCTGGCCATTATAAGGGGAGGCAAGTGGGTGCGTCCAAAACCCGATATCGTTATCGAGGCGGGCGATGTGCTGATCGCGTCCGGCTACGCTGAGGGAGAAGAAGATTTGAGGAGGCTGGCTTCACCGGGAAGGCATGCGCATAAATAATTATTTTTCAAATGGGGCTTTCTCTCGGTAGGCTGGAACATCTAGGAATCCATGTCCGCTTATGTTCATGCAGATGACTTTCTCTTCCCCGGTCTTTTCGTTTTTCAATGCCTCATCGATTGTTGCTCGCACTGCGTAGCTGGATTCTGGGGCTATGAGCCATCCCTCGCATTGTAGGAAGATTATCGCAGCTTCAAATACGGCCCTCTCATCTATTGGATAAGCTACTGCTTTCACCATTCCATGATGTCGAAGTAGGCTTATGATAGGGGCTGCGGCATGATACCGCAAGCCATCCGCTTTGATGGGAGGCATCTCAGTCGTATGTCCCAGCGTGTACATTTTCATGAGTGGGGTGTGCTCACCCACATCCCCAAAGTCATACTCATATCTTCCCTTGATGAGATTTGGTGCTGCCATTGACTGTGATGCAAGAAAGTCGCATTCCCGCCTCTTTTGCAAGGCTTCTCCAGCAAATGGTAGGGCTATACCCCCGAAATTGGAGCCTCCACCAAGGCAGGCGACTATTAGGTCCGGTTCTTCATCCACTAACTCAAACTGTTTGATGGTCTCAAGTCCGATGATGGTTTGATGTGTAAGGACATGGTTCATAACTGAGCCGAGGCAATAGACACTTCCATCATGCCCCTCTGTGTATTCCAGGCCTTCCGAGACAGCCATTCCGAGGGAGCCTGGGTGGCGGGGGTCCCTCGCAAGAACTTCCCTCCCGAGCTGAGTTTGTTTACTTGGCGACGCGTACACGGTCGCTCCGAGGAGCCTCATGAAGGCTCTGCGGTCCACCTTCCAGTCATAAACCGATCTCACCCAGAAAACAACGCAATCTAGGTCCATCAATCGGGCAGCATACGACAATGCGGTCCCCCACTGCCCCGCACCGGTTTCAGTCACCAGCGTCTCTTTTCCCTCTTTCACTGCATAATAGGCTTGAGCAATGGCTGTGTTCGTTTTGTGGGATCCCGTCGGTGACAGATCTTCCCTCTTATAATATATCTTTGTCTTTTTTAGTCCAAGATATTTCTCGAGTCTTATGGCTCGGTATAAGGGCCTTGGTCTGCCAGCTTGGATATAAAGCTCCCTCACCTCTTCTGGTATTGGAATCCAGCGTTGATTTGAGGACTCCTGCTTTAGGCATTCGCCTATCATTGTTCTGGATAAGAATTCAAGTCGGGATGGCCCCTCCTCGGGCTCTTTTGGAGGCGGAAGGGGCTCGGGTAAGTCAGGTAGGATGTTGTACCACTTCATGGGTATCTCATCTATAGAAAGTTGGATTTGATTTTTGTACACGATTTCACCAGCATCGCCCGATGAACAATATGGCGAGGTTTCGAGATAAGGATTTCCAACTTTCCTGACAAAGTTTTGTCTATTAATGAGTTGAGCCTACTCCTCTGGGGTGGGCGGCTTTGCCGATTTCGATAAAACCTCTATGAACGTTGGCTTACGTGAGGTAAGTTCCAACTGATCCGAAAAACCCTTTTTAACGTACGCATTTTTGATTTTGATCCGTGTTCCAATGGTCAAATCCCTTACAGCTTCCGCCAGCCCTCTCCATATTGACGCTCTGATTTTTCCAGTTTCATCAGTTAAGTCAAAAGAGGCAACAGTGACCCTTTGCTCTTGGGATGTGACAACCTCCCTCGTCACAGGGGTTGTTATGATAGTTCCTTCTATGGTGATGGGACCTCCCTCCCCTTTAATCCCAGCTATACTTGTTCTTTCTTCCTCAAGTGGTGGGATTCTTTCCGCCTCAGCTATCTTCGGGTTTATTGTTAGGGATCCCTGTCTCCCAAGGTTGAGGTTTACTTCTCCGAATCGCTCCCGTGTGTATGACCCCCTGGCTAACACGATGTCTCCAAGCCTGATCTGTCTAGATAGAACCGCTTTATCCTCCCAGAGACTGAGTCGAACCGAACCCGTTTCGTCCTTTATTAAGAGGGCAGAGACATGTCCCACCTCGCCGTTTGATCGCCTAAACTCCCTAACCTCCTCCACATGCATGACTCTCGCTAAAACGTCGACGCCTCGCATGCCCAGGCCCAGGTCCCTTATTTTTGTAAATGGTGCAATGGCGGCTGGTGTGGGTGCAAGGGTTGGTGATGTTTCAGCGAGGGTTTCAATGTGGGTTGCACTCTCCACGTGGACCTCGAGTTGACCATCGAGGCGCTCTTTCACCCTGGCGTTCTCGATTTGTAGATGGTCTCCCATTTTCACCCCGCCCAATTCGTCCACCTTTTCATTCCAAAGCACCGCTGTTATTTCACCCGATTCATCCCTCAACCTTAGTCTCATCACCTTACCACTGGTTCCGTCTGGTCTCTCGAATTCGAAGGTCGGGTGGACCTCCCGCACAACCCCGACTATACTCACTTTCCCGTGCTTTCGGGTTACCTTCGCTATCTTTTCTATGAATTGTGCGATGGGGGGGTATTTGCTTTCGACGGTGTCTGGTGGGGAAACCTGAATATCGCCACGCAGCCCCACATGCAGCTCAAGTTTTCCGTCTAACCCCTCCCGCACATACCCATGCGAAACCCTAACGATTTGCCCCCGCTCAATCCCCCCTGTTTCCACAAGGCCTACTTTGTCATCCCAGAGGACTACCTTCAGCGTTCCACTCTTATCTGCAATCAGTAAACGCGCAACCCTTCCCCCCGTTGCATCCGGGCGGGTGAAGGTTTGAAGGGGATAGATGATGATGACACGCCCAGTAAGTGTTACATCGTTTAAACCAGAGACGAGGTCTTGAATCGAAACCTCGGGTCGGAAGGTCTTCAGCGAAATCTCCACCCCCAACTCTGAAGCAACAATGCGGGCAGAGGTTTCATCCGTGAAATATCCCCTTGCCATCTCCTTTTTATCTTCAATCCTCCTCAGAACCTCTTCACGCGTGAGATCTTTTCGAGATGACAGTATTCGCTGAATAATCTCCTCGATGCTCATTTTCACTCGCCAAGATTTATCTAATAAGTCAAGGTTGCGCTATTATTAAAATTTATTTGAATCCGTTTGTTTAAAATATTGAGGAGGGCGGCGGATGGTTCAAACAGTCTTAGGTCCACTGGGCCTTTTGCTGGTTTTTGCCGGATTTATCGTGTCCTTGGTGGCTGTTATTCTCCTGATTCTCAAGGCTATGAAAGGGAAAAGGAAGGTCAAGGGTGGGGGAGCCGTGATCATCGGGCCCTTCCCAATCATTTTCGGCACCGATAAAGAATCGGTTAAGATGCTTCTCTTACTATCAATAGTCCTGATTGTGCTGATATTTATCGTTATGGCGTTTTCCTATTATGCCTTCAAGTGATGGGGATCAATATGGGCGTTAAGTCTTGTGAGGCTTGCGGCAAACGTTCAGCGAGATACGTTTGCCAAGAATGTGGACGTGAGGTTTGTGACGTCTGCCTAGAACCACAAGCATGGGTTTGCTCTAATTGCTACCGCCGGCTTAAGCCGGAGGCACCACCCACACCATTAGAAGCCCTCATGTGGTCCACCCCGTTCAAGCTGTTTCTGTTAGGCTCTCTCCTAATCTTTATTGGAATGATCTTCATAATAATCACATCCATCCTCTCTGGTGCACCCAGCACATTCGGTGGTGGCGCCATAATTTTTGTGGGCCCAATCCCAATCATACTGGGCACTGGTCCATACTCTATCTGGGCAATAATCCTCGCCCTCCTCCTAACAATCCTAGGCGTGATCCTGTTCATGACATGGCGGAAACGAGCGCAATAGACCTATCCGTTAAAGTTATGTGGCCGTTTCCTCTTTACCGTAGATGAGGTAGAGGAAGGCTAAGAGTAATGTGATGAAGGTTAATGCCATCAAGGCGGTGATAATGACCATTTCAAAGTATGCTCCCGGGTCCATGCATGATCATTTCCGTTATTGGATAATTGCTATTTAAGGCCTCTCTTCCTCTGATACTTTTTGGAAACCCTGATCTCAACGGCTTTCCACTCCCTCATCAAAACCTCATAGAAACTGTCATCATCTTCAAATGAATCAAATTGACCTATGGCCTCTGCCATTTTTTGTGCGATGATGTGGTAGCACAGGTGACCCGTGTCAAACCTGAAGTAAAAATCGTCGCAATTATGAGTAAACACTCCAAAACCTTGCATAAAGCAAGGCATCGGGGGATTGCTAATAGAGACGTCATAAAGGGCGCCTTTGTAGGGTATTCGTTTAATATCAATTATTTTTACAATGTGAATATCTCCCTTTTTAAGATGATGAAACGCTGACTTTTCGTCTAAGAAGTGCACACCCACACTCAGTGATCTTTTTTGTTGATATTTAACATACTTATCTTGACTTGATTTTATAACAAAAGCTGGAATACATTCCGAAACAGGCAACGGATAAGATCTACCTTTGGTATATGTCAATCCACGGCGTCTCACGATAGATCCGCATTGTTCGATAAATGAACTGATGCTATTTCCGCTTTGAATGTAGAGCTCATAAAGTCTCCTCTTGAGAATAACTGTGTTTATGCCTAGCTTTAAAAGGGCGTATTGCAGCCCGTAAGCAAGATTTTCGCTGGCAGTAGAACATCTAACAACCACGCTCTTCTTGTTAACATTGTATCCAGCCGTGCCATCCCCAATGAAGTAGGCGTCTAATAACTCGCTTATGATGTCCTTTGGGATACTAAAGATAAAATCGGGCAATCGTTTCGTATGGGAATCGCATCCCAGATTTAGTATGTCATTAAAAAATATTGAGAGAAGCTTACTATTTGCCAAAACCCGTATGGTTTTCCATTTTTTGTCAGGGAAGAGTTGAGATCGAACATTGAAACATTCCTTTAAAAGTTTTTGGACTTCTCTACAGATATCTATCTCTGTGGCATTGAAACTAAGAACAACACGATACTTACTAATATGGCCTTTCGCCAAATAGTAGCCTATTAACCTAGCCAAATTTTTATCGATTCTGATCACGGCAGGAATTTCATACCGACTCCCTTGTCCAGCGGTTAACCTTAAATTCTCTCTGATGGTTATGTCTCTCTCTAATTTTAAATATGCCATTAAAGGAATGGCGTTTCCGCGCCGCCAATGTTCAACCGTATTGATGTTTACACCGATCCTTCGAGCTATGGCTGGCCTCCCATCTTCATACAATAACATTTTTGCGTTTTGAACCCGTATAGAAGAAAGTCCCCGTATCAAACACTCTTCAATGAGATCAAAGCTACCTTCATTGGATTGATTTAAAGGAAGACGTTTAATTACAGGAATAAACTCTTTGTTGACCTCTAAATCCCTTGCCAATTTAGCATGAAAGCCATTTTCGTTCACTATAACTACTGGATGATCCGAGCTGACGAAAAACAGTCGACCATCCTCAGTCTTTATTTGCAGAATCCAGCCATCGCCTTGTCTCTTCAAAACTCGAGTGATGGGACATACTTTAACTTTAAATGTCATTGGGTCGAAGGATATCGCCTCCAGGTTTCGCTTAGCCTTCGCCCATAAAATATGTCCAAGTTTCTTTGGCTTTGAGAGTTTTAATTCTTCTTCTACTAGGCTCCCGATATCCCTTAAATATGGCCTTTTATGTATTAGAACCAACATCTTCTCGAAGGACGGGAGACAAGAACAGTATTCAACATCGGGCATGACGAGGTAGTCCCGCTCCTTTCCAACCACGATCCAAACAATCCTGGCGCTTGGCTTGAAGATGTATTTTTTGACTCTCCCCTCTTTTATGGCCTCCCAAGCCTTAGTGAATCGCGTTCCAAACGCCTCCGAAAGCCTCGTGAGGTGGTCATTTGCCGCTCGCCCCTCTGCTTCAATCTCCCTACAGATGCTTTTGAGCACATCAATCTCAGATGTTTTTACCAAGGTTTTCCTCCATTAACCATAGTGCGGATATCCTGGGTGTCTGGGAGCGCACCAGCTCGAAACCTTTGACACCACCTCCAGAACGGCTTTTTCATCATAGGGTAGCACTTCACTTTCTCCGTAAAGGCTATGCAGAGTCGTCTGATACTCTGTATAATCGGTCTTGATTTAATTAAGTGCTCCGTTATTTTGTGATTTCCCCTGTATCATAATCTCCATTCTTTCCCGTTAATCTGAGAATATTGCCGAGTCAAAACAACCGTATTTCCTATCATGGCAAGCCTTTTTAAAGCCTCTCAGAAAAAGGAGGGCGAAGGTTTAACACAGTTGCGGTGATTTTGTTTGTTTATTGAATTTTTATTGGTTCCCCTTTTGGCTTCTTTTCCTCCTTGACCTTTGGTACAGTAACCTCCAATACCCCATTTTTATACGCAGTTTTAGCCTCTTTAGCGTTGACCTTCGCTGGCAACTCCACCTCTTTAAAATATTTACGTTGAGGCGTATCCACCGATATGGTTAGGGTGCTTTCGGTTCCATGCAGCTTAATATCTTCCTTTTTAACCCCAGGCAACTCAGCTATGACCTTTACTTCTCCATTGGTGCTCATCACGTCCACGAGTGGTTCACGTTCCTCCCTCACATCAAAGCTGGGCCTCGTGATCCCGAAGGGTTCAGGCTTGAGTGTGGGCTTCACGTTGCCGAACTCCCTTATCCTGGGCTTACCATCCGGGCCTATGGTCATGGAGTAGCCATAGACGAAGGGTCCCCACTCGCGCACGGTTGAGCCATCTGGAAGCTTCCGCTCACGCATATAATCTTTGGGGATGCGTGTGGTGAACTCCTTAAACCCCCTCTCCATCGTCTCCTCCATGTCCCTAATCATCTCATCGATGTCTCCCAGGAACCAGCTCCCAAAGTATGGATAGCGCCGCATCCTCCTCCTAAACCACCCTGGGAAATTCTTCCAAGACAAAGTCTTACCACCTCTACCATAGGTGGAAGGGTCAGAACTAAAAAGTTTTGACACAAACTTAAAATAACCTTTACATCCCTTAACTGAGGTTTCTCAATTGATTGACCGTTCCCAGAAAGGTCCCGTCTAGGAGGTATACTCCCACATCGTCTATGCTGATGCTTCCTGAGCGTAAAACCGGGCCGATAAATTCCCTGGATTTCGCATCCTTACCAGCGCGCCTCCGATTAATGGGTTGACCTCCAAGAAACTCGTTGAATGAGGGCATGATGAAGAATTGTGAAGCCCGTATCCTCACATCAAATCGATCTTGAAACAAGGCGACAGGGTCTGCATCAACCTTTACCTTCAAGTGTTTAAGGAGGGATCTCGTCAACTGTGAACGGTTGCATCTGGCTTTGACCCAAACCTGCCTCGTTATGCGGAAGCCTAGTGGGTCCCGAAAAGCAACCATCGGATGAACATGACCAATGATGAGGTTGCGGCAACCCAAAAGTTCTGGGGCTGGCCAAGCATGCCCATGGAAAAGCCCTGTGCTCCCAAGAGCGACACCCGTGGAAGGCAGGATTTTTACAGTCTCAGGCAGGAGAGGCTCAAGGCTTCCGTCATGATTTCCCGGAATCACCCGAATGTCCGATATGGTTTTGGTAAGGGACTCGAAGAAGTCTGGGACATCACGCCACTCCTCCATCTCCACTTTGGCAACCGTGTGTTTTACGTCGCCGAGAAGAATGAGGCTTGTGGGCTTGTATTTTTCGATCAATCGAAGCATACTATCCAAGATCTTAGGCGTTTGGGATGGGACGTGGATCCCCTGCTGGGCGAGGGCCACCTCCCAGCCGATGTGGAGATCAGCAACCACCAAAACCCTTTCGGATTTTCTTCGCAAGAGCAGGGCTGGGAAGGGTCTTATCGGCATCATGGCCTGGGGGCCCCCATAACCATGAATACAATAACGGCTCTATCTGTCAAGAACAGCACCCGCATAATCCCCCATGTGTGAACGAATCTTCTAATTTCCATTAACGCTAAGTTGAGGTCAAGTATTCCATAATAACCTTGTGTAACTGGGTGTTTGCGGAGGCGATAAACGACACTCGTTGGCTGGCATCCAATGGAACACTCATTTCTTGTCCCTGAGGTGTGACCATCAGACCCCCCACCTCACGTAAGATGAGGTGGGCAGCGGCGATGTCCGTAACCCTCAGCTTACCCCTTAAGTCAATGAACGCGTCGGTGGTGCCGTCGGCAACGTAACAAACCTCCAATGCATTAGCTCCGAGGTGGCGGAGGTGCCTCGCCCCCTCCAGTATCGGGAGTAGGCGCGTGATGAGATCCCTCACTTTGAGGCTGTTGAAGTCGATGCCGATGACCGCGTCTTCCAGTGAGGATATGGAAGAAGGCTTGATTTCCCTCCCATTTCGGGAGGCCCCTCGGTCCCGCCTAGCTGTATAGGTGACATCATGGAATAGGTCAGAGACGAGCGCAAACTCTACGTCTTGGAGGTGTGGAGTTCTCGAAACCGCCATGGATGTGGCCATGAAGGGCAGTCCGCGGACAGCGTTAGTGGTGCCGTCCAACGGGTCGACGGTGAGGAAAAGTTCATGGGGTTGTGTGCCTATCTTCTTAATGCCAGTTTCCTCGCTGATCAAGGTGCAGGAAGCGCCATGATCCCGTAGGGTGTCGATGAGGGCCTTCTCCGCCACCAGGTCGATCCTTTTTATTACATCGCCACCAGCACCTAAACCAAACCCGGCACCCGCCTCCACCGACCCAAGGAGAGGAAGAACCGCCCTCCTCACCCTTTGGGCGCATTCCTGAAGCAGATCCAGCCAATCCATCCATCACAGCTCCTTTTATCAAATGGTATCGTACACTTTTAAACGTGAGCATCGAGCAAGCCATCTCGCAGATGTTCCTCAGCAAAAACTATTCCCCCAAACTCTGAATCCACTTGTTAGTGACATACATGGCCACTATAGACGAAGCCCAAAAAGGAAAATACATAATTATCGACAAAGGCAAGGCATTAATAAATAAACTTGGCACATATACATCCAATGGAAAAAACACGGCAGAACATATTAAGAAAACATAGCTTAGTAAAAGTTAATTCAGTGAATTGCAATCATTTCTAACTGTGCGGGGGTTGCCAAGCCAGGTCAAAGGCGTAGAGCATCCCAAAGATGCGCTCACGCTTCAGGAGCCTATCCCGTAGGGGTTCGTGGGTTCGAATCCCACCCCCCGCACCAACCTCTTTCGCAAAATAAGCCGTTTCTTACAGTTTGTCTTAGAAAGGAGTTGAAACTTGAAGATTTAGTGTCACTATTTTGCTGGTTTTTCAGCTAAGAAGATTCCCAGCCCTTTTTCATAGGTATATTTTATGCTTATGAATCCAGTCTCTTTGAGGATCTTCATCCACTTGTCCTTGGTTAGAAGTGCCCAGAAGGCGAAGGAAGTGAATGTGAAAAAACCTTGTAGGTTTCGTAAGGTTCTAGTATGAAAATTTTGCCTCTTGGCTGTAATACTCTGTGGATTTCCATAAGCGCTTTTGATTTATTCATTTCACTATGTAAATTGTTTAGTACGCTTTGCGCTGTTACAATGTCAAATAATTGTTAGTGAAGGGGACATCCAAGACATCTCCATACTTAAATTCCACCTTATCTCTTACTCCTTCAATTTTGCATTTTCGTAG
Source organism: Candidatus Bathyarchaeota archaeon BA1 (assembly GCA_001399805.1). Next base: position 133,588 of record LIHJ01000089.1, read on the forward strand.
GCGCGTTCTGGCGATTTCCCATGATTTCCATTTTGTCCCAAATGTCAATGCCAATTGCTTTTCCTGCATTCAAGACTTTCGCGATGCCAATAGTCATTTTTTCTAGTCCACAGCCAACATCTAATACTTTTTCATCTTCTCTAAATTCCAAATCCTATCAGAATTACACCTACAACCCACCGTACGAGGATAGCGACTAATTTTTCAACAGCAACAATGATTGCAGAAAGAACAGCGCGCGCTTACAGGCTCGTTAAGGAGCTCTTACTCCCCGGATATGGCATTTACGCCTACTTAATTGAGCCATTATTAATCTTTGGATTTGCATGCGGATACTAGCCTTAGGCACGAGTTTTCTACACATAATCTACAAGGTGATGGAGGCAAAGGATCAATTCTAAACGCTTGGAAAACGTTATGGGGTTGGCCCCTGCTTACTTGGCGGTTTTCTACCCTATATTTTCCTGTTCGCTGCCTCTTACTCCCTCGTTCTACAACTCTACACGGGACCTAAGATTTTATATATAGTCGAGGAATCAAAAGCGATATTCCTTCTCTCTATCATGCTCACTTTAATCTTTATCAAGATGCTGGTGACAGGTACAACTGTTGGATTCGTTAAGTAGGGCAGATATGCCCATAATTTCCAATCGAAAGGAAGAGATTGGCGGGCCCGCCGGGAATTGAACCCGGGACCCTCCCGAGACCAGCAGACGCTCTGTTGTCTTTACGGGTTAAGAGCCTCAGCCAAGGCTTTCGCCTGGTCCGCCGCTCTAGGCGTAAACGCGACACCGCTGCTCTGTGTCCGCTCTGCCTTGCTGAGCTACGGGCCCTATTATGAGATTTTGATTCACTTTAATAAGTTTAGCCTAGAGATCGATGTTAATATCATCTAAGCCAGTAAGTGAATCATCAGGTTGATTGGTATGGCCTCGGCGGGACGAACATAACTTTTAGTTTCCGATTAATATCAATATGAAGGTACAGATCATGATAGTGGATGCTCACACGCATGTGGGCAAAGGTGGGTATGTGAGAGTTTCAGCCTATTGTCTGCTTACTGTTATGGACAGGAACAAGGTTGACAAGGCGGTCGTCACCTCTCCCACATCCAGCCTGGCACACAATAAGTATGTCTACGATCAGTTGAAAAAACACACAGATCGTCTGATCAGCTTTTTCTGGGCAAACCCCAAGTGCACTAGGACAGTGAAGGACCTCATACAAGTAGCCACGTTTTACGAATGCCATGGATTGAAGCTCCATCCCGGAAGCGACGCTTATAGGATTCACAATCTACACTTCGTGGGGTCAATAATGGAGGTTGCCGCAAAGTTGAAACTCCCTGTCCTCATTCATTCCTCGCCTCGTGATCCTTTTTCCTTCCCTGCGGCCATTGGAAGAGTTGCTGCAGCCTTTCCGGAGGTAACCATTATCATGGGTCACATGGGAGTCGGGTGTTGGGATGCCATTAAAGTTGCGCATAGAAATCCCAATATTTTGTTGGAGACATCCAGTGTTAGGGCTCCTCAGAGCATTTTGGAAGCTGCGAGAGTTTTGGGTCCGGAAAGAATTGTGTATGGTTCTGATTTCCCATATCTGGACCCATTTGTTGAGAGGATGAAAATTGAAGACCTAAAACTACCTCTGGAGTATAAACGCCTGATCATGGGGGGCAACATGGCAAGAATCTTAAAGTTAAAAAACTAGTAACATACGGGCTATGGGAGATTGAAGACTTCACCTTTAAATTGTATTCTTGCATGATCTTAAGTGCTTGAATGCCTCAGCATTTTTCTGATAACTTTCGCCACACGGGCAAAGAGCATGGTCAGTAGGCTCGGTTTAGCCTCGACTCCGTAAACACTCTTAACCAAGGCATCTGCCAACTCTTCCGCCAATTCATAATCTCGATTGATGTATACCTCCGACTCGAACAGAGTGGCAACATCCACACCCTTCCTCACCAATTCGAGTCCACCGCGTATGCCCGCATGTTCAGGTGTGTAATAGGGGATGCGAGGGACATCACGTATTTCATCAATTGCAAACTGGTCGTAAGCCACTTTTTCGATCTTAGTGAAGGTTGCTGAGTCAAACAATATTCTTGGTAGATTCTTAACAGCGAAATTGTCTTCCACAATCTCACCTCTCAGATAGGGTTCTTTAAAAACCCTATCAATTTCCTTGGAGACGGCGTTTGGGAGCCTCATGGTAATGGGTCTTCTTCTTAATTCAGTCTCTAACACAACTAAGGGAACACCGCGATGTTTCCCCTCAAGTTCCTTTACTCTCTCCTTCAGTCTTTGAATGAGAATAGCCATCGGTTTCCCATCTATTTCTGTAGTGTCCGTCTTTTTAAGGTGTTCCACCGAATAAAGCAGTAGATCCACTTTCTAAGCTATGCTGATTTCTTGTGGGATCAGCTCGATTCGATGCATAGCCAACCTAATATTTTCCTTGCAGAGTAATTTAAGTTATATGAGGGGGCTTGAGATCGTTTGGGCGAGCTGGTCTTCGTGGGTTTGGGCCTATATGATGAGCGGAACATATCACTTCGCGGGCTTGAGGAGGCAAGGGGGGCAGACGCTGTTTTCATGGAGCTTTACACTAGTTTTATGCCGGAACTGGCCCTCGAAAAACTCGAAAAACTTGTGAAAAGGGCTATCTCGGTTGTATCAAGACGAGATTTAGAGGAAGATGGTGGGCAACTTATTCTTCGAGAAGCGGGGAGAGGAAAGGTCGTATTGATGGTTCCAGGGGACCCCCTAATCGCGACGACCCATGTGGATTTGCAGATTCGTGCGGAAAGGACGGGAATAAAAACACGTATAGTGCATGGGGCTTCGATTATCTCGGCGGTAGTTGGGTTATCGGGTCTACAATGTTATCGGTTTGGAAGAAGCGTGACTATTCCTTTTTCTGAAGATGGTTTTGTTTCCGAAACCCCGTACAAGGTGATTGCTGAAAATAAAAAGAGGGATCTCCATACGCTCTGCTTTCTAGACATTAGGGCGGATGAAAAACGCTACATGACCATTAATGATGGATTGCGGCAGCTTTTGGCTGTGGAGAAACGCAAGGGTAAGCGGCTGATTTGTTCGAATACACTTGTGGTTGGAATTGCGAGGGCCGGCTCAATTAAACCCACAGTTAAAGCAGGTTACATGGAGGACATGGTCCGCTATGATTTTGGCCCCCCTCCCCACACGATTGTCTTCCCGGGCAAGCTCCACTTCATGGAGGCAGACGCGCTCATCACCTTGGCAAAGGCACCTGAACAGATAAGGGAGATGGTTAAATAATGCTTAAGGAACTGGTGTCAAAGTATGTTCAAACCACTGAGCGTGTCCTCTCCGACATACACATCACCAAGGGCTCAATTCTCGTTGATGTAGAAAAGACCCAAGGCGTCATTGAGATGGCCCAACGTTATTTAGAAGATGCGAAGTATTATCAGAAGAGGAATAAGCTTGAAACGAGTTTGGCTTCGGTTGCGTATTGTGAGGGGTTACTCGATGCCCTGCGACTGTTGGGAATAGTGGAGTTCTCGTGGTGATTGAAAATCTTTATGGCCTTGGCTTGTCTGTTTCGCAGCATTTAAATCCTTTGATCTACTTTAATAATAAGTCGAAAATACATGCTAAGGGAAGAGTCGGTTAAGGAGTACCTGCGGGGCATATTTGCAGTCCAAATGGAAAGGGGATTTGTCGCACCTAAAGATCTTAGCGAAAGGATTGGAAGATCGCACGGCAGATGCTTCAATGCCCTTTCCCAACTTGAGAGAGAAGGATATGTCCGAAAGGTTAAAACAAAAATTTTCATTGGCGGAGGGGGAAAGGGAAAGCTAAAGGGAACCACCCCAACCCAATACATGTTGACAGAAAAGGGAAGGACAAAATTAAACATCGTGCTAACTGGCGGGGCCTTCGATATTTTACACATAGGGCACTTGACAACGCTCAATGAAGCGAAGAGACTCGGCGACACGCTCGTGGTCGTTATAGCTAGGAATGAAACTATTCAAAGGCTTAAGGGAAGGGAACCTATCAATGATGAAAAAATTCGTCTTTATCTAGTTAATAGCTTAAAACCCGTTGACTTAGCAGTTTTAGGGGATATAAAAGACCCCTACAAGGTAGTGGAAAAAATCAAGCCTGACACTATCGCATTGGGTTACGATCAGAAGTATGATGAGGATGAGATGAGAAGCAAACTTAGCCAGATGGGATTAACCACGAAAGTTATTCGCCTTACTATGAGGGTTCCCGAGGTCAAAACATCAAGTATCATCTCGCAAATCCAACGCTACAATTATGATATAGAGTATACCTAATCCATAACTCAGGGGCGCTATTAACATTGATGAAGAGCGCTCATTGGTTCCTCGAAGGTGGTGGCAAGGTTATTGGAAAGATGGACAGAGGGGGCCGCAGGAAGGGCTGAAAGGGAGCTTAAAATTGGAAGGAATGAGTTGAACAATTCGTTAGGGAATTTATACAACCTTATTCCCGATTGGCACCCGGGATCAATTACTGGGGCGATAAGGAAATGAAAATTCGCGCCATTCTTTTTATTGATTTAGACGGTACGCTTCCACGTTAAAAATCATAACATAGGGAATATTGGCGTGTCTGTAATCGGTAACTATGAGGAGGTAAGCATCACCTCGTGCACCCAGGCAGCACTTGAGGGTCTTCTGGTTTGGCTATGTTACAGATACAACATAATAGTAGATGCCATCAAGGGTCATAGGGAGCATGCCGAAACCCTGTGCCCCGGAAAATGTCCACACGCTAAACTTGCTGAGATCAAAACTAACGTTCAAAGAATACTGTTAGATGTTTGTTCCCGCAAGAGTGATCATGGCGCGAAGAGCCTTGAAGACCTCAAGATAATCGTTAGAGACGAAGGAGATGGTTCTTCCGTCCACTCTTTTGGCTCCGGGAACAAGTTCAGCCATCTCAGCCATTCCAATGTGTATGAAGACTATGTCAAGCTTTATTGGCGGGCTGATCTTAAATGGCTTAAACTCATTGAGGCGTTGTAGAGCCTTCGTGGTTCCTTCCTTAATGAGCACCCTTGCTTTCACTGGGCTCACACACCTAGCTGCAAATCTACCAACGCCCTCTTTCACCGTGACTGTTTCCACATTGCCTAGAAGGGACCTCGCCTCCTCGGTGACAGCTCGATCACCAGACACAAGCGCAACGGGCACATTGAAGCAACCTGCGAGAGCCGCATTGAGGCCTGTCTCACCCATTGGTTGACCATTCATGAAAACATCGCTGACAACACCGCCATGGTAAGTGTGTTCTAAAACACCAATGTATGAACCCCTTCTGGCGTGATAGCCAATGAAGAGGGCGGCGTTGAAGGTCGCATCGATACCTTGCATCATGGAGAGGGGCTTTGGTGAACCTGTGATGAGTTCGGCGGCCTCATGAAGCTCTTCGGGTATAATGTTCCTCATTGTCCCGTGGGAATCGTTGACCAAAATACTTGTGGCTCCAGCTTCGAGGGCGCCCTCTATGGCTGCATTCACCTCATAGGTCATGAGTTTTCTGGCCCTGTCATGTTCCTTCCCCTCACGAAGCGTGTGTTCCCCATGAACCACTCCGGCAACGCCTTCAAGATCAGCCGATACAAATATCTTCATGATCCAGCCCCCAATCCCCGTTGACTTCTACAATACCTCCTTCATACATAAAAGGTTTGATAAAGCGATCTTATAGAATATGAGGTAGAAAATAGAGGGAGGAAAACTGATATGCAGATTGGCAAACTGCCAAGGATACGATTAGCAAATCTACCTACCCCTTTGGAAGAGATGCCACGCCTCTCCAAGGTTTTAGGCGGGCCACGGCTGTGGATCAAACGGGACGACTACACAGGGCTAGCTCTCGGGGGGAATAAGGTGAGGAAGCTGGAGTTTGTGATGGCGGACGCCATAAACAAAGGAGCTAACGTTGTGATCACGACTGGCGATGTTCAATCAAATCACGCACGGGCGACGGCAGCTGCGGCATCAAAACTGGGCGTGAAGGCAGTTCTTGTTCTGTATGGTGAGGAGCCCAAAGAGTGCGATGGAAACCTTCTCCTCGATCACATTTTTGGGGCTGACATAAGGTTTGTTCCCGATGGGGTAGACGTTCCAGCGATAATGAGGGACATAGCCAAGGAGTTAGAGAGCGAGGGGCACACACCTTACACCATACCGTCTGGTGCATCCTACCCTGTTGGAGCGGTTGGCTACGTCAATGCTGCATTGGAGATGCTCGAACAAGCGAACGACATGGGCATGGAAATCAATTACGTTGTCCATGCAGTGGGATCCGGCGGTACACAGGCCGGGCTAGTCCTCGGGAACAAGGCGTTAAACACAAAAGTCAGGGTGGTGGGCATAAGTGTTGGTCCAAGAAGGGACCCTTTAGCCAAGCGTACCGCAGAGATTGCAAATGGGACATCTAAGATGTTGAGCATGGACACTACCGTAAACCCGGATGAGATATTGATCATGGATGACTATGTTGGAGAGGAGCATGTAACGTCTGCCAGAGAAGTGGTGAATGCCATTAGACTGGTGGCGAGAACCGAGGGAATACTGTTAGACCCAGAGTATACGGGCGTGGCGATGGCGGGGTTGATAGACTTAATAAAAAAAGGGCATTTTGAGACACAGAATAACGTGGTGTTTATTCACACTGGCGGAACCCCAATCATATTTGCCCATAAAAAAGAGCTGAAAGGAACATAAACACGAATCCGAAGGGCTCAGACGTTTTCGCCTAGCGGAGAGTGACAAGTGCACGGATTTACGAGAAACAAACATCCCACCCTAACCTCGTTGGTTCGAAGTAGCTCGCGAAAGGCCCCGTTTAAACCTCCACCTTTAGGGAAGGGTTAATACTTCTACCTTTGCCTTGTTTCCGTCTTTCAGTCTTAGTTGGTGCCGTAGGAAGGTGGGGGCGATGACCTCCAACACTGAGGAGTTGTAGTGGCTTCGCAGCGCACACACAACTGCGCCTTTCACTTTGTTGTTGATAATGGCGGGATAACACTTCACAGGGCCGAAGGTTCGGGTCTCATCCTTGAATCCGTGGAGTTCTATTGCCGGATAGGTCTCAAGCTCTGACCTTGTTTTCATATCGTAGTCGGAGGTGAGCCTGAGATTAAGGGTTCCGGGATAGGGGTCAAACCCTAACTTTTCGATGAACTGTTTGCGATACCCATCCCTCGTTACGTAGTACGCCCCCTCGCCTAGCCCAGTGAACACCACACCCTCCAACGTTACAGATGGAGGATATGTTGCTTCCATGATCAGGCGTAGGCCGGAGTACAGCCTCCTCAGCTCAGCCACCCCGGAGTCCGTAACCCTGATCAAGCAACCCTCCGGGGTGATGACCCTCTTGATCCAGCCCCTCTTCTCCATCTGAATGAGGTGGCGGGAGGCGGTTTGCTGGGAGGAGCCCATCTTCTCGGCTAGATACTCCGTGGAGACCTTTGCGGTTCGGCGGTGGGCACCCACCTCCGCTAACTTATATAATGTGAAGAACTGTTTCCACAAACGTGCATCAACATTCATGGAGCCCACGTAAATCGCCCCACTGAAGAAAGAGTGACTGTGTATTTAAGCAACTCGAAAATTCTCTATAACAACTTCACACCAGTCATAAGTCGTAAAGAAACACAATGCCAAACAAAATAAAGATAATAGCGGCACGTTGTGTAATAAATACCGTTGCGGATTTGTTATATTACTTTAGCTCATTATTCAACAGGTTCATTTGGTTTTAACTGATTGCCAGAATTCTAAGGTGATCTGCCGTGTCAGCGCACACATCGGCGGCTCGTTCCGTGAATTCTACAAAGTCCCTTAATATCATTAACACAGCCGGATTCATTCTCTCGCCATACTTTACGAATAACGACTTTGTTTTCAGGTACTCGTCGTCGATACGGCCCTCTATCGATTCGACCCTCTCTGTAAGCTCTTTCACGCGAGATGGATCAATCCCAAGCGCTTCGATGGCCTCATGCATGGCGGCGGCGCACTCCACTAGAGCCCTACCCATTCTCACAAATGCGTCTAAGATCTCTTTTGGGATCTCCGTTTCCATCAAAATCCTAACGCTCCTCGCAGAGTCCTTAACATGGTCCGCCATCACGTCTAGGTGCTCAATCAAGCCCATGAGGTCCTCACGATATTTTGGTGGCAGAGGGCCCTTCGTCAACTCCTCGAAGACCGATCTACGGAGGTTGTCAATCTCTACCTCATCCCGGAAGAGGCTCTCTATGTACCTCTCCGCCTCTTCTTTCCTCCCCTCAGAAAAGGCGGTTATGGCCTTCTCCAGCTCACTAACAGTATCGATGGCCTTTAGGATCTGCTTCTCCGCAAGGTTTAGGGTCGTAGATTTGCGGCGCTCCTCAAACCACTTCAACATCTTATGAGTTGCCAACAACCCCACCAAATATTAAGATGATAAAACACATCTCCCTTATTATTTTATCTAAACAGTTATCAGCGAGCCGTATAACAGAAATAACGTGGTCATATGCAGATATCCCACATACAAATCGTCGTCTGCTTCATCGGTTTTATATCTCCCGAGGAATAGTGTTAACGATGAGACGATAGAAATAATGCCCGAGGGGGCCTCTTAGAGCATGAAAACGATGGCCATTTTAGGGTGGATAAAAGTTAGAAAATCGTTGCAACATGACTTTGATCATACTTTGTCTATGGTGCTCAAGAAGGTGCTTCGCCCTTTAACTCTTCAAATCTGATGATCTTATCCATACGTTTTGCCAGCATTTCGATTAATTGAGTTTCCCGTAGGCTTATCCCGGCTCCTCGATCTTCTGCTAATTTACGTCCATGATACCCGCTAGCCAAGAAGGTTTGGGCTAGCGTTAGGCAGTGCAAAATCTTCTCTAAATCACCTGAATGAAGATAGAGGGTGATGTCATTTATGATGAGAAACTTTGTTGGCTTTTGGATGAATTGGCTGAGCAGCGGTTCTATCGCTTTTCTGTTCAACTCCGCATATTCTAATACCTGCTCCCGTGAAGTGCCTGTCAATCTTGGCGCGTACACTTTTCTGGGTGAAAGGTTTCTCACTTTATTAACTGAGCTTGTATAATCGGATAACTTCCCGCCAATGTCGCCGATCCTTTGCGGGGCCATATCTATAATAGTGATTTCACAGGGCTCAGCCAGTGACGTTAGTTGATCAAGCAATCTAGCTATCAACCTGGTTTTCCCTGAGCTTGCTTCCCCTAACACCAGCACCTTTCTACCCACGATGTCCTTAACCTTTAACCGAACCCTTCTGCTATTTTTCGCCAAACAATATCTCCCTGCTTATCTTGGCACGATTAAGAGCTAAGAGGATTAAAAATCCCAAAATGCTCCCGGAACCAGAGCTCAAGGACCATCCTGACCATAGGGTTAAAAGAGCGATCAATGGACCCTCCTTAAGCAGTGATAGAAGCCTAATATCCCCTATCCACGGGGCAATCAAATACAGCGCCAGGGTAGCACCTATAAACACCGTGCCCACGGGTTCGCAAAAAGCGGCCATAAATGCGACCTTGCTAGTCCTTTTAGACTTTTTGAAAAGCCAATACACAATCCCCACAACGATGCCACCGGGAATCCCACCAGGGAAGGCATAGATCGTGCCTATTCCCACCATGTTCCTGATAATCCCTATGAAAAGCGCCACGATGGCTGCCCATAGAGGTCCTAAAAGCACGCCGGTGAGCGCGTTGATCATGTGCTGCCCAGGAAAAGCCTTTGTAGTTAAAAAGGGAAACCAAAGAAATGGTGCTATGATCACGCCGAGGCCTGAAAATACAGACACTAGAGCTATCTTCTTGATATATACAGCTTCAGCCTTCATGACCTCGCTATCTCCCTTGCAATTTGTAAAATGAGCTTCGCCAGCTCCCTTGCTTCTTTACCAAAGATCACTATCATGGGCTCTTTCCCTACGTCTCCCCTATGGTAAACCACATCGGGGACTTTTCCAGCTCTTTTGACGGCTTGCTGCACCCCCCATGGTATAGTCATCCCCTCGATTCTTTTAATTTCCTCAGGCTCCTCTTTCCGGTCATAAAACGATATTTCTAAGCCCTTCCATGCTAGAATTTCAAGTGCCTCTTCTGAAAACCTCAAGTTGACCGCAGCCCTCTTGCTTGGGTCATGCTTGGTAATTTCAAGTATGTACCTGGCCAGATGAGAAGAGGACCCGAACCTCGGACCACCCACTGCCCTAACGCCCCTCGATGTCTTCACAATCCTGCCTTCTACTGCGGCCACGTCATCTATGCTTTCTGCGTAGGGGATGGCCATGGCAATGTTCATGCCCACTTGAGGTATAAGCGTCGCCACCATAGGCGTTGACTCAAGGAGTAACCTAGCCTCCTCTATGCTCATCAATACGGTGTACCTTGAAGCCTCGCGGTAAAGATGTGACATGGGATTAACTGGCCCATAACCTCTGCCTACATCTAATCCAAACTTTATTGCCGAGGTTACAAATCTCTTAGCGTTTTGAACCGCGTTGGGTATGTTCCTCCCTTTGGCGAGCTCGGCTGTGATGGCCGCTGAAAAGCTGCAGCCCGTGCCATGGGTGGTTTTAACATCCAGTCTTGGGGCTTGGAATACTTCAAACTCATCCCTATAGTAGAGAATATCCACGGCATCCCCTTGATCCATATGGCCACCCTTGATCACAACAGCCTCAGGCCCGATCTGGGAGATCTTTCTAGCGGCAATCTTCGCATCGTCCATGGTGTGAATTTCCATTCCTGCGAGTATCTCAGCCTCAAACCTGTTTGGCGTCACGATCGTAGCTCTCGGCAGGAGGCGATCCTTCAAGGCATTTACGGCCCTTGGTTCTAAGAGAGGCGCTCCAGACTTCGCAACCATGACGGGATCAACTGTGAGTGGGAATTTGTAGTTTGAGACCTCAGAAGACACCGCCTCAATTATTTCCTCTGTGTGGAGCATCCCCGTCTTCCCGGCATCAATGCCCATGTCGTCGGCTATTGCCCTGATCTGCTTTTGAATCATTTCAGGTGTGAGGTCTTCAACGGCCATAACAGAATAGGTGTTTTGTGCCGTAATGGAAGTGATAGCTGTCGTACCATGGACAGCCAGGGCGGCAAACGTTTTAAGGTCTGCTTGGATGCCTGCCCCTCCCCCGGAATCACTGCCCGCTATGGTTATCGCCACAGGAATCTTGCCCTTTACTTTTTGAATCCAAGTCATTTTTTAGGTCTCCTTCTCAAGCATGAGCAGACTGACCGCCGAGCTAGACCAGAGGATAAAAGTGATCAAATGACCTCGGGATCCTCTTTTCGATGGCACGGGCTCACCTCCCCACTCACGAGGCAGCTTAATACCCAATACCATATCACTCCAATGAACATCAAAAGAAATAGATTGACCTTAGCTTTCAATCGTGATAAGTCACTGGTATACATAAATATGCAACACTCCCTACGCCAGCATTACTTGGGTCAGGTTCAAAGGGTCGACGATGTTTCCAATCGTCCTCTCAGCCGGGTTAACCCCAGCTCCCCTGGCGTTGAATCGTTATGGCTCCTTTCATTTAAAGTTTATTATGTCCTAAGAATTAACGTTGCTTATTGGTACTTATGATGCCCTCAGGCACCCAACTCAGCAACGATTGGGTCTACCAAAAAGACATTTTTGAGGTTGAAAGCTGGATAAATTAGGAGGGGGAGCCCCCAGAGGGTTATCAAAGGGGTCGAAAGGCAAAGACGCAATGTGGGTCAAAAAGTCGACAACTCTTATATGAAAAGTGTCCGTGTCCTCATCTTAGAAACCTCTTACCTCATTAAAGATGTTCTTGAGGGTGTCAAGGGTCAGATTTCCTCCTGTCAAGATGAGGGCAACCTTCCTTCCTTGAAGCTCGTCCTTGATCTTGAACGCAGCTGCGGTTGAGGCGGCTCCGGCTCCCTCCGCAAGTTGGTGTGTTGTCTCGAGGAGTGTTAGAATCGCCTTTTTCATCTCCTCCTCGCTCACAAGAACAATGCCGTCGATCATCTTGTTGAGGATGTCTAAGGTGAGTTTGAAGGGAACCCTCGTAGCGAGACCCTCAGCAAAAGTTTCCGCTGACTCAGTTTCGATCATCTTCTTATTCCTCCAGGATAGGTAGACTGAGGGCGCCTTCTCAGCCTGAACCCCGATGACCTTTACCTTAGGGTTTATGGACTTCGCAACAATGCAGGCTGCTGCAGCGCCGCTGCCGCCACCTATGGGGACGATTATGGTCTCGACATCTGAGAGGTCTTCCATGATCTCAAGATATAGGGTTCCAACCCCGGCGATTAATAGAGGTTCGTTTGCTGGGTGAACATACATATAACCCTTCCTCTTGGCTTCCTCCTCGACCCAAAGCCTTGCCTCATCAAAGTCCAAACCGTGAAACTCGATGACGGCTCCAAGATCCTTTATGGCTTCAACCTTGTATGGGTTTGCATCCTTGGGCACCACAATAACAGCCTTCACGCCGAAAAGAGAGGCTGCGTAGGCTATGGACTGACCGTGGTTTCCAGTTGAGGCTGTTATAACCCCTCTAAGCCTCTCGTCCTCAGAGAGGCTTGAAATAAGGTTTACGCCACCTCTAACCTTAAAGGCGCCTATAGGCTGAAGATTTTCACATTTCACATAGGCTTCAAAGCCCAGCCGCCTAGAAAGAGCTGTAGACCTCACGAGCGGCGTACGAGGAAGATACTTGCTTACGTTTCTTCGAGCCTCATAAACATCCTTTAACGTTATTGACTGAGACAAGTCTCCATCAGATAGAGCCGTAATGTGCTTACCTACCTTTAAGTTTTCTACGGTTAAAGGTTTAACGAGAACCGTCATAAATCCCACAGAATTCAGCTTACCTCGTGATCTTCAGCTAATCATGACGTGAGATTCGACCCAAGAAGGGCTGCATCACATGAGATTACAAGTGGAGTGTTTTAATGGCTTCAATTACAATAGATTGCGGTATTTTAAGCACTTTCTTATCAGGGGCAGCGGGTTGTTGAGCCTCTCCGATAGTAGTCTTTGCCTCCCCCCACGAAGTCCGTCTAAGACTCAGCAGCATGTTACACTCCTTCTGTATGATCTCGTCTCTATCCAAAATCCACCCACTGCCTTAGCAGGGGACCCTGCCGGTTCTGCTTACATTTTTGGACATCCAGCATCTTTTATTTCACAAAACTTTTTCGGTGCAGGGGTGGGTTTTTAACCCTAAAGAGGCAGGTTCCGAAGTCTTATAGGTTTATGAAAGGTATTCGAGGACCATTCTTAGTCCTACGACGACAAGAAACACTCCAAAAATCCTTTCGAGATACCTAGCCTTCAGTCTTCTTGCTATGAGAGCGCCCACCTGGGCGCCTCCTATTACGCCTATGGACAGATAGAGGGCATAATCGGGGAGAACGTTCCCCAACATTAGGTGGGTGGCCACGCCCGAGAGCGAGGTGAACATCATCATGAACATGGAGGTTGCGACAGCGATGTGAATGGGAACACCCATCCCTAGGTTCATAACGGGAACCATCACCGCCCCTCCGCCCACCCCGAAGAAGCCTGAGGTGAAACCGCCCAAAAAACTGAGGGCAAGCCCTGGCTTCATGTTAGCATTATATTCGAAAACAACATCTTTTGAATCCGTTAATCGACGGTGCCAGCCTCTTTGCTTGGATTCCGAGGCCTTTTGAGCTCCCCTCTCCGGGGCCAGCATCATGCGGAGGGCAACAGCAACCAGGAATAACCCAAAGAGAAAGGATAGCCCTCTCGCCGTGACAAACCTTGTGACATAGGCTCCCATTATGGCGCCGGGCACGGTTCCCATCGTTAAGATTAGGCCCAGGCTATAATCAATGCGCCTTTGACGGCTATAGGCCAAGGTTGAAGAAAGAGCCGTGAAGATGATCATGGTTAGGCTTGTTCCCACAGCCTTGTGGGAGGGTATGAAGAATAGTAGGACCAGGGCGGGCACCACAAGAAAACCGCCGCCAACACCTATCATAGCAGAGATGATACCAACAGCAGAGGCCAATGTTATTACCGCAACCACTTCGATAAGGAACATTCGTCCCACAACTCATCCTATAAGAATGGAGAACAAACCCCTATTTTATATTTCAATCCATAGAAGAGCATAAAATCTTTTCACAATAGGGGTTAAATCATTCTTCACGTTGTTAGGCGGTGAACTCCATCATGCCTCCTATGGGGTCCCACGTTTTCTCACAACATCTCTGAACGTATGCCACGCTGCCATGGGGATACCCTTATTTGATGCCAAAACCCACCGTGTTATCGAGGTTGTACCGAGGAAAAATCTGTTCTCGTTAGCGGGGTCAGCCGTGTCTGAGAAACCTTGTTTAAGGGTTCATAGGCTCTTGGGCGAGAAAGCTATAACCCTCGTTAGGAGGCTCAATCTTTTTAACCGAGAGCTAAAGGTCCAGCGAGCGGGAGATTATCTGTATATACCATTGATTAATGACCCGCATCTCAAAGACCTTGAGGAATTTAAGAGGAGCCTTTTCCAATTTGAAATCTCCAAATATCAATTTTCTGAACGTGCCAAGCGGCCCCTCACACTGGTTGATGCATTGGAGGATATATTGCCCCCTCACCTTTTGGCCAGCCTTCCACACGCAATTGATTTTGTAGGAGACGTTGCCATTATTGAGATACCCCCAGAACTTGAGGGCTATAAAAAGGCTGTCGGGGAAGCAATATTGAACGTGCACAAAAGGACTCACACTGTTTTGGGAAAGTCTGGCGCTGTGGAGGGACTTTATCGTGTGAGGGAGTTTGAGGTGATAGCTGGCGTGGGGAAAACAGAAACCCTCCACAAGGAGCATGGTTGCTCGTATCACGTGGACTTGGCGAAGGTCTACTTTTCACCCAGGCTCTCCCACGAGCACAGTAGGATTGCGTTACAGGTTAGGAATGGCGAAACCGTGGTTGACATGTTTGCGGGGGTTGGGCCCTTCTCTGTCTTGATAGCAAAGGAGCACGAGAACGTGCAGGTATTCGCCGTTGACATCAACCCAGACGCCATAAACTATCTTAAGAAAAACATCACCGTAAATTATGTTGAAGATAGGGTTGTGCCGATCCTCGGCGATGCAAGGGAGATTATTAAAGAAAGACTGATGGGGGTAGCGGATCGAGTCATCATGAACTTGCCTGAGAGGGCAATAGAGTATGTTGACGTGGCATGTGAGGCGATCAAACCCGAGGGCGGCATCATGCACTATTATGAGTTCACGAGTGAGCCAAACCCCTTAGAAGCAGCAGAGATTCGGTTGATTGAAGCTGTGAAGCAAACCAACCGCAACGTTCAGAGGATCCCGTTAACGAGAATTGTTCGGGCGACCGCGCCCCTGACTTGGCAGGTGGCTGTGGACGCCGAGCTTCGGTAGCTCCTCTACTATTAACACTATCCTCACCTTCTGATGCGGATCCCGCAACGTTTCCACCAGCCTTCTAGAAAGGTCGTTGGCGGACTTATCTGCCCTTATGGCTATGGTTCGACCACAAACGTGATCGCTCCTTCTCACCACTAAATCCGTGGGGTGAGTAAATAGCAACCGAGGGCTCCCCCAGGCCTTCACGATCTCCCTCACACCCTCGGCCTCAATCATTATCGTTATTTGTGCACCTTCTCGTCTTGCTGCGTCCTTAAACTTTGGGGATAAATCTGCTGCACCCTTCGTTGCGCCTACAGCAATGACACAATCACCTCGCTTGGTGAGGGTCGTCTCTCTTGTGATCTCAAACGTCGTTTTATGGATTGATTGGATGTTCTCATGCCCGCGCGCGTCAATGACTTCACTTGTTTTCATATTATCCCTAGGCTTAACAATTCGACAAAAGAACTCGTGGCTATTCGAGGACTTCTATGGAGTCCACCTTCCCGTCTCCATCTAGGTCGAATCCTTGGATTACCGTCGCAAATTCTTCCTTGTCGCTAAAGTTCTTTAGAGTGTCTTTCCAGAACTTTGTGAGGGCTAAGACGCAGGCCTTGGTTCCGACCGCCTTGTTACCAGCAAGAACAATGACGCTTTTGTCCTTGTTCCAAGGACTGGTTATTTTTGCTATCACCCCCACTGTGTCGCTTGTGTAGACATTGCCTGTTTTCTCAGAGACCAGTCCTCCGAAGAGGAATCCTTGCTCTGTTGGCATCATGTTGAATCGTATGGGCAAAAACCGATTGATCTCCTCCGTGATGAGGTTGGTCCCCGGGCCACCCACCAGGATTAGGTTGTTTCCCTCCTCCTTCTCAGCCTTTACATCTACATCCAGTTTTATAATGAAATCCTCAGGCAACTCCACGAATCGACCAAGGAAGAGGGTCAAATAGGAGGCGTAGTGTCCATCCCTTGCCCTAGCCTTGAAGGGACCGTGGGGATCCGGACTGCCCACCACAATCTTGCCATCGAAACTGCCATCCTCCTTCAGGAGGGGTCTGAGGAACTGCTCCATCCTCTCGTCGATGCTGGGAATCGGAATCGTTCTGATCTTTCGGTAGCCGAGGGGGAGCTCCACACCAAAGGCGGGGAAAGAAACCTTATAATACTTCGCGATGGCTCCCTTCTTCTCCTCCTCCCTAACCACTTTTATCAAGCCAGCCCTCGCTAGCTTCCTAATGTGATAGTAGACCTTTTGCTCATGCACTCCTAACCTCCTAGCGATCTCTATCGGATACATCTCCTCCTCGCTAAGGAGCTCCAGGATCTTCCAACCCATCTCACTTAAGGCGGCTTTAAGTCCCTCAGGGTGGTCAAAAATGGCTAGGTCCTTAACCTCATGTTCTCTTTCCACACTGAGCAACAGCCTTTTCTTCATTTGAAACACCATAAGGAGGCTCCGACTTTTGTCTTGGAATGGGTTTCGCTCTTAACTAAGGATGCTTCCTTGTTTTATAAATATTTTTTTAATGGTTTCAGCGTGAGGCTTCTAAAGCCATGAAAACCCCTACAACTTCCCTTTCAACTCTAAAACCACTTTATTAAAAAAGCTTATGGGTTTATTCTACAAATTATCCGTTGCCTTTAGGATGAAACGGCTTAACCGTGGTGAGGGCAGGGGTTGATCTGAAAAAGAGAATAGTGAGGAGTAGCTGATGTGTGGGATATTTGGCTGCATCCTCAAAAACGGTAATGCAGCGCCAATCATTCACGCCGCCTTAAAAAGGCTTGAGTATAGGGGTTACGACTCCTGTGGAGAAGCCACTATCCACAACGGAAGGCTGTTCATAAAAAAGGACGCTGGGAAGATTGACGAAGTTCACGCGCGCTATAACCTTGATGACCTTCCAGGGCGGATTGGCATAGGACATTGCCTTACTCCTGATACATATGTGCTATTGTCTGACGGCGAAATTCGTAAGATAAGTGAATTGACAGATAAAGACGCCATAATGTGCATAGGTTTAGATAACCTAGTCTGTAAATACACCAGTAAGATCAAAATCGCTACCCATAAATCCCCACCTCATTTGTATGAAGTGAAAACCTCTTATTTCTCCTTTAAGTGTACGGGTGATCATCGGGTTTTCGTTGCAACAAAAGAGGGGAAAATAAAGGCGAAAAAAGTTAAGGAACTTACAGGTGAAGAACTAATACCAATTATTAGAAGAAATCTGATAAAAGATAATGACCCGCCTCTCTTAACCGAAACCTATTTTGAAAGACATTATAAGCTGACACCTGAAGTGAGAAGAGGATTAAGAGAGGAGGTAGGCTATAATATTGGTTTCGAAGGTTTCCCCCTAAAACCATCAAGTGAGGTAACTCATTTTCTAATACCACCTGCTCGTCCTTGCCCTGAGCTTTTACAAATTGTCGGATACCATCTAGGAAATGGATACACCTCAAAACGTTTCCTTAAGTATAAAGAGGAAAAGAAAGAAGTGATCGAGAAATATCGTGGCCTCTTCGAGAAACTCTTCAATGTATCTGGAAGTCTGAAAAGGGAAGGGAATTTTTTTGTATTAAGAATACACAGCAGTTTCCTCGTGACGTGGTTCCAAGAAAATTTTGAGAGCGCCTTTGCTCCCCATAAAAAAGATATCCCCCCATTTATTGGAAGATTACCAGATGATCAACTAGCCAGTTTTTTAAGAGGCGTATTCGATGCAGAGGGATCCATTGATATATCTTCAAGACAGATCTCGCTCAGAATGACCAGTAGGCAGGTTGTCCAGAAAATTCAACTTCTCCTACTTCGATTCGGAGTGCTCAGTACCTATTCTCAGAGTGCAAGTAGAAGGGGTTGGCGAAGAGCCCACGGGCTTTACATTAATGATGCAAAATCCATCGATAAATTTAGCAGGGAAATAGGCTTTTCCTCAAAAGAAAAGCAGAGGCGACTAGATCAGCTGATAAAGGGAATGGATGGATTAACCTACAAGCACTTCTCCCTCCCCATACGGTGTGATTGCTTATACTGGAACCATTTACGTGGGTGCAACGTTCGCCTTCATGGCGTAAACCGCTCATATCTTACAGATTACCGTTTACATAGGGAGATTCTGCCTAAACTAGAAATGAAAAAGAGGGAATTAGAAAAGAAATCTTCATCCGAGCTACGGGAGATGAGGGAAGTTCTAGGTTTATCAATGAGGAAAGTGGCTGAGAAAATGGGTGTTCATCCCAATACCATATACTTACTGGAGCACGGAAAACTTAACGATTCCAGCTTACAAAGGAAAATAGCGAAGCTGATTGAAAATAAGCGAAGGGAAACGCTGGAAAAACTTGAAAGAACATTACACCTAATAAGAACGCATCTAGAATCGGATTTAGTATGGGTTAGACCTAAGATAAAGAAGGTCAGAGCAGAAGGCGACCTATTATATGATATAGAAGTGGAGGGGGATCACAATTTTATCGGAAATGGAATAGTACAACATAACAGCAGATGGGCAACGCATGGGGCCCCCTCCCAAGTGAATGCCCATCCCCATGTGGATTGTAGTGGGCAAATCGCTGTTGTTCATAATGGTATCATTGAAAACTTTGCGGAGCTTAGGGCGGAGCTTGAGGGGCTTGGGCACGTTTTTCATTCTAAAACCGATACAGAGGTTATTCCTCATCTTATAGAGGAGAGGTTAAAGGGGGGCTTAACCTTTATTGAGGCATTACGCGAGGCCATAAATCGATTGGAGGGTTCCTATGCCATCGCCATTATTTCCATTAAGGAGCCTGATAAGATCTTTTGTTCTCGGAGAGAAAGCCCTCTCGTGGTTGGGATTGCTGAAAACGCCGCTTATTGCGCATCCGACATCCCTGCTTTTCTTCCATTAACAAATAAAGCCGTCATTATTGAAAATGGGGAATTTGTTGTTCTCAGCGATGAGGGATACGAGATTCGAAGAATTGCTGACTGGAGCTTGATATTGAGGGAACCCAGGATCATCGACTGGAGCCCTGAGATGACTGAAAAGCAGGGTTATCCCCACTTTATGCTGAAGGAGATTCATGAGCAACACCTTTGTCTTAAAAACGCGCTTCGGTTGCAGGAGCAGTATCTGGAGCTAATGACCACCTTCCTTGATCGCGCTGGAGAGGTCTTCTTGGTGGCTTGTGGAACCTCCTACCACGCCTGCCTCGCTGCCTCCTACATGTTCTCCAAGCTGGCTTTTTTAGCCACCCACCCAGTTATAGCATCAGAATTCATTGAGCAACATGGCAAAGCAGTAAACATTGATAGCACCATCCTCGCCGTTAGCCAATCCGGGGAAACCGCAGACACATTAGCCGCCGTGGAACACGCAAGACTTCGAGCCGCCACCATCCTGGGGTTAACCAACGTTATCGGATCCACCTTAACTCGGGTTTCCCGCGTTTATGTTTGTCAACAATCGGGTCCGGAGATAGGGGTTGCGGCGACAAAAACCTTTACTTCCCAGCTTTCTGTGCTTTCTCAGCTTGCATTGAGGCTTGCCAAGAAAAGGGGAAAAGTCTCTCATGAGGAGATTGAGTATCTTGAAGAAAAACTGGAGCAGATTCCGGACATCGCTGAAACCATCATTCAAACTCAGGAGGAGAAGATTAAACAAATCGCTAAAAAGTATCGAGACAGGCAATGCTTTGTCTTTTTGGGACGGGGTATAAGCTCTGCCACAGCTCTTGAGGGCAGGCTGAAGCTCCTGGAGATAGCCTACATCCCCTCGATAGCCTTCCCAGCTGGGGAAAGTAAGCACGGCCCCATCAGCCTAATTGAGCCGGGCTTTCCCGTAATCTTCATCTGCACTAGAGATGAGACCCACAAAATCATCATAGGGAACATAATGGAAATGAAGGCCCGAGGAGCATCCATCATTACAATAATCGAGGAGGGAGACGAAGAGATAAAGGCCCTAGCCGACGACTACATTGAAATGGCGAAGGGTGTGCCTGAGGTCCTCTCGCCAATCCTATATGTTATCCCACTGCAACTCCTCGCTTACTACATGGCGATTGAAAGAGGATGCGACCCAGACATGCCCAGGCACCTAGCCAAAAGCGTGACTGTCAAATAGTATGATCCTTTAGCAGAAAATGAACTTAATAAGCCAACGTTTCCGTGAGGCCAACAATTCATTCTATCTTTCTTGCTGAGCTTGATCGTGCACCATAACATTTCATTTTCTAGAGGGTTATTAAATTGCAATGCATAAATCCTTCTACTTGGTTCTAACGTCATACATGCATAATGGAACAGTGGATACGTTACCGTGTTAGGAGCGCGTTTGATCTAAAATCTTAAGGCATACGTTTTCGTTATTCTTAAGGATGGAAGTGAGGTTGACTTGAAACGCGCATGGGAGGAATTAATTCAGAACTTGATTAGAGGGGGAATCCTTCGTTCGCCTCATGTTATTCGGGCGATGCGCCGGGTTTCTAGGGGACCCTTTCTCCCTGATAAGGTGGTGTCCTACGCGGCTGTGGACACACCGCTTCCAATAGGGTTTGGGCAGACCATCTCAGCGCCTCTCGACTGGTCTTAATCGATCAGCCGGGCGAAACATGGTTTCGATCATGAATGAAGCCTTGGAGTTGGAAGCGGGGCAGAGGGTCCTAGAAATCGGCGCGGGCTCTGGGTGGCACGCCTCCACCATAGCTGAGGTTGTGGCTCCAACTGACACGCCGAAGGAAGAGTGGGGACACGTTTACACCGTGGAAATAGTTCCTGAATTGGCGGGGTTTGCAAGAAAAAACATTGAGAGGGCGGGATATGGGGACCGCGTCACCGTAATTTATGGGGATGGCTCTGAAGGACACCCGGAAAAGGCTCCATACGACCGCATCTTGGTCACGGCAGCAGCCCCTGACGTCCCCAAGCCATTGATAGAACAGTTAAAGACCGGGGGCGTTCTGGTTGTCCCGGTTGGAGGAATCTACCTCTACCAAACGCTTATACGCATTAGGAAAAGGAACGGAAAAATTTTTGAAGAGAATCTGGGCGGGGTTGCGTTTGTGCCCCTGGTTGGGAGGTATGGATATAAACTGTGACCCGTTTCGACTCGCTACGTGTCTACGGCCGAACTTAAGGACGCAAAATCTGTCATTTCCTTGGGGATAAAGGTGCTGAAATAGCTGAGATAGAACTAAGAAGCTGAATGGCCAAACCATGCTTCGAGAGTTAGTTTTCCCTTGACCTTTCTTACGCCCTCGGTCATTTTTTCTAGGGCCTTTTGCACCCGCTCTTCAGAGAAGTCTCGTTCACGACAAAGGAAGCCCACAATGCCTTCCGCGTTGGGTTCCCTCCACGCTATTCTGTAATTGTCCGTCACTTTGGGGTGGAGGAAGATTTCCCGTATTCGCTGAGGCTCGACTGGAAACTCTGCCTCTTTTAGGGTAGGGAGCAGTTTTTCGAGGCTCCCATGCTCCTTAACGAGTTTGAGGGCGGTTTTTGGCCCAATGCCCTTTACGCCCTCGGGGTTAAAGTCGGTCCCCACCAAAATTCCGATGTCGATCAACTGCTCATGAGTGATACCCAATTCGTTAAGAGCCCGATCCAGCTCCACTATCTCAGGTACCACCTCAATGTACACCTTCTTTCTTGGAAGCTTCCTCCGCCCGCTGATGGTCACATTTCGAACAAGCTGAGGCGCACCAAATAAGAGGCTGTCATGATCTTGTGATACAACTGCCCAGACATCCCCTTTTGCCGCCATATAGGACGCTTGAGCCTCACCTTCCGAAGGCGCCTGAACCCACGGAACCCCCATGAGCGTTAGTAGGCGTTTTGCATCATTGACCATCTCGTCCTTTAGACGGGAAGTCATTTGGGCATACATTCTTGCTTTCTCGATTTCTTTTCTTTTTAAAGCTTCCTCATATTTTATAGTGGCTTCCTCTTTAATCCGCATCCTGCGTTTGATTTCTGCCTCTTTTAATTCTGGAGGCTCTCCGTCAAAAACATAGACTACCTTTGCGCCCTTTTCATAGAGGTTAGAAGTTCGATATAATATTCCGCTAAGATGACTCGTGATTCTTCCTTGCCGATCCTTTAAAGGGGTCCCGTCCGGCTGTCTAATGATGGCAAGAAACTGGTAAAGTGTGTTATATGCGTCTATGGCCAGCGATTTTCCTGAAAGCTCGTCTAATGTTATCGTTTTTTTAGGAATAATTATGTCCAGATCCACTCCCATATTGATCACCATTAAAATTTTAATGCTCTATTACATTGTTGCAATTTTAGGCATTTTCTTTCAAAGATATCTTTATTGTATTTATTAAATCTGAACGGAGGAACTTCTTTTATCTTAAGGAAATCCCTTTGCCATATGC
>LIHJ01000055.1 GCA_001399805.1 Candidatus Bathyarchaeota archaeon BA1
TGACCTTTAAGCGAAAGTCAAAGGGGTTCAACTTAACCTTAGATACAGGTAAGTCTACGTATTGGTTCTCGTCCTTGTATAAGCGGATGCTGGACTCGTATTCTGAGTGAACAAGGGAAACCTGGGTGAAGTCTCTCCACAGCCCCTCCAAAACCTCCTTTTTCCCCTTTTGGAGGGCGAAGGACTCCTCATCGTATGAGAAGGTGCAGTGATAGAAATGCGTGTATATGAGCCAGCCTAGAGGGATGGATAGAGCTATCATTAGTGCTATGATGAGCATTAGTACGCCCCTCTGATAGATCATGACCTTTAAAGGTTCTATGGGGAGGGGCATAAAAAGGAAAGCGAGAGCCAAAACTGTAAAGGCAATGCAGCAAGATTGAAATAGCTTTCCACGTTGTATGGAGGAAAATCTGTTTATTTTGACCGCCCCCGCTTTAGCAATGCCTTTGGGAATGCACGCTTAGCCATTTGCTTACCTAGGGGCGAGTTGTAACTTAGCTCTCCTGAATTTGTATCGTAGAGGATTATCCCGACATCGTGGCTTGTCATATCCTCTACGAACCTTTTAAAGGGGTTAGGCCATCCACGTTGAAGAAGCATCAACCAAGTCCACTTCAACTCATTCTTCCGCATATAACCTCTTATGGCGTCAAGCATCTCTGAGAGGAGAGTCCTATTTACGTAGCCCTCTTTTTTAGATCTAAAAATGAAACATCCAACTCGATAGTCGGGACAAACAAAATATGAAGCTATCCTGGATAGGAAGAAGCCCTTAGCCCTTGTATGCCCCTTTACGAATAGGTCAAACACCTGGTTTTTTACCTTAAAGTTTCTGAAGGACTCGGTGAAGTCGGCGATCCACTTTCCTCCTCCCACTGTAAGCGCCTTTTCAATGAGAAGAAGCTCTTCCTCAGCCATGAGGAGTTCACATCCAAAGTTATGGTGTTAGACGCATATATATTAATTTAGTGCTTAGAGGGGCTAATTTTCGGTTTAAGAAATAAAAATGGGGAATGGAAGGTCTATTCGGGTGGGATTTCTGCGTAGACCGTTGAGTAGTCGACGCCTATTGCCCTGCCTCTGGCTCTGTATGCCCAGTAGATGATGAGGCCTAGGATTATGAAGCCAACCGTGACGGCGATCGATATCACTCCCTCGGGGTACGCTGGATTCATTGCACTGTATGGGCTGAATATTATGACATGCATTAGCCATAGATTGCCAAATAATGCCAGCACACCCATGATGGTAATTAGAGGTACCCCGGCTATTGGAATCTTGAATGGAGACTTTTCGTAGATGTCTCTTCTCCTAAAGACGAAGAGAATTGCTGCAATCGAGGCGAAGAAGAAGCAAATGACGTCCCATAGATCTGTTGCGCATATGCCGCTGCCTGAGTTGACCCATGTGAAGAGCCAAGGCACACCGATGCCCCATGGCGGCGGTGCAAATATATCTGATTCAGCGAGGACTCCCAGTATGGAGAAGAGGCCCACAAAAACTATGGCATTTATTGGCGAGTAGAACCTCGCGGAGACCGCTGCCAAGGTCTCAGGTAGGACCCTATCGAAGGACATGGCGAATATGATGCGTGAGCAGACGAAGATGAACGGTGGGATGTCGTTAGCGGGCCAAAGCACACCAAAGAAGACCAGTAGATACTTCATCCACCATAGCCCCATGCCCTCGGATGCGAGAGCACCCGCAATCGGTATCCATCCCTTGATTCCAGGAAGCCCAGCTGCCGCGAGGCTACCTTTTCCATATGATAAGAAGCCCCAGGAGCTGAGGAACGAATACTCGGCCTCCCTCCCAGCCATCATGCATGCCCTAGCACCGAGTGTAGGCACCAACAGATAGAGGAATATGATCAAAAGGCCAGCTGTGAATAAGATTTTTGGCAGGCTCTTATAAGCCTCCTTAACTTCCCCGGCTACGTATGTTGTTGCTGTATAGCCTATATAAGCCCAATAGGCACCGATTGAGCCAACCCCAATGGCTTCCATCATCCCATAGGGAGCAGCCACCTCCCTCATGCCCTGCGCTAACGCAGCCCTCGTATACTCTATGGCACCATGTCCTGTAATAGCACGTATACCAGCCTCCATAGCTTCCGGCGTCACGCCAAGAAGAACAGCGATCATAAGGATGGTTACCACAACGGGTATCCAGAAGATTATGTGCATAAATGCTACTAGAGGCTTCGTTCCAAAGACAGCCACGGCCGAGAAGATCAATATGACAAGTAGCCCCGTCCCGAAGATCAGAAAAGAGGTTAGGGGCACCGCGATCCCAGCCACCATGCCAAATAGGTATAGAGCCTCAACACATGCAGCAGCGATTAAGCCATACGCTATAACATCTGCCATGAACATGGACCAGCCAGTTACGAACCCCAATGTGGGATTAACAATCCTTGAAACATAGACATATCCTCCACCAGCTCGAGGCATCGAAGCGCCCATAGCTGACCAGCAGAAAATGTTTAAGAGAACCACGATCCCGCATGCAACAAAGGCCCAAAATAGTGGCGGTAATCCACCCCAATAAAGAGTCTCCTTAATTGGCAGCCAACCAATGGTTTGGAAGACCCTCTTCTGCCAACCCAGGCCAACCACATGAGCCATCACGATGATGACACCAGTCAACATGCCGATTTCCCTGACAAGCCCAGTAGCCTTCCTCACGAAAACCTTCTTCTCTTCCATACTTTAAACACCAGATAATATACATAGATATATTCTCCAAATAAAACTTTTGCTATATAAGCCCCCGTTCTCCAGCCTCTGGATGGTCTAACCCATCCAGAAACTGTGTCTACCTCCAACCCCAAGTCTTCTAGCCTAAGTGCACCCAGTGCCAGCTCCTCAGCATCAGTTAAAATAAGCCTTGGCTACGCACCCCCACAAAGAACCTCAACCCAACAAACGCCACCTCAGATTCCTTAACTTTGCCGTTAGCCAGCCTTCCCCCGTCAAGCCAGTCCCTCGAACACCCAACTCACCAGCCTTTCCTCTTTATCCCCTTAAATAGACGTCAACCCAAACATGCCCCACGGTCATACATAGTAACCCTAGCCGCAACCATAATAGCTAAAGACTTATATGATGGATAGATGCCTGCCTCACTAAGGCGGATGTGATTATGGTCAGTCCTGAAAGGATAGAGCTCATTAGGCGATTACTCAGTGAAGCTGCTAGCTATTTGGAAAAGGGTGATGCCGTCCAGTCATCTGAGAAACTTTACAAGTCAACTGAGGAGTGCATCAAAGCCCTCACGGAGCACTTCAACCTTGAAGAGGTTAAGGCGGCTGAGGAGAGAGGTAGGTGGACCGTTACGCTGCTGGAGAGGGCTGTCAAAAAGCTTGCGAAGAGGCTGGGTGTAACCGTCCTAGACGGCTGGGACAAGGCAAACTACCTACACGTATGGGGGTTCCATGAAGGAAAGCTGGATGTAGAATCGGTCAAGATCAGGATGCCAGCAATAGAAAAGCTCATAGAGATGACGAAGGAGACACTAAGCTCCCCATAAAAACAGATGTATGACAAACACTTGAAATAGCACTTATAACTGAGCAAAACTTTGCGTGACCCTTCATTGGATAAGCATAAAAAGCCGTTTTTAGTCCTTAATTTTGGTGATGTAGGTTAGATAAGCTGGACTTGGCAAAGAAGTTTTTAGCAGATGCTAAGGAGGAGTTTCAGGCTTACCTTAACACAGGGGATGAGGAAAAGCTTAGGCAGGCATGTGAGAAGGGTTGGGGAGCAGTAGCCCAGCTCCTCATGCACGCGAGTGGGAAAGAACTAACACACCATAGAGAGTTCGGAATAGTTGTTAAGCAACTCGCAGAAAAGACGGGGTACAGGATTATTAAAAGAGCGGAAATGGCTGGTGAGGCATTACACGCAGGATGCTTCTACCATGGGGCCCTCAGCCCAGAGGCAGTTGAAGAAGCCTTAAACATGATTTCAGAGCTACTAAAGATAGTTGAAAGTCTACCTCCCTCAGCATAATGAAGAATAGGGCACTCTTTTAAACTAAATACTTCTCCCCTCACGGGGGACATGGCAAACACTTGAAATTGGGCATAACTTCTAAACCATTTCCTTTCCCCGCCAATCTGGGGGGGAGGGGCTTAAAATGGGATCTATTTGATGCTTATATAGGAGGAAGGGCGGTATGTGCACACACGCATAAAAACTATATTGAAACGTGAGTTTGTTTGGTAACGCTTTCCGCATCTTCAACATATGTTTTAGCCTTTTCTAGTTCTCTTCTAACCTCATCCAAATCTATGATCCCCTCATAAAATACCAGTTCATGAAGGTTTCTCTCCCTCGCTCCATACCTATCTCTAAACCCCAGCTTCTCCGCCTCAGAAACCTTATCTTCCAATACTGATAGGAGCCTCCTCCTTTCAAAATGGCTCGATGGAACCTTAGCTAGGAAGTGAAGTATCAAAGCGTTAGTTGCTTGAACAACGGCATTCCAAGCCTTATCCGCCGCATCCCTGATAAGGATCGGATTGTTCTCTTTAACCCCCTTAGAGAAGACCTCATCAGCCTCCTTCAAGAAACCCTTAGCATCTTCAATATAGACCATTAACCTCTCGAGCTTCTCCACCATATGCATCGATGTAATCAACAGGTCAGTGTAATATAAGCCTTGCGAACTTCATATGAGATGCCACTTCATCATGACTTATATACTCTCATAGGATGATACAGCGACCTTGGAAAATTTTTAAACCCATCTCGAGCTTTTCAGATTTAGATTCAAACACCAATAACCTGAATTTTCATCATTCTCGTATACTTCTCGTCACTTTCCCTTTCATTTCCAAGCCCTTTGCATGAGTATTCCAGTGATGGTGCCTACGGGACCTCAGAACATGCGATTTATTTTCTGCCTCATTGATGTGAAGGGTTATAGATCCTCATATGGAAGCGATTAGCGTCGTCTCCCTTGAGCCCTAAGGTACTTTACAATTTCTAGAGGATTCTTAATGTCCACGTGCATTTGCAGAAAGTGCACGTCGCCGACCTCCTTACGGACATTAACGAGATGAACTGTTCTGTCATCAACATAGAGTATTTCATTTGGCCCCAGCGTAACGCCTTCATCGATTAACCTCTTCAGTATGCTCTTTATCATAAGGTGCTTCTCTGGGTGGAACCGAGCCTCAACAACCCTAAAGTATCTATCGATGCGAAAGAGTTGAAGAGCCCATGTAACATGTTCTGGCTTATTCCAAGAGGCAAGCGTCACGATGACCCCCTGCTTAACGAGACTCTTAAGCAGTTCCCTAATCCCCCTGATTAGGCAGACCTTTTCTCCATTAGCATCCACTATCGTGTCTTGATCGATCAGACTAAAGGGGAGAGACAAAGCTGAAAGGTCCTGATGATCCCAAAGCACCCCATCCCCATCCAAAATGATCAGTCGAATACCCATTATGTATTACCACCTATTGATCTTGAAAATGGATCCCTTATAAATTATAAGGAACCGTAATTGAGGTTCTGTTGCCTAGAGAGGTGTTGATTTGGTGGTGCTGCCTTTATGGTGGTCGAGACCCCTCCAAAGTTTTGAGGCTATCACGCTCCAAGGTATCCTTTGAATCAGATGCTCCTCCTCTTTTCCTCTATGCTAGGGGGAGGGGGTATCAAAAATGATAGGGGGGTATCGAATTTGCGGACCAAACTCCCCACAAATTGACGATCGCTAACCGCGTAGCCAAGTTGCGTAGAAAAGGTAAAAAATGTATGCTGGGCTTAACGCTGGAAGAGTTGAGAGAATAGTTGCAACTTTCATGGACAAATATCCCTCCTAACCGTAAGGGATATTTAAAGCTGCTTCTAATAGGGGACCATATGCTCCCTGGGGATTCCGAAGGTCTCGTATGTTGCATGCAGCGTTGTAATCGGCGTCAACCTTCCGTCCGCATGTTCTACATACGAATCTTTCATCCCTTCGGATCCCTCTTCTTCCACACCTATTGCAGGCTTTACTCGTCCCTTTCGGATTTATCTCCACGATTTGAACACGGTTCTCCTCGCAGAGCATCTCCAATCGGAAACGAGCATGACGATAAGCCCGGTGTGAAAGAAGTCGGTTAGTGTGATGCGTGAATAAACCTCTCTTATTCTTCTTTACGTTTCTTAATTTCTCTACGACTAACGTCTTTATATTTGAAAAGTCTATCTTCTTCGATTCTCTGTTTATAAATTCCTTGATAATCAAGTGTCCTTTCTTCCTTCCGTAAAACCTCTTTATCTCCGCTTTCAATTCTTTTCCCACTATTTGTCCATCGCTAAGAACTGCAAGCTTACGAAAACCTAACTCAACACCTACAACTTCTCCTTTTTCTTTTATTGGCTCAGCTTTTTTCTCAAAAAGCACGTCTAAAAATAAACCTCTTTCTGTTCTTCTTAGTCTGCACTATTTCTTTAGCTTCCAGTTAGAATTGAAAAACTTATTGAAGTGGTGATGTTTTTTAGAGGGAACATAAATTGGTTTAGAGCATAGAACAGAAATCTTTATCCATAAATCAAAACCATTTTCTCCCTCTTCCATCTTCACAAAACGCTCATCAAGCTCTAAAGCTGCGTTATGGATGGTAGGTTTCTCACCTCTCTTTTTTATTTGTGCTTTAACTATTGTAAAGCTTGTTTAGCTGCACATTGCTTATATCTCTCAGTTAAAGGAGATTTTATAGGAGCATACAACTTTTTAGGGACAAATTTGCCATAGAAAAACTTATGATTCCAAAGAGCATTGATGACATGTTGCGTAAAATGAATATATTCGTTGATAAGGAAGTTCAATTTATTTTTCTTTTCAGTAGTAGCCTTATTCAAACTTAGAGTAGTTTTTCTAATCATCTTTTTTAACTACCTTGTTTTCTTGCCAATCGGATAGCATGTCCATAAAATATTTAAATTTTCGATACTTCTCGCATAAATACGGTTGGGAAACGGTAATAGATGAAGTCTATTACCTGATAGGTCTCCCAAACCTTGAAATGATCCCATGAGACAAGGTGAGACAACAGATAAGCGAGTATAAGGGAGATTCCTGATAAGGGTCTGTCACATCTAGTCTCCGCCATTATAGCGGGTGTCGATTACATCGTGACATACAACAGGCACTTCATCGATCAAGCAAGCTGACTTCGTGAAGCTCTTTGGCATAAGACCCCAGCCAACACATTATTGAGGTTCGCTTAACCTCCTAGTACTCGGTTAGGGCCCGTTGCTCCCAAGCCTCACCCCTCTTCAGCTTTTTCCACTCCTCCAATCTCACAAACCCGCCCACCTGATCCTTGATTTTCTTGGCGAGTTTCGGTCCGATCAGGGGTAGGCTGGTTAATTTTTCTAGAGGCACCCTTTTTAGATCATCGATGCTTTTTAAGCCAACATTATACAGAACGCGTGCTCTGACTCTGCCGATTCCCTCCAGCCTGACCAGCGGTAGTAGTTCTGCTTTTACTCCTTTTTCAGTTCGTTCCATGAGTTCAGCAAGGTGTGGTAGCATATCTTTGTGACCGAATAAGGTGGCTAGTTCATGTGAGGCATAGAGGAGCCACCGCGCGGCTTCAATGAGCCTATACAGATCGCCGGGCTGAACTCGAAATCTCTCTATAGTTTCGTCTTCGGATATTTCCTCGATCCATGCGTCCATCACCCAAGCGAGCTTGGCTTCTCCCAAAAACTCTTCGTAGGCAATTCTGTCCTCCCATTCGTCGGGGACGTCGAACATAAACTCGTCTCGATGCTCATCCACGAACAAGGCAAGCTCGTCGATCTCTCTTGAGTAGGGGCGAAGCTTTGGAAACATGTCGGGTGTGTGTGCGATCATATGGAGAAAACTGATGTCGGTGAGCCTCGGTGCCCGATTCAGTAGAGCATCGCGAATCATAACGCCGGAAACCGGGTCAATGTATAGTTCAGAGACTCTGCGCCCAAACCTAGTGGCGTAGATGTTTTCGCCACCCACCTCGATCATCTTCTCATCGTAAAGAAACTTCAGAATTTTGGTGATGACCCCCTTTATGGCACGCGGGTCATATTGATGCGCATAGAAGGTTTTTCCGAAGAAGTCGTAGATTCCTTGTTCGGTGTGGGCGAAGTCGGCGGCGATGGTGGCTAAAACGTGGGATCTGAGGATGCGCTCCACCGCCAGCTTAGACCAGATTCTCTCCGGCTCAGCAAGAACGTAGCTTTCCATCAAATAGTCGCTCTCGTCCTCAGTTTTAGCGATGAGCAAGGCTTCTCCAATTTTGTCGTAACGAGGCCTTCCAGCTCTTCCAGCCATTTGTTTGTATTCTAGCACGGTGATGGGGTAATAGCCATATCCAGGTTCATACCGCCTATAATCGTGGATGACCACCATTCTGGCGGGTAGGTTTACCCCAAAGGCTAGGGTAGGTGTCGCTGTCAAAACCTTAATTTTGCCGTCTCGAAAGGCGTCTTCAATTAAGCGCCTGTGGCTAGCGCCCAAACCAGCATGATGAAAAGCAGTTCCATTCTGGATAAGTTCAGCTAAGAGCTCGCTTATCCTTGTTCGCTCACCCGTGGTGAGGGTTTCTTCAGCGATTCGTTCTAGGGAGCGCTTCATGGGCTTGGATAATAGAGCTGCCACGTTCGCTGCTGCCTTTTTAGCTAAGCTAACTGCGTTCTTCCTTGTCCCTGCAAAAAGGAGCGCTTGTCCACCCGATTGTATGATATGCAACGCAAGGTTTATGGCTGGGTTCCTAGTCGGCTTTTTTATTTTTAGGGCACCCCCATCCTTAAAATGAACCACATTATGTAAGAGCACGCCCTCCCTCAGCACGACTGGCCTCCACTCTGTTGTGATGGAGTTCGCCCTCAGCCACTCAGCCGCCTCCTCAGCGTTTTTCACCGTGGCGCTTAAGGCCAAGAGTTGAGCATCGGGGTTGATCTGCATGAGGCGGGCGAGAACAACCTCCAGCGTCGGCCCCCGCTCCGCATCATTCAGCAGATGCACCTCGTCAGCAACTATGAGAGAGATTTCATCCATCCAACGAGCCCTATGCCTCAACAAACTATCGGCTTTTTCATTTGTGGTAATGATGATATTATGTCTTTCTAACCATGGGTCACTGCTGTCATAATCGCCAGTAGAAATGCCCACGCTGATTCGTCTTCCATCCCCCTTCCTAATGGTGGTGTACTTTTTGAACTCTTGATATTTCTCGCTGGCTAGTGCTCGCAAGGGGGTTAGGTAAAGGACTTTCCCATCCCTTTCTAGTATGTGTTTAAGGGCGCAGAGTTCTGCAACTAGTGTCTTGCCGCTGGCTGTGGGACTCGCTAGAATGAGATTTTTTCCTTCGAGGGCTCCAGCCCGTATGGCTTCTTCTTGTGGTGGATAGAGCTCGCTGATTCCTGATTTGATGATGACCTGCTTTACGGATTCTGGTATCCGTAGGTCTTCAATTCTCAATGTTAGCGCCTTTTAGGCTATGTCTTCTTAAGAAAGCCCTCTCTGGGTGAGTATATGGTTCCTTCCTTCATTAGTTGTCCCATGAGCCTTTCCGCTTCGGGGCCTTTGATCTCATGTTCAGCCTCAAGCTTTTCTAGGAGCGCCGACTTTTCCACCATGCCCGTCTCCCTCTCCATCTCCACGATTGAGCCTATGATGACCTGTAGCTTGTCACGCACACTCTTCGGCTTTCCGGTCATGATGATGTCGATGTCGAGTTTGTGGGTTGAGACATCGATTCCAACCTCCTCCAGCGACCTCTTCATAATGGCAATAGCAGCCTCAGCGTCTTCAGCAAGAATCTCCTTTCGGAAGGCAACACGCGCCCTAGACTCAGCCAATCGAACAAGGGACTCCAGTTGCCTGGCGGTGATGGCTATGGGCGTCCCCTCGGTTTCACTAGCAGAGCGCATGGTTAAGTAAAAATCTCTGAGGCGATGTAGAGCTTCCTCTGTCAGCACCGGCTTTATGTTTTTAGCATAGCTAACGTATTTTCGAAGGAGATCCGGCGGTATGGGGGGCTCAACCGGAACCATGCCAGTTTTATGGAGATCAAGGATATGCTCAGACATTTTCGCATCCAATTCCTTCTCGGGCACATCCCTCAACACAAAGATGAGGTCAAACCTCGACAGAATCGTGATGGGAAGAGCAATATTCTCCGCAACCGTCCGATAAGGCTCATACCTACCCAAGGCTGGGTTAGCCGCCGCCAACAACGCCGTTCGAGCATTAAGGGTCGCCACAATGCCACCCTTCGCCACAGAAATCGTGTGCTGTTCCATCGCCTCATGTATTGCCACCCTATCCTCAGGGCGCATCTTGTCAATTTCATCGATGCAAGCGATCCCTTTGTCAGCGAGCACCAGTGCTCCTGCTTCGAGGCTCATTCCGCCCTCCCGCTCTCTGATCACGGCTGCTGTGAGGCCTGCCGCCGTTGTTCCTCTACCACTCGTATAGAGACCTCGGGGCGCTATTCTGGCAACGTATTGCAGCAATTGGCTGTTGTGTACGAAGAGCCCGTTTGCAATAAAGTTGTGGGTGCCGTTCACTTGTAAATCATAGACCCATTTTTCTTCAGGTTTGAAACCTTTGATCGAGGAAACCCTATCCCAGAAAATGTCGGCTCTTACAAGCGCTTGGAGGCAGGCTATTTTTTCTGTTATCTTCTGATTAGACAGAATGTCGTTGCAGACTTCTTTCAGGGCCTCTTTTGCGCCACGTAGCAACTTTTCATTGGAGGTTCGAAGTTTGCCGAGTTCGTATTGGCTGATGAGCCCCTGATTAACACCCATGAAAGAAGCCAACTCCCGCTGTGAAACCCTCAGTTTGCGTCGCACATTGAGTATCTGGTTCCAACCTTCAATAGACTCTATTTTTTCTTTGATACCTCTTATTTTTTCAAGACGTGTTGTGAAGGAGGCAACTATTTTCTGGAGAGCTCTTAAGGAGGGGTTTCTACGTCCACGCTCATAATTTGTAAACGTGGTCCGGGGCACCCCACACTCTGATTGATGAAGGCGAAGACCACAACGTACTTGTTTTATAAGGCTTTCTGTGTTCGGTATAACGTCCAAATTGGTGTTGAATTTTTTTCCAGAATCTACATGCTCCTTAAGCCGTTGAGCCTTTCTTGGGTGCAAAAACCCGATACTCTCTGCATATAAAATAACGTTTTCACCCGATATTCTAAGACGCGCGTAACTTTTTCCATTAACCAGGGTCTCTCCCAGTTGGGAGAGTATTCTAAACCTCAAGAGCAGGAGCTGGACTTGGCGGAGCAGCTTATTGCTTGTGGACACCAGAGAGATCTCTCTTCCCTTAATGCTAACTGTAGCGTCTGAATCAAAAAGTGCCCGGAGGAGATTAGCGATCTCAAGGTTGGAACATCCAGTTATGATCTCGGAGATCTCCTTTTTTGCCGCGCCTAGAAATATTCCGGGTATCAATTTTTCAAAGAATCTGCCGATTTCTACCGAACTAATCCATAAGTCTTTTCCCTCATGGGATGGCGGCGTATAGGGGCTTATTCCAAAAACCCTCTTAACACAATTTGAGAAGTCTGTTCTTAAGATCGAGTTTTTGTTAGTGAAAACCGTTTGATAGGTTGTTGTAATGCAACAGTAGCCGTCACCTAGCAAATATCCTATTATTCGGCACAGTTCAGGGGTTGTCTTATCCGGGATCCGGACATGTTTCGCACTTGTCCTCCCCCTTTTAATATCAATTTGAAGTTTCTGTGTTTTTACTTTGACCTTCAATGTTCGAGGGGTTGCTATGAAATCGTGAATCTTGAGGCTTTGAGCCTCTACAGGCATTATAACGCCATCTCTAATGGTAAAGAAGGGATGCGTAGGGGTGACAGTGATAGTTCGTCCCGTTCGTGTTGTTACTTCGTAAAGGTTTTCCGGAGCTTCACGCTTCCAGAAAATTGAAGAAACCCCTTCTGTAACTGTACCGTCTGTATTTAAAGAAAGTAGTTTATGATTAGTTTCAACGTAATATCCGTCATCAAGTGTCTTAATCTGTCCCTGATCCATGGTAGAATGCACCATTTTTTCAATCTCAGTTATGGTTCCATCAGCCAATACTATCAAAGAGTTTCCCCCTATGCATTTGGCTGTTCCAGGGTCTCCTATCATGAGGATGTTCATGTCGCCCCGTATGGTGATGTCGGGGAGGTGTTTGGGGACGCCTCCGAAGAGCTGATACATGATGGCTTCCTTGATGTGCTCATAACCGTAGATGGAGGGTGCGATGGATCGAACGACCTTGCGATGGACCCACGGGTCCATTGCAAGCTCAAGGATCTGCTTCTCCTCTTCGGGTGAGATGAGGACCGCCTCGGGCTCCTTGCTTGTTATATCGATGAAGTTGGCATCAAGGTTCAAGGTGAACACCCGAAGCTTTCCCACCCTCGGGAGGGTTGGGGCCTCTGCACGCACAACTCCAACGATGGAGACGTGATCACCGGGTCTCGCTATATCCACAAGGTCCCTTCCAATGAGCTTGATGTTGATCCATCGTGGGAGCTGACCTGGCGGGAGGTCCTCGGGTCGTTCTTGAATGCGAATCTCCTGAGAATCAATGAACGTGGATTCTTCCTGAATAAAGTCGAATAGGCCTGCTCTTCCACAGGCTGGATCACTACATTTCACAGGTGCGTTTAGGAAGGGTCCGGTCTGGTCAACATAGTTGATGGTTCCACATCGTTTGCATCGAAAGGCGCCATGGGTCACCATGGGTCTGGACGGGGTAGCGCGTACAATAATCCCATCCACCATAACAAGTTTTCCGATGTGATCCGATCCCAATGCTCGAAGCGGTGTGGCTTCCGGCAACCCCCTAAATCGAGCTTTAACCCCAATCTCTGCGATTCTTTCAGCGTATTCAGGGTCTTCTATCTGCAATTGGGCATATGCGGCGCGGTTTGCGTGCTCCAAATATTCGTCGGGCTTCTCAATGATGCTTTCCGCCAAGGCGGAGTCGGTGGCGAGGAACTCTTCAAACTCCACGATTAATGAGGTGCTGCCAGCGAGGGACATTTGAGAGATTCGTCGACGATACTTATCGGACTTTAGAAAATCCTGAAATCGCTCTTGCGGATCCGCTACTGTTACCTCTTCGGTCACGACTCTTCACCCCATCTCACGATTGTGGACCTCCATTCATTAATGGTGGTGTATAAGCGCTCATAGATGATGCGCTCCTCCTTTGTTAGGTTCTTGAGAATCTGGTCTGTTTGGGCGGGTGCAGAAGCCAAGGAGATGATCTTTCTTAATCGGCAGTTGATGATGTCGTGGGACAGCCTTGTCACCTTCTCATACTCCTTCATTTTCTCCGGGTTGTTCACGGCTTCCCTTTTCAATCCAGCAAGGTATCGCCTTAATCTGGGATAAAAATCTTCGGATAGGGAGGAGATTTGTTGCACTGATTGAACACGCTCCTTCCAATGCAACTTATACAGCTTCACCGCATCCAACAATTCCTCCTCCCGAAACCTCGCGATGCCCGCCCTCTCCAGTTCACGAGCCACCCAAAACTTGACCTCATACTCCTTCCCCTCCTCAAAGGGACCGACCCTCAAGCCAGCGAGCTCAATCTCCGGGCAGTTTCTGCTCACAATAACCCTGACTGGCGTGTTTACAAACATAAAATCGATATCTTTAATCGATGCTGATGGTTTTGCCAACAATTTTGACCCTCATTTAGCAGAAGGTTGCCTAAAATAAAGATAGAACTACTAAGTATAAAAGATTGCCAGTTTATCTTAACCATAAAGCTTAGAGACGCACGAAACTGATCAGGCAGGGAGATCGGTTGTTTCTCATTCTTACCATCACCATCAGTCTATAACGATCACAGGGACCATCTAAAGAATGATGGCTCAGCCCTATTATGAAGATCCTGATGGATAACTTCAAAGATTGAGAACTTATACAATACGCAAATATGATTAAGACCTGTATAGGCTCTCCCACATCAGGTAAGCTCATGCCAGACTGTGGAGGTTATGAACAAGCGAATGGGATGATGGAAACAGGGTTCCTTAGGAAAGAGGGCATAACCTTTAAAAGCGTAGGGTCGTAACCCACATACACATGTTTACAAATGTAAAGGTTGGATGAGAGATGACTGAGCGAGTTCATAGAAACTCCTCCTACCTCAATGCCAAATCAACCACAGGAACCTTGACGAGGGTGAAGGACGTAAGCCCAACAAGTGGCATGTGCCCCATATGCATCCGAGACTGCCCCTTCCTCTGCGAAATCAGCTTATCCACCTTTAGAGGAAAGGAGGCGCTCTATCCCGAACCCATACAATTCGGGTACAGCACCGCTGGAGCTTTGAAGGACTTTGGCTTGGACTGGTCCCACCTCAACATACAATCCTCCCTCTTTAAAGCGCAAGGAGTCGAGTCTGATCCAGACGTAGCCCTGTTCCCAAACGTGAATGTAGAAACTGAGGTGGCTGGCATTCCTTTGAGGGTCCCCATTGTGACAGGCGCATTTGGATCCACCATGGTGGCTCAAGTCAACTGGGAAGGGTTGGCAATCGGTGCCGCTTTGTCAGGCGTCATCATCGTCATTGGTGAGAACGTGTGCGGCATGGACCCAGAATCCAGATTTGAGGGTGGAAAAGTGACATATTCTAAGGAGATGGAGCGCCGAGTTAAACTCTTCAGAAAGTTCTGGGATGAAAAATACGGCGATCTAGCTGTTCAAACAAACGTTGAGGACCAAAGATTGGGCGTGGATGTCTACGCCATCTCCAAGCTGGAGGTGAACATCATTGAGAGGAAGTGGGGGCAAGGAGCCAAGGCCATCGGAGGAGAAGTCAGGATAAGGGACCTCGATAGAGCCATCATGCTAAAGAAGCGGGGTTACCTCCTCATTCCAGACCCTGAGGACAAAACTGCTCAGGAAGCCTTTAAGGAGGGCGTTTTCAAGTCCTTTGAACGCCACAGTCGTGTCGGCATCCCCAAGGAAAAAGACTTCCTTGAGGACATCGATTGGCTAAGAAGCCAAGGAGCCAAGCACATTTTCCTAAAAAATGGCGCATACAGGCCATCAGACGTGGCTTATACAATGAAGCTGGCTTCAGAGGCGAAGATTGACGCTGTAACATTCGATGGCGCTGGAGGTGGGACAGGAATGAGTCCAGTTCCCATGATGGATGAGATGAGCACCCCCACCTTGTACTTAGAGGCGCAGGTGTTGAAGTGCGCAGATATTTTGAGGAGGAAGGGCAGATACGTGCCGGACATCCTCATAGCAGGTGGCTTCATCAGCGAGACACAAATATTCAAGGCCATCGCCATGAGCAACTTTGGCAATGGCCCATACGTGAAGGGGGTTTTGATGGGGAGGGCACCCCTCACCGCTGTTATGAAGTCCTCCTACTTTTTGGAACTAGCCAAGGAAGGAAGGCTGCCGCGAACATTCGCGGAGCGCTACGGCACAACGCCAGACAAGTTCTTCATTTCCACCCCTGAGCTAAAGGATCGATTTGGTCAAAGATTTAAGGAGATCCCATGGGAAGCAGCGGGGCTCTACACGTATCTGCATGACAGAGTCAAGGTTGGTTTGATGCAGCTCCTCGCTGGCGCCAGAAAATGGAGGATCGACCTAATCGATAGAAACGACCTCGTCGCATTATCAGAACGAGCCGCGAAGGCCACCGGAATCCCATTGGTGGAAGAGGCGGAGGCAGACGCCATCGAGAGAATCCTCGACTAACTCCCCTATTTTTTATACTATTCTCTATTCTAGGCTACATCATTGCAGGGGCTATGCCAGCTATTCCAATTCACCTAAAGTTTTAACATAAGAGCAAACAGGACTCATAATAATCCTGTTTCTAATAACGGAGGCTAGCGATTGGGTCAGTGAAAAGAACAAAACTGCAATGTTAATATTTCATTTCTGAACTCTGACAGCTTAGCATGCGCGCCAATTTATGAAGATTTTGTTGTAGATGTCGTTTAGCCCCCATCCGTATCCGAATGCCATGATGAACACGTATAACAGGCTGATGGGCTCGTTTCGTAAAGTGTATCTCTTATCCCACTTGATTCTCTCGCCCCTCTCACAAGCCCTTAGCCTCTTACGCCAATATGGCATCATCGCCCTCGTAAATACTGCCAGAGAATTCCTAGAAAAGCCACGATCTCCTTCATTTCGCTTACTTCACTTTCCAACTGGCGTCTAGCTTTCTTAGAGGCTCTTAAAATGATTAAGGAGACATCTGAATCCGAATACACTTCTGAATTAGCTGGCGAAAGATTGTCTTAAACACTTCCTTGCCAGACCAAAGCGTGATTAGAATAGCTTTCCTCTGTTAAATAATATGTTATTACGCTTTTCCTTGTTGGGATATAGCTACTTATTGTTGATTATGGCTCTAAAAGGTTAAGATAACTTACACTGTTGCCTATCAATGGTTAAAACAGTAGTGCAAAGAGAGGATTAATAGCTAAACCTAAACGACGCCTATATCAATTAACCCTCCACGTAAAACAACTTATAAAAATATGATATGAAGGGCTATCATTAAATAAAAACGACAGTGTGTTGCATTAAATGAAAATAGTTAATAAATTCATTATAACTAATAGAAAAGTGGGAGTCACATCCTTATTGAAGGGCTCTTCATGAATAAAGAAGACATGGTGATGTGGACGGAGAAGTATCGTCCGAGAACGCTAGACGAAGTAGCAAATCTGAAGGAGGTTATTAAGGGCTTAAAGATTTTTCTGATGAAACCCGCGACTATGCCTCACCTACTTTTCTCTGGGCCCCCGGGAACAGGCAAGACTACAGTTGCGCTATGTATTGCTCGCCAATTGTTCGGAGAAAGGTGGCGTGATTTTACGTTGGAGCTCAATGCCTCAGACGAGAGAGGAATACAAATGATTCGTGAAAGAGTTAAGAGTTTTTCACGGTATGGTAGAGGGGGATTTGGTGATATTCCTTATGCCATAGTTATACTGGATGAATGCGACCAAATGACGCCTGAAGCCCAGACAGCGCTTCGTCGAATTATGGAAACAAGCTCGCGGACATGCCGGTTTATTCTTATTTGTAACTGGGCAAGCAAAATAATTGAGCCTATTCAAAGCCGTTGCGCGATCTTCCGCTTCTCAGCCCTTAAGAGGGAGGACTTGGTAAAGTATCTTAATGATATCGCGAAGAATGAAGGCCTTATACTACCCGAGAAAACTGCAAATGCCATTTTAGAGTTTTCTGGTGAAGACTTAAGACGCGCAATCAATATCTTACAAACTTCTGCGTCATACACTAAGGAAAGGAAAGTGGATGAAAAGACAGTATTACGTATTGTTGGGCAGGCTAGCCCGAAGGAGGTGCAAGTGATGCTTAACAAAGCGTTAGCTGGTGACTTCATCGAGGCCAGGGATATGCTGTATGAGCTAATGAGTACGTATGGCCTGTCCGGTGCTGATATCGTTCGCCAGATACATCACGAAATACTTAAAATTCCGAACTTATCACCAGATGAACAAGCTGAGTTGGCGAGCATTATCGGCGAATATGATTTCCGCCTTGTTGAGGGCGCGAATGAAGACATTCAATTAAGTGCACTACTAGCTCAATTCACGAGGTTTAATAAATCGAGGGGCAACCCATAAAATGGCTGGAATCATGTGGGTTGAGAAGTATCGTCCTAAGACCGTAGCTGAGGTTATTGGCAATGAGGAGGCCAAAACTTCTTTCATTAACTGGTTAAGGAAATGGAGACACGGTAATAAAGCAGCACTACTGTATGGACCCGCTGGAATCGGGAAAACAGCATTGGTACATGCTGCTGCACATTATCTCAATTATAATGTAATTGAGATGAATGCGAGCGATGTTAGAACGAAGGAGGCCATAATGAAAGTTGCAGGTCCCGCCTCGTCTCTAGACTCCCTTGATAAATCTTTTCTAGGTTCTAGGGGCACTTTGCTTCTTATTGATGAGGTGGACGGCGTCTTCGGCAGGGAAGATAGAGGGGGAGTGGGGGCAATCCTTGAAATTATCCGAGAATCCAGTGTGCCCGTTATTTTGACAGCTAATGATCCCGACCATCCGAGGCTTTCTCTCATTCGAGTGGCATGTCATATGATTAGATTCCGCAGGGTTCGCATTCCCTTGACCGTGATGCTTTTAAGGCGGATCTGCCAGACGGAGGGCGTTTCCGCTGAAGATGAGGCCCTTACAATAATTGCAAAAAATAGTCAAGGTGATGTTAGATCCGCCATTAATGACCTACAAGTCCTTTGTGAGGGCAAGAACATTCTAAGAAAGGACGATATACGGTACGTACCTATAAGGAATAGAGGGCTCGATATCCATGATACATTGAAGGGAATTTTCTCAGCCAAAAGCTTCATGGAGGCAAGAAGGGCTCTAAACAACTCACTTATCGATTATGATACCCTTTTACTCTCAATACATGACAACTTACCACTCCAATATACAGATCCTGAAAAATTAGCCACAGCCTACGATGCCCTGTCGAAGGCTGACGTTTACCGGGGTAGAGTCAAGCATACTCAAAATCAACGTCTCCTAAGCTACTTCCTAGAACAATTGGTACGATCAGCGGCTGTAGCTCCAGAGGATTTCCGCCCTATCAACCATGTATTCCCACCTACTAAAAGATTAGTATTAAAACGAACAAGAAGTGAACGCATACTACTGAACAGGATGTGTGCAAAAATTGGGGCGAAATGTCATGTTTCGCGCAGAGTTGCGAAATTGGGGTTTCTTCCCTTCCTCAAAGTAATATTTAAGGTCCCGAAGCGAGCATCCCAAATTGAAGCATGGTTCTCTCTAGATAAGGAAATGGTAGATTATTTAATGGAAAAAGGTTAAAATCACTGGGAGTTAGCGAAATTGAAAGTTATAAAAAAAGAGGGATTCAGGTTACCCTATGTAGGAAAGACTAAATTCATTGAATTGACGAGAAATGGCGTTGACTATAAAGGAGGCTTGTTTTTCATCAGAGATTTTAATAAACTTGAACGCGTGAAGGAAATACTATCAGAAATCCTTAACGATG
Source organism: Candidatus Bathyarchaeota archaeon BA1 (assembly GCA_001399805.1). The sequence goes on from LIHJ01000055.1 coordinate 19,072, forward strand.
AGATTGTATTCACTCAGACATGTTTCATGTGCGGCAGCATGTTCCTATGCGCAAGCTGCGAACATAACAACGTCTGTCAGAGCAGAGACCTACCGTTGTATTGCATCTGCGAAGAATGTTCATCAAAAACTAATTCGTACGAGAAATACGTAGAAAAAAGCGCAAGAATGTTATCAGTCTAATATTTAATCCCCATGCATCGAGTTAATATCACTTTAGGGGGAAGGAAATACTGTGAAAAAAGTGTCAAAACCCAAGGAAACAAGAGAATTTGTCGTATCTAAAAGACACTGGCACGGCCTCACAGGGCGATCCTCTAACCAATATAGAACATGTTTTCCCATATCTTTAGAAGGCGTAGGAATGATATGGGAGTATTGTTGTAAGCGTTGCATCGATTGGAATCTTGATTGCTGTTGTAAGTGTGGTCATAACCAAGGCTGTGAAAACTCTCCATACGCTACCCGAAGAAGATTACCCCGTCCATTAAGCGAGGAAGTACTTAAAGCTAGAGGCTGGATTTTTATTTCTTAAAAAAGTCAGTGAACAGGGATTAAGAAAAACTAGAATTATTAAAGGTAAAGATTTAGGGTGTACGACTTGCGTTCTTTTAACGCTACTGATGCTAGAGACCCTAAAGTTAGGATTAGGTCATTTTTCGCGTAGATTGTATCCTACAACTTTCCCGTTTACATCGATTTGAAGAGTAATCTCCTCAATCTCTACTCCTCTACCCAGCGTGAACTCTATTGTTGCGTCTAGTATCCACATATCCCCCTCTTTCCACATTTTTGGTATGCTGAGAACCCGATGAAATTCAAACTTCTCTCTATCCACATCCCATTTTAAAGCTACTTCTCTGTAGTTTTCTTTAATCCAATCTGATATAATTTCGTATACTTGCCCTATTGTAAGAGTCATATATTTCCACCTTTTTAGGTGATCACATATTTCAACTATTTCAATTTTTCCGCTTATTACTTTAGCATAGGTACTCATAAATCAATCGATTTGTAACAGGTTAACCCCAAAGTCTTAAACCTTTAAGATGTCGCGTAACCACAGCCGACCATTCTTAAATTTTTTCCCTTAGAAGTAAATTATCCTATAAACAAAATGAAGATAAATAATACGACTTCCAGTACAGAAGGTAGAGAGAAAGAGCCATCTTAAATTTGGAATTGTATATTCGGTCATGGGCAAAATTGCAGTGAAAATAATTAGTAACAATCACCGCATTGTTTGGGAGAAAACACTTTGTTGGACGAGTTAGATGGGATCGCTGGGATTAGAGGGCTTAGAACCTCGCAGTGTCAAGACGGCGATATACCCCATCTTGATTGTAAATAATGCATATGATCCTCGGTTCGCTACGCTTCGCAATTGCTGCCTCCTCATTGAGTTCGGGAAGCCCCTCGTCTCAGAGGTGGCGAAACACCTGAAGCGAATCTGCGCAAGAGAGGGGATTGAAGCCGATGAGAACGCCCTAAAATTCATAGCTCAGCGATCTGAGGGAGACGTCAGATCGGCGGTGAATGACTTGCAGGCGTTGGGGCAGGGAAAGTGTCGCTTAACCTACAATGATGTGTCTTGGCTGGCTTTTCGAGACAGGAAGGAGGCCATCTTCGAGGTGCTGAGGCTCATCTTTTATGCGAGGAGTTGTGAGGCAGCAAAGCGAGCCATCGATATGGCGGATGTGGAAACTGACATGCTCTTCGAGTGGATCTACGAGAATGTCCCGTTTCAGTTCCAGGACCCACACGGCTTATCGAGGGCGATGGATGCACTGGCTGTTGCGGACCTGTATCGTGGAAGAGTTAGGGCGACGCAGGATTGGAAGCTCACTCGATATGTTGTCGATTTTATGACAGCTGGCGTTGCAATGGCTAGGGAGAAGGAACCTTCTACATGGGTTCCACTCCGATTCCCTGAGAGAATACGGATGTTGTCCAGAACTAAGCAGGAGAGGGAGATGCGGTCACAGATCGGTTGGAGAATACGGAGGAGGTGCCACATATCGTCTGTGAGAGCCGTGAAGGAGGTCCTGCCCTACCTAAGAATCATTTTCGAAAGCAATGTGGAGATGGCAGCCGGAATTGCCAGATGGCTTGGCCTTGATGAGGCTATGGTGGAGTATCTCGCTGGGGAGGGGAGATGGGCACAGGCGACTGTAAAGCGTTTGGGCTCTTAGCCTAGCATCTAGCGGGATTATTTTCTTATTTTTAAGGGTTGAGTGGTTGTTTCCGAATTTATCAAGAAATAAAAAAGTTGCCTAGCTGGGTGGCAGCCACCAAATAGCCACCCATACTCACCAAGACAACAGCCAATACAGCAATAGTAGCGTATAGCCGCGTTTCCTTCATTATCTTTCACCAACCATAGCCTTGGAAAAAGCCTATTTTATGCTAAGCCTTAGAACAAACCGTTCTAAACTCAGAACAACCTCGCTCTATAATTTGCTTTAGGACAACTGAGACGATGGCGTGGGAGAGAACAAGCATAGGCGATAGGTAAAATGGCGGGTACATTAGCGCTTCTTTTGCTTGGAGATGAGCGTCTAAGCGATTATGTAAGTGAGATCTCTCATGGCGCGGCCAAAGCCTATACCTCAGCCGTTAACTTGGCGGAATTATACTATAAGACAGTGGATAAGGTGGGTCTTCAAACTGCTGAGACATGGTATTTTCGAGTTTTAAACTCCAACGTGATCATTGCTCCAGCCGATGCAACACTAGCCAGGGAAGTCAGCATTTACAAGAGCAAATATAAGCGTTCATTATCCCTAGCTGATTGCTTCGCCATGGCCCTATCCATAAAGGAGAAAGCAACGCTATTGACACGGACAGCGACTTCAAGGGAGCGAGAGAGATAGAAACAAAATATTTTCCTATATAATCGATAAGAATATTTTAAAACAATAATAAGTAGTCATTATGACGAAAACGAGACGAACGGTGCGAACGGCCACCCTAAAGGAATTATGAAGAAACGTTTAAGACGTAAATCTATCGGATTCGGCTTCCCACCCCAACATCCTTCTCTGGCACTAACAAAACCACATTTCCCTCACTGTCCTCGGCAGCGAAGATCATGCACTGAGACTCCACGCCCATAAACTTCTTTCTCTGCAGGTTCAGAATGAAAGCAAACTTCTTACCGATTAGCTCCTCCTGCGCATACCACTGCAATAAACCAGCCACGGACTGCCTCCTTTCCACACCAAAATCCACAACCATACGAATCAGACTCCGGGAGCCTGGTATTCTCTCAGCCTCCATAACCTTCCCAACCCTCATATCCAGCCTCTGAAACTCCTCAAACGATATCTCCAACACAAATCACCGATTTTCCATTCCCATATACCCAAGACTAATAAGCTTTGCGCATCTCGGTTCTGTTGATTCTGGTGGTGTTCCCAGAGGGGTGTTGAATCGGTGGTGGATGTAAATAGCGCGCTAAAGTTGAAGGCGATTCAAGATGGAGTGACAAAGCGCAAGCCCGTAGAAAAGGAGCCCTAGGCTCATATTGCTTACTTTCTACTAAGGGCTGCAAGCAATAGCCCTATCAGAAAAAGGAAGACTAAGAACGCAAGGATATTACCTGCCACTGATTCCCTTGCTCCCTGTTCAAGTATCGCCCTTAACTCTTCAACCTCTTCTTTCCCTAAGCCTTCTTTTCTCCCTCTCTCTAAAAGTTCATCTCTTCTCTTGATTTGCTCTGGCGTGAGAGGAGATTTTCCTTCTTTGAAGGCTTTAACGAAGGCTGGGTCGGTCACCCGCCTTGCAATCTCTATTAATCCATAAATCATTGTAGCACGCATCTCGTGAACCTCGGCTCCAATATTCTTGACTTCTTGCTCAGTTTTGCTTAGAGGTCTTATGATACCTAAGTAAGTGGTAATCAGCAGAATGGCTAACGTGATGAGGAGAGGAAGAGTGATGCTAAGAAATAAATCAATTATCTCCAATTCTCATTCCCACAGAGCACTTGTCGTAACCCTAGATAATTTCTTTACGTAATGTTTAACCAATTCAACATAAAGCATTTTCGTCTATTACCAGAAACTCAACGTGAGGCGCGCGCTTGTAGGCATCCTTATCAAATCTGTGCGTTTACGTTTAGATAGGACGAAAGTTGCGTTATACTCCTGATGATTATGTCTGGTTTCTCTTGTTTTAGAGACTTTTCATCAAATAATCCAGTTAGAACTGCTATTGTTTTCGCTCCAGCCGCTTTTCCCGCTCTAATATCGACGACAGAGTCCCCAACGATAGCGCAATCCTTTATTGGCGTACCCAATCTCCTACGTCCCTCCAGAAAAGCGTCAGGATACGGTTTTGGCCTCTCCACATCTAATGTCGTAATGATGACCCTGAAGGATTTATTGAACCCCAATCTTTTTAGCTGATCTTCAATGAGAGATTTATTTACATAAATAAATTTATGGCGTGGAAACAGATTAAGAATCTAAAATAAACCTTGAGCGCAGGGTAGAAAATATGTTCCAAGACAAGTTGACGCGCTATTTTGATGAGCCTGGTCCGCAAAACACCAATTCCGTTATAGAGGCTGTGAAGGGACGAGTAAGGGAGCTTAAAATAGGATACGTTGTTGTAGCTTCTGAAAGTGGAAAAACAGCGTTGAAAGTCGCTGAGGCACTTAAAGATTTTAATGTTAAGGTGGTGTGTGTTACAGCCTATGCTGGGGTTAGACGAACTTATGGGAAGCCTTGGCCTGAAATAACAGGCGAGTTGAGGAAGCATCTTGAGAAGCTGGGTGTCAAGATATTAGAGGAGACTCCCTGGATATGTGGATGTACCTTTGATACGGCATTTCTTGGGGCGCAAACCCCATCAAAAATTATTCACACATTCTTAAGCCGCGCCTTAGGATACGGATTCAAAACAGCTTTAGAATGCGCATTGTTGGCAGCGGATGCTGGAGCTATACCAACTGATGAGGAGGTGGTTTCAATTGCGGGAACAGGGTGGGCTGGTGGAGGAGCGGATTGCGCCATAGTAGCAAAATCAGCACATGTGTATGGAGGGGAATTCATCAGCCTAGATAGGGGATTAGAAGTAAAGGAAGTAATAGCCATGCCAAGATTGAAATTCACTGAAAGAATGATTGAGGATATCAAGCAAGCCAAGCAACCGTTATAGCAGCATTCTAATTGCACGCGTGAGGCTCGCTTACCCGTTTTTCTTGATGATTATAAAAATGATGCCTGATAAAGTCATTAGACTCGTCAATAGAAGGAAGGGCATCTTAATTCCAAGCGTGGCCAGATGGGTAACTAACATAGGCGCCACTGGGAATGAGAAGTCGATGATTGCATCGAAGAAAGCCATATGCATGCTTTCTTTACCCTCGGGTGACAGTTCTGCGACCATGGCGCTTGACTGAACAAATACGGCTCCTAATGCTACGCCTAAAAGCCCCATGGCTAGAATCATCTCTAAGGCGCCCTCAGAAAAATAGAGAAGAACGAACGGAAACGCACCACCAATAGCAGCTAAGGCAATCAGCTTTCTCCTCTCAACTCTTTCAGATAATAAACCTATGGGAACCTGAAGAAGTGTAAATGTTAGGAAGTAGGAAGCCAGAATGATCCCTATCCAAAAGCTTGAGAACCCAAGCGATGAGCCAACTAAGGGTATGATGATGTCCAGTGCAGCGAAACAAAGTTCAGCTAAAAAGGCAGCTAAACATATCAGAAGAATCATTCTGTTTAAAACCATAGCTCTCGCCGAACGGAAGAAACTCGCCCTCCCTTGAGTTTTTTCTTCCCTCAAGTATTGAAGGGAACCGATCGCGCCTAATGAAATTAGTCCGCAGAGAAAGAATGGATAGGAAAGGTTTAGAGTCCCCGCAATACCACCTAGGATAGGACCGATTATTATTCCTAGGCTATTTGCTGTTCTATAAAACGCAAGACTTTTACCCTTTTCCTCAAATTGGGCTGCAAGGCCGAGGGCCGCTGGACCAAATAAACCCAGCCCCACACCTTGCAGCACACGGAAAGTTACGAGCTGGATAAAGGTCTGAGCCAACCCCACGAGAAAGGCAAAGGTCGCATAGATCAACAGCCCCGCAAACACGAATCTCTTCTTTCCATACTTATCGCTTAAGTAACCCGTATACAACTGCAGTAAGGACCATGTTAGAGAATAGGCTGTAAAGAAGTAGCCTATCTCTATATACGAAGCGCCGTAATGCTCGACGTATTGAGGAAGAACAGGCGAAACTATGGACAAAGCGATGGCCTCTAGCAACCCGAGCAAACTGAGGCCAAAGAACTCACTCATCTTATCCAACATTCACATTTCCTTAGGCTATAACTAAACGTAATCTTCACACATCCTTTAAATATTTCAACGAGCACGATATGCTTATCTCCTGTTATGAAGAAGCTAGTTTGCAACGAGGGTCATTAATGAAAACTGGACAAGTTTTTCATAGGTTTTCAGCTAAGGATGGAAGGAAGGTGATTTTGAGAACCCCGAGATGGGAGGACCTCGATGACCTTTTGGAATTGATTAATTCACTTATAGAAGAAGGCGCTGAAATAGATATGGACGCTAAGAAAACGAGAGAGGAGGAGGTGGATTGGTTGGCTGGTGCGCTGGCTCGTTTAGAAAAATGGGAAGAACTTTATGTGGTCGCTGAAGTGGACGGAAAAATTGTGGCAAGTTCTTCTGTGAGGAAAAGGAAATTTCGCTGGGAGAGTCATGTTGGCGATTTGGGTATTATAATAAAATCGGGCTATAGAGATGCAGGGATAGGCACCGAAATGATGAAGACCCTAATTGATCAAGCTCGCGCGATGGGGCTAAAAATATTGACTCTGACTGTGTTTGCTACGAACGAGAGAGCCATCCATGTCTATGAAAAGGTGGGCTTCAAAGAGACTGGAAGAATCCCCAAGGAAATATGCAGAAACGGAAAATATATAGACAGGATCATCATGACGAAAACATTGACTTAGCGTGTTTAAGTGTGCTTTCTTAAAGGTGAAAAATTTGGCGGATTACTTTGAGAAGTTGTATGGTGAAGTTGCTTGCAAGTGGGGATTGAAACCGGACTTCATCTTGGTTCATTTCTTAGACGTGATTCCCAAAGGCGTTGTCTTAGACTTGGGGATGGGTGAGGGTAGGAACGCCCTCTTTCTTGCGGAGAGGGGTTTTGAGGTTGAGGGGATCGATATCTCTAAGATAGCTGTTAACAGATGCCTTCAATTGGCTAAGGAAAAGAATGTGAGCATAAGGGCATACGTAGGCGATATGAGGAATTTTAAGATACCCGAAGAAAGGTACTCGCTTATCCTTTCTGCTGGAGCATCCCTCAACTTCCTCAAGAAGAGCGAGGTAGAAGGAATCGCGGCTAACATGAAAAGGGGAGTTAAGGAAGGTGGCTTCATTTACACATCTGTCGTTTCAACGGATGAGCCACTCTATAAGAAGTTAAGGGCTCAGCAACATCTCATCGAGGAGAACACATTTTACGTTTCCCGAATAGGAACCCATGTCCATTACTTCACTTATAAAGAAATCAAACAACTCTTCTCAGACTTCCAAACAATCATCCACTTAAGGGGCTCAGAGCTCGACTTCCACAACAAACCCCATTACCACGGGATCATGTATTATTTAGGCCGAAAGCAACGACTAAGCACCTGATAGAAATTCCGTTACAAATGGTAATGTGCGCTAAATATAATTCCTAATCATTTTTCTATCTTCAATAAATTAAGTTTCGATGTCAGATGTCTCCTTGAAATAATTTGACATGTTGATGACCGCTATTCTCTCGGAAACATAATGAGAGCACCCCACAAGATTCACCTCTAGTTTTTCAGCGGTTTTCAAAAATTCTTCTGCGTGTTTTTGCACAAAGGCCAACTTTATTTTAGTTTTCACGACCCCAGTAACATAAGTGTCACACTGAAGTTTATAGGCTCTTTGAGATATTCTGGAAAGTTTCCTCCACCAGCGACAACAGCCACTTTCCTGCATCTGTCATCATATTTTCGTATCTCCAATTTTGTAATCCTAGTCTTTCTTTCACGTTTTGGACAAAATCATTAAAGTTATTCTGTTCTGGTTCCCCATAGACACCAGAAAGTACGCCACAGTATTCAGCAAATTCCCATTTCAGCTTCACGGTTTTTTTCATGATTTCACCTCTTTGGGTTTTGCTTCATAGCGACAGTACTCTTATCACTTTCCAATATATTTCAAAACAATTGAGAGGATGAGAAGGAAGATTGACGCGCTTATGATAACATTCATAAAGGGTGCGGGGTTACTTGCTATTGCTTTTCTGAACTCGGTTATGTAGTTCCTAGTTTTCATATAAAGGTGTACATCACTTACGTTGGCTGTGTAGTCGCTACACGGCTCAATCTGACTTCTTTCATGATACTCGTTCCATGAATACACTGTTATCATCTCCACCTTTGCTTTGTTATTTATGAGATATCTCCATTGATGATCATACAGGCCTTCAGTAAGTGTTTCATCATATCTCATGTACGTGGTTCGACTGCCAGCTAAGTACAAGTAGTAGTCATCATATCTCGGAAGTATTGCTACCATTCCATCATTCTGTATGACCGGATCGTTATTATGTATCCAAGTAGGGTAGTCCTTAGCAGTCCATAAGTACCAATCCACATATTCCATATGTCCAACTACTCTACTGGTGAAGCGTGTATCCTTGGGGGGTTCAGTGGGTTGTACCATAAAATCAGGGGTAGCCCCTCCACTTAACATAAATTGATGAATAAGGTGAAGCGTAATGGTCGTAAATGTAATAATACACAAAGGTGTAATTTATTGAACCCGTGTACGGCTCAATTATAATACAGAACTTGAGAGGCAAGTTCTCCTCAATGTTAGCATCTATAAACCTTAGCGTGGCGTTGTCCTCGTAACCGTTATTACCCCACCAAGATATAATCACGAAATCAACACCTACATCCTTCATGAGCTTGATCTGTTTACGTAAATGTGTAACATTTTGGGAGCTGTAATAATTGTAATATGAAGGCGTATCAACAACTATGTTACTAATTGAATCGTTCCAATGTCTACTTCCCCAGCCTTCATCATACCAGACATAAAAGTAGCAACCAATAATCACCTCACTATGAGCCCTTGGGGGTGGTATCAGGGAGAATAACATGATAAGGAAAATGAAAAAACATGAATATGAGAAAAAAAGGGGAGTGAACGTGTGATGAACATATTTTCACTCCATTCTTTTGAGCATCTTGAGAATCGCAGCGACAGCGCCCATCATTACGAAAAGCGGAATCACAGCGAGAAATGTCTCGTATGAAGCCTCAATAGCAAAAGTTGATGGCTCTCCAGCTGTGACTTCTAAGGTAACCCAACCAGCAGTACACATATTTGTTCCGCCTCTTGCACCCAAAGATTTTCCATTCCATCCTTTCATTGGAAAGTCCTCAATAAGTACTGTATCTTTACCCGTGTATGCACTGAACGATTCCGTGCGCATCACAATAGAATCTTCATTCATTCTTGTAGCAATTTCTTCGATATCCATACTCACTTTCCACCAAAGCTTTACAATAATTGAGACAACATATTCACAATTTGTCATATTTTTCTAACATGATCAGATTTTTCAGATGGGTAATTCACTCTTATATCCCTTACAATCTAAAGCGAATTAAGGGAAATTATTTAAATTCCATTTCGAGCTGCAGGGATTCTTTCACTAAGCCATACTTTTTATACAGCTGGACAGCAGGTTTATTGTTGAATCCGGTTACCGCATGAATCTCTAAAACTCCCTTCTTCTTCGAGTTTTTTATGATCTCCTGAAGGAGTCTGCTTCCAACACCCTTTCCCCTATGCTGGGAAGCGACGTAGAGGTTTTGTATGTAGCTGAGTTTCGCTCCATGGGCGAAATCGCATATAACCCATTGATCTATGAACCCAACGATCTCCCCATTTAATTCGGCCACTAGCAGTTCATAATTAGGTTTTTCCAGAGCTTGTCTTAGCATATCTATCCGTTTCTCCTCGATTGCCTCTCCGGGCATAAACTCTTCGGCGAGAACGACTAGAGCAAATAAATCGTTTTCATCAACAGATCTGACCTTTAAGATGTTCAACCCATGCCCCCTCTTATTAACGCTATAAATCTAGAATTTGTTTCTTCATTTGTCCTAGTTGCCAACAAATTATTGTGCGCGATGTCCCTTTATTATTTTCAGTAATTCTCTGAGGTTGTGAATGATGAAGTCTGGCTTTGCTTGTCTCAATCTCTTTGTGAAGCTGAAGCCTTTCGATGTTAGTCGGTTTATTCTTCGTATGCTTGGGAACTTACTGGAGATTTCGCAGCTTTCCCAAATAATTTAAAATTAAGGTTCGCATTGTGTGAAGATTTAAAACCTTTCGCAACCATTATTGTGTGGCGATGAGGGTCTACTCTTGGCTAGGTTTTTAAATGTCCCAGGGAAGAATACGCTTTGCTTCACGGGCTCAGGGACCAGTTAATCAGCCTCAAGATAGATTATCGCGGTTTGGAGGAGTCCCACGAGTATAGTTTGAAGGCTAAGCGATTTGATGTTGCCGATTTTCTAAGTGGTGTGATGAAGAGGCGATTGGGGGAAATACGAGCTTGGAAAGGGAAATAGGCTCGCTGGAGTCAGAGTGCTTCGTGGAGGAAAATAGGCACCTGCAGAGAATGCGAAGACCTGAAAAAGCTGATATGTCGCCAGTGAACCTCCAGCGGCATGATTACATTTTAAGAGTTTTTCTTCACTGTCCTCTAAACCATATAAAGACGATCGAATATTGCATGTTGAGGAGTTGTGTTGGGTGTCGGTGCTTAAGAGGCCTGTTGCTGGCTTCGTTCTCTCCTTAATTTCCAGCTTCTTCATCATCCTCAACGCCGCTTGGTTAAGCTTAGGCTATACTTTCGCCGTATTCTACTTCACCGTCCGCCAGCCACATTGGGTTTGGGACAGGCTTTTCACGATCCCCGCATGGTTTCTGCTATTCTTAACGATTTTCGGGGCCATATGCGGGCTAACCGTTTTGATAGGTGCTTACTGCCTCTATAAAGGAAGGAACGTTTTGGGCGGTGTACTCGTCATTGTGTTCTCCATCCTCAGCCTACCCATTGGCGGGGGCTTCATCATAGGATTCCTATTAGGGGTAGTTGGAGGGGCCTTAGGGCTAGCATGTGTATAGCATCCGAGGGTGTATGTGTCTCATGCGCCGTGTCTACTCTACTGGTATCTCCTCCCAGGCTCCTCTTCTTCTGGGATATCGGATTCTGAGTCTTCCCTCGCTATACTCAACCTTGACATCCTCCTTTCTCAAATCCCTCGGCACCCTCAAGGTGAGGATGATTTCGTCGGCAGTTCTCTCCACATCCACCCAGTATGGAGGGGGCTCCTCCCACCACAACTCGGGAAGCCTAACCCCAAGGGGACCAACCCGAATCCAACGATGACGATAAGGCAACTTCCCACCTCCGGTTATCTTTTCACCATATTTTCACTAACACTTTCTGAGAAATAAACTTCTCCTCTCCACAGTTTTCACTTATTCGTTTTTCTTAATTTCAGAATATAGTTTTTCAAATGTTAAATAATCCATTGTTGGATTTTACCTAACCCGATTTTTAAGGCTACGCGTTTAATCATGGCCTGTGTTAACCTAACTCTTTTTGATTTCACTCCTTCCGTTTTAAATGGATTAGAGAAACATCCACTTTAGTTTGTTTCTTTTCTGACAGATTGACACACCCGCCTGAAGTATTCTGGGCATTGCCTACACTTCCAAGATTCGGCTTAATAATCAAGGAGGGATCATCATAGGCTTTCAAACGCGCGCGTTGGCTCAAAACGGTTTAAAAAAGGCCTGTTTAAGCGGTATATTAAAACCTAGAGGTCTATGCCGCGCACACTCTCACCAGTAGAAACGACTTAACTAATGTGAGCGGGAAATCCCACATGCTTCAGCGTGGGGTGAAAGCGAACATTTATATAATAGCTTATGTAATAGTTATATGATGTTTATGGAGTATACAACGATTCAGATAACGAAGGAAACAAGGGAGAAGTTGAAGAAGCTAAGGATTACGAAGAGAGAATCCTATGATGAAATAATAAACAGGTTGATTGAAAAGTGCAAGTAACCTACAAGTTTAGGCTCTACCCGAATAAAAGTCAAGAAGAAAAGTTACTTGAGGCTCTTGAGCTATGCAGGCAAACCTACAATCACTTTCTATCCCAATGGAACGAAAAAGGAAAAATACCGAGCAGTCCGGAATTACAGGCACAATTACCCAAACTGAAAAAGGAGAAGCCTGAATTAGACAATGTTTACTCCAAAGTTTTGCAGATGGTTCCCCTATCAACTCTATTCTAACCTGAAGGCTTTGTCGGAGCTGAAGAAGAACGGGAAGATTGTTGGAAGGCTGAGTTTCAAAGGGAGGAGTTGGTTCAAAACCTTCGTCTATAATCAATCCGGCTTCAAACTCGTAAAAACGGGAAAGAGGTTAAATTTGCTCCGCCTATCAAAGGTTGGAGATATCCCTATCAGAATCCATAGGGAGATAAACGGGGAGATGAAACAAGTTATAATTAAAAAGCATGGTTCTGGTAAATGGTTCGCCTGCTTTTCCGTTGAGAAGGAAGATTTGCCACAGAAGGGGGTAATTGAAAAAGCCGTTGGGATGATGTTGGTCTGAAACATTTCCTTACAGATAGCGATGGGAGGCAGATAGAGAACCCAAAATTCTACCAGAAATCCCTACGAAGAATAAGGGGTTGAACATCAAAAGCTCGCAAGGAAGAAGAGGGGCTTAAAAAGCAGGGAGAAACAGAGAATAAGGCTGGCAAGAGCCTACGAGAAAATATTGAACCAAAGAGACGATTTCCTCCATAAGCTCTCAAGATTTTATGTAAACAACTACGACCTCATAGCTGTTGAGAACTTGAATATAAAGGGCATGGTTAGAAACCATAGGTTAGCTGGAAAGATACTTGATGCCTCTTGGGGAAAGTTCCTTCAGATGCTACACTACAAGGCTGAAAGAGCTGGTCGTGTGGTGGTGAAGGTGAACCCAAGAGGGACATCCAAAGAGATAAAAGACAGAGATTATCGCGCCTCTCTCAACATCTTGGAGAGGGGCTTGTCGGGGATGGGGCAGCCCTGTGCGCCTGCTGAGATGGAGCCTCTACAGGAACTCATCCAAGTTCCTGCAAGATCCATCGTTGAAGCAGGAAGCCCACATCATTTATGAGTGGGTAGCTCACTCACTCTTCATCTTATAGTATGGCTCGCGCCTCTTCACGGCTTCCATAAAGAGCTGGACCAACTCTTCATCGCTTGCACCGTCACGCATGGGGGTGAGAATGTCCACCAGATTGTCATTCCTCATCAAGCATGGCTTTAACCTACCATCACTCGTCACCCGGAGGCGGGTGCAATGAGCGCAAAACTCCGTGTTCTCGATGGGGCGTATCACCTCCACCTTCACCCCAGGCAAGAAGTAAACCCTGCGATTCTGCATGTCCCCACGGGTCTTCACCTGCAAAGCCTGCTTACTCAACATCACCTCAACATCATCCAAGCGATAATGATGACGAGAATAGTATGATGCATCCACATTCGCTGGTTCCAACTCAATCAATTGGAGAACGACTTCACTACGCCTCGCAAAATTCAACATCCTAGGAATTTCCTTCTCGTTCACGCCCACTAAGATGAGCATGTTCAGCTTTACGGGGTAGAGACCCGCTTCCACAGCCGTCTCAATTCCATCCAGCGCATCCTTCAAGTTTCCGCCTGTTAACGCCTCATAGACTCCAGCATTTAAGGTAGGAAGGTTCACGTTAACCCTCATCAAGCCACTTTTACGAAGCGACCCAGCCAAGGAGGATAAATGGGTTCCATTCGTGGTCATAGACAAGTCCAGCAAACCCCGGTGCCCAGCAATGCCCTTCACGATATCTAAGATATCGGGGCGGAGGAGGGGCTCACCCCCCGTCAGCTTCACCCGAGAAATGCCCAGTGAGAGGGCTATCCGAGCTATCCGAACAACCTCATCAGAGGACATTGCCGTTAATGGAGAATTCTCACCCTCTCTATGGCAATAGGGGCATCGATAATTGCATCGTTGCGTGAGTGAGATGCGTAGATTAAGGGTCGGTCGCCCAAAAGCATCATAGATCATGGAGACCACTATCTCTCACGAGCATGCTTGATGATGTGACCCACCTCGGGTAATATAAGCTTTTCAACCACTAAAGAAACCGCTTGAGGGGAGCCTGGAATACAGAAAATGGCCTTCCCCATGGACACTCCCGCTATGGCTCGGGTGAGAATGGCTGCTGAGCCGATCTGGTCATAGCTGAGCCTCCTAAAAATCTCACCAAACCCATGAAGCTCCTTCTCTAATAATGGCTGAATTGTCTCGATAGTCACGTCTGTTGGAGAGATTCCCGTCCCGCCGCAAGTGATGATGGCGTCCACCTTCCTTGATTTCAATGCCCTTTTCACGCTCTGCTCAATGCGAGACTCATCGTCAGGAATGATCGCTCGGAGGGCAACGCCATGCCCACACTTTTGCAGAGCCTGAGTAATGAGGTTGCCGGACAGATCATCAACATGCTTTCTTAACTTAAGTTCTCGATAACGGGAGGAACTACAAATGATAATCGCGAAGTTTAGGCTCGCTGGCGCCTCGGCCTTATGTTTAAGGGCAGTCTCGCTCATCGTTTCATCTCCTTCACCTTGCGCACCACACGTATGTTCTGAATAACTGCATGCGGATACTGACCAAACTCGTCCTTCTCATAAGCCTTGCACATATCCCAAATGGTTAGTAATGCTATACTAGTGGCGGTGAGGGCTTCCATCTCAACCCCGGTTTGCGCCCTCGTCTTAACTGTTGTCTCAACCTCCACCGTAGTTTCGTCAGTGATTTTTATATCCAATTCTACGTTTGTTAGTGGAAGAGGGTGACACAATGGGATTAAGGAACTGGTGCTCTTCGCGGCTAATATTCCAGCAATCCTTGCTATCGAAAGTGGATCACCCTTCTCAACCCTCCCCTCTTTAATCAATTTCACCGTTTCAGGCTTCAGCTTGATCAACCCCCTCGCCGTTGACTCACGATAAACCTCCGGCTTCGCCGTCACATCGACCATGGACATGGCATATCACCAGATTGTGTTCATACCCTAACTTGGTTTATTCGTTTGCCAAAGGTCTATAAACCTTTTAACTATTTCTGCTCGGGGGTGTTCTTGATTGAAGCGGAAGATGCGAATCCTCCCAAACTTCTTATGACGAACCAGCCCGAAGACCTCGAGCTCTTGAAGGTGCCGGTTGGTTGTGGCGTAATTGAGCCCAGCACGCCGAGCAATCTCTGAGATGTTCAGCTCGCCAATCTCCGCCAGGATCCTCAGGATCCTCACCCGCCCCTTGGAGGAGAAAACATCCTCTATTGGCATAAAAGACACTTTTCTATCCCCTCCTCATATAAAGGACCCTACTCAACTCTTGCTCCAAGTCGGAGGCGGGAACCCTGGGCAAGCTGATGAGAGTGGTTTTACCACGCCTCCCGACACCAGAGGGCTCCGCCTTAAGGACGCCCAACGCAGAAAGCTCCTTCACATACTTCCAAAGTTGGGTGTGCCCACGCCTCTTTTCACCATACTCCTCACAAACAACAGCATATGCATCCTCAGCCTCGCCCATGAGCATGTATGCGGCCCTAGTTTGCTTGAAGCGCCTCGAAACGCCCAGAAGGAACAATTTTTCATGAAGCCCAAGGGAGGAAATCGTGTCCTTCCGCACGATGGGATAGACGCTAATCGCAGCTTTTCGAACGCACTCAGGCAGAACCTCCGGCGATTCTGAGGCGTCGGCATACTTACCAGCCCGCCAAAGGAGCTCGATCGCGTAGCGGGCATCACCCCCCTCTGAGACCGCCAACTCAGCAACGATGTCAACGATCTGTGGAGGAACTGCTCCATCTTTAAAGGCAAGGGACACCCGATCATTCAAAATGTCTTGAAGTTGGGTCTTCGAGTATTCGTCGAGATGAATGATGTTGCGTTGGAGGGTGCTCCTCGTGCTGGGATCCAGCATGCCCAGGTATTCGGTTTCACGAAGGACGCAGATGAGGGAGAGCCTCTGTGGGGCCTTGATGCGATCCTCTTGGACGCGGGTGAGGTTGTATAGAGGGTCTGACCCCTCGCTGCGGATGAGGGCCTCCAGCTCATCCATCGCCAAGATGAGGTAGGCGTTTCGCTCATCAAGGATCTGCATCAGCATCTGCAGGAGCTCCTCCGCCCTATAGCCACGCTTGGGGAAGTGGGGATAAAGCTCCAGAATGGGCCGTTGGAGAATCATGAAAAGGCTTCCCTTGCATTCACGGCAATTCACGTGAACATAATGTAGGTTGATTCCCCTACCTTGCGCTTCCTTGGTCATATTCAGCCCGAAGCGCTGGGAGAGAACAGTTTTTCCTGTTCCGATCCTTCCGGAGATTAACACGCGCTGTGTCATTTTCCCTGGGCTTTCGATGGCAAAGCGGAAGAACTGGTTTAGGAGGTTGAGCTGTTGCTCTCTGTGGGGGAGGCGGGGCGGCACATAGTTGATGTCCAGCTTGCTCTCGTCCTTAAAGACGCTGAAGTATCGAAGCATAATTCGGCCCATATTTTTCATGATGAACAGTCTATTTATGGGTTTTGTCTATTAAAAAAGAAAATAAAGTCCATGAAGACTGGAACTATACTTACTATTGAAAAGAAAATTTATGTTAGTCTTGCTGGTTATCGGGCGGGTAGAATAGGGTGATTCAATGGGCTGGATCAAATCGAGGAGGGAATTCAATCCTTAGAGCAAACGAGCTCAGAGACCAGTTATGATGACTTCAAAGAATAATTCAGGCTTTTCGGTTTCTTTTCGAAAACCGACATTCTTTTTAGAAGTCTGTGTATAAAGAACAGAAAAGCCACAGACCGCTTGTTTTAGGGTTTTAATTTTGAGTTTTTCATTTCGACCGCGGGACTTCAAAGTGCCTTCTTGGAGTGTTAGAAAGGAGAATTCTTGATGATGATCCCCCTTTCAGGGTTTAAATTCTATAGATTCAACTTTTTCGACTGATGGCTGTAGCCTGCCAACCTTCTGGCATCCACTATGTATTCCCCTGTTTCAACGATCCTTCGCTTCAATTCCTCCACGGGTTCGCAGGCCCCTAAGTAAAAGCATAGGCCATGAAGCAAATCCGACCTTGTATGGTATCTTCCAATGAGAATCTCTATGTTTTGGTCCTTTGAGCGTAGCTCATGAAGCCATTTGGTTGTCAAATCACTCCTGACAGGTCTTTCGCCCGTTCTAGCCAGTATTAACGCGTCAGTGGCCCTGAGGGTTGCGCACCAGGCATTTTCGGACGCTTTCCTAACCCTGTCACTTTCAAGATCCTTCAACGCTTCTTCATAAAGCCTCTCCGCATCTCTAAACAGCTCCTCAACTTCCCCCATCATTCCATAACACCACGAAGCCTTGATAAATAGATGATTAAAAGAATTTAAATCTCTTGGGTTATAAGGGCTCGGTGGTGAGCTTTCCCCTTCCACTGGTCTCTTAGTTCGGCTAGTTTTTGTGGATAAATATTTGTCCTCTGGTGAGATTTCGATAATCGAGTGTTTTTCCATCACTACTTGCAGTTTCCACACGCATGTTCATATTTACAATGACCTAATTCGTCACCTGTAGCTTTTTCAGATTTTAAAATTAGGGAATATGGAGAATTGAAGTATTGAAAATTATTTTACTATTGAAATCGTTACAACACAGTAATTTAAAAAGAATAGTGGATGTTGTCTATCATTAGCACTCATGGGTATATTGTATACCAGCCGTTGTAATCTATTGGGTATTGATTCCAGGAGGGGTTGCCGACTCCTATGCTGTAGCATCCTTCATATGGAGGGTACATGCCTACCAATGCATAGCCATCATAGCAAAGGACGTAATAGAAGTGATAAAGAGCCCGGTGGATCAGACCAAGCATTATGGCTTGGTCTGAAGGGGTCCAGTAACACTCAATCTCCACAAGTTGGGTTAGGTATAAATAGTGGTAGCCGTGCTCGTTTACATGTCCAGGATATACTGTCCCACTTATAGGGTATCGCTGTTGAGTTTTAGGCTTTTCAGGAGGTTTTACACTGTATACATGGAAACCCCTTTCATCCCATCCTAGGTATTCACCTAGTTGTAGTGTAAGAAATGGCTTCCCTGACGCTGGGTCGGGCAGAAAAAGCTTATGGAGATAATATATGTCACCTGCCTTAATTTCTGAAACGCCATGAACCTCCACGACTCTAATAGCGGTATAATGGTAGGTGTCTGCAATCACCTCGAATTCAAAACCTTTATAGCCCTCTGGCCATGCCCTAGTCTTCGCCTTCTCCCATGCTTGACCATGAAGTAGAGAAGAAATAGGCATCGCACCGGACAGAGCAAACGCCAAGATCGCAAGTGTTATGAATACACCCAATTTTCCCTTACTGCCCATTTTCTCACCTCCATATCAATGTTCTCATTTTGGGAGGGGGATCTTTTGGGCAAATTGTATGTATTCTATGGTTTTGTTTGTCAGGTTGACTTCTATGTAGCAGCTGAGCTGTCGGCGAAAACTTATGGTGACGAAGCATATATTATCTCCTCCATTTCACTGCCCCATCGATGTCGGCGTACTTCACATAGCTCCAAATCCACGATAAAAGTTATTAGCGATCTACCTTTAATAGGCTTCCCGCTAGGACGGGGATCCCTCCTTTCAAGCTCAATCTCCGTCGCGTTGAACTCAAGCCAGCTGAGGTGTATCAGGTTGCATCCTTCGGTCCTAGTCACCAACCAAAATCTGATCATGTCCCCCACTCTTTCCCCTGCAACACTCCACGATACCCCTCGCCGCGCGTTAGGTGGTAGTGGTCTGTCATCCTTATACTTAGCCACTTTCTTAAGGAGTTCCTCATGGGTCATATTGGGATGAAAGAGCTTAAAGGCCAACAGTTCGTATTTCTCTCTTGCTTCCTCAAAGGGCAAGTACGCGAAGTCCATAGCCACCTCCACAGCCTCTTCGGGGACGCCCATCTCCCTAAGCGTCTCCCACAGAGGATCCCACCCGCTTCCCGCCTCCCCTCCTACGGGTGCTGTCGCCCAGCATGGGGCTAAGGTGGCCAGCAACATCACCGTGATGGCCGCATAAATGGTGTGCAGACGCAAGTGGTTAACACCCCCGTGGGACTGAACTTGCGTAGATTATTTGAATATAACCATTGTACGTTACAGTTGTAGTGCTTTTATTGCGTATATAGAAGTACCAATTCTCACTAAAGCGGACAGTCCATGACTGCACTATGGAGCCACCTACAACCGGCTTTTGGTCATATAGAATTATGTAAGGTGGGTAGTAGAGCGCCATAGCAAGTTCCAGCGTTGCACTACCAGGACTCCAGTAAAGGCGCACCGTGACAAGAGATCCTTCTAGCAAATAGCCAAGCCCCCAAAGGTGAGTTTCGCCGGGAGCTAAGGTGCCCCCTATGGGGATTATGAGTGGGGACTTAGCTGACGCAGGCTCAGCTAAAACAATGGTGGGAAGCGAAGCGCAAACCAGTAATGCAACGGTCGCAATCGCCAAGACCTTAACGCAAACACCCTTATTCATACAATCTCACCCGTACTAAAATTACAGATGCACTAGTATTTTAGACTATTTCCTGAACAATTTGTTCAGTTTTCTGAACGGATTCATCGATCGTGTCAGCGTACCTTTACTCTAATTGATTGATGTCGCATGTTCCGAGAATGGTGTAATGTATGCGCTAAGCCGAGGTGCTTCCCCTTAATGGGGATAAATTTTCTTTACCGAATGGACCATATCTTCGGATGCGTTGAGGTAGATGGATATGATGTAGTCATTCCCAACGCTCAAGATTATGTTTATCCAGATGATTCCATCCCACTCCATATGGCACTTATAATGGCACATCACTTAAGTCAAGAGCCTCCATGCTGAGTATTTTAGATAGCTTGGGATTCCATGTTGACGCTTCCGAAGCCGTTCCCACATACTCAAAACCTAAAATCTTGGACTCGTACACTATTGAGATGGTTAGAACCCCATAGCTTTTACCACCCAGAAGCTCTTGAACGGCTGGATGATCTAAAGCAGTTTTTAAAGCTCTTTCTTTGAGCTCAACCTCATTGAGCTCATGAGGATTAGGCGGGGCAGGTCCTATCCAGATAGCCTCAAACATCATAATGGGCTTACCATCAGTCGAACAGGCCTTAGACTCCGCCAACTTGACATTGAAAAGTGAGGTACAAGTAACCGCAAAAACCATAAGTATTATTATGGTACGTGAAATGCGTGTGAGTCGAATCATCGTGGCCTGACACCTCCCCACGGTGTTAACTCTTTACTCTGTATAATACTTGCCGCGAGAACCTCAACCCAAGCCTGATAATGGACAACGCCACCACTTAAGTTTATTATCATGAAGCCCCCAATAGCTGGGGGCTATATTAAACTATTTTTAGAACGGGCTGTTCAGGAAACAGAACAGACTCGGCGTTTTGCGTAGCGTTGTGTTTGCTCTCGTTGGCTCGTTTATGCGTTCTGAAAATAGTATTATATATGACGAAGATAGAGCGGTGTTTGATAGCATCATGACAACTAAGGACCTTGAAGACCCTGAAAGGTATGTTCTGGAGCGGAAGGTTGCGGGCGAGTACAACACCTTTAGGGTTTATCTCCACTTGATGAAGGTGAGAAAAGCCACAGCCAGGGGTGTCTATAAGGCTTTGGGGATGTCTAGCACATCTCTAGCTTTGCTACATCTGGAGAAGCTGGACAAGTTGGGCTTAGTGCAGAAGAATCGTTATGGTAACTACTATATCACCTCCTCAAAAAGATTTGGGACCTTGAGACTCTTTTACCTGATTGGAAAGTGGTTTGTCCCGAGAACATTCTTTTACTTTCTATTCTTCACATCCATGACAATCGTATTCATTTATCACTCAGCACAAAATCCAAGCTACATCATCCCAGCGTTGGTCTCCCTCCTCAGCGCATTGGTGAACCTCTATGAAACCTTCAGTTTTTACAGGCTTCTGCCATAGTGAGGCTGTTCAACAATTTGTTTTATATAAGCGATTTTATGAAACATTATGTGAGATGGGGGGGTCTCATTGGACAAAGGTTACTCCACCCATAAAGCCCTTGTCCTCATCCTACTATTTTCGCTCTTAGGCTCTTGCTCAGCGGTCATACTCCATTGGAAATACGGTGGCGAAAGCCTTGAGCAACAGACTTTCGAAGGCCACCTGATGCTGGAAACAGACAAGAAAGTGTATCACCTCGGCGAACCTGTCCAAATAAAGGTGTTTCTCATCAACGAAAAAAGCGAAAAAGTAGAGCTCCGATCCCTAAGCTACGACTTAACCATCTACCGTTTCGAGCAAAGCGTATACACGACAAAAGTCCGGGTGGAGTTTCTCCAGCCCATCATGATTGAACCTGTTTCCACATACCAAATCCCAACTACGTACACCTGGCATCAAAAAGACATCAAACTGAATCTGCAAGTGCCAACAGGCGCATACACCATTAAGGTCAGCATCCCACACTATAACCTCACCGCAACAACGAGCATAATCATAACGCAGTAGTCATAGTTGCAAAATCGTTGCATTTTTATGCTCTGCCGCAAGGACGAAAATAGACCATTCCCAACAACATTAAGATAACTAGGTGGGCTCCCGCATTCTTGGGAAACGCTGACTCGGCGTTTCCTCTCAAGATCTCAATCATGACTCATTGGGGCCAGAGTCGTCATCGCCCACCGAACAATATTAAATGCGGGTCTCAAATAAAAATGTATGGTTGAAGTGCGGTGTTGGGGCGGGGATGCTTAAAAAAATCAGGGTTGTTCCGTTGGCCGCAGAGAGTTTTGGTGTGAGGTCCATGTGCACCTACGTGGAGACCTCGGATGCGAGGCTTCTTTTGGATGCCGGGGCCTCGTTGGCCCCGAACCGGTTTGGCTTCCCTCCCCACCCGAGGGAGTATGAGGCAATGAGAAAATGCCGTGAAAAGATATACGAAGCCGCATGCAAGGCAGAGGTTGTGACGTTAAGCCACTACCACTTTGACCACCATACACCTTCTTACGAGGATTGGTGTTACAACTGGTCTTCAGCAGATGTGGCAAGAGAAATCTATGCGGGAAAGCTGGTTTTGATCAAGAGTTATCGGGCCATGATCAACTTCAACCAAAGGCGACGTGGCTGGGTGTTCATGAAAACTGGTGGCAAACACGCGGATAGGCTGGAGGTGGCGGACGGCAAAACGTTTGAGTTTGGCGACACAAAACTCAGGTTTTCGGAGCCCGTCTTTCATGGACCTGAGAACTCAGCACTTGGGTGGGTGCTGATGGCCACCATCGAATGTGATGGTGAAAGGGTGTTGTTTGCGCCGGATGTTCAGGGGCCCATGTATGAACCAACCCTAAAATTAATCCTGATTGAGAAGCCTCAATTGGTCATTATGGGCGGGCCTCCGATTTATTTGGCTGGGTTTAGGGTGAGGGGGGAGCACATGCAGCTGGGGATGCAGAGCCTGGAAGGCTTGGTTAAGAGCATCCCCATGACCATTTTAGAGCATCACATCCTTCGAGGGGAAGGATGGAGGGAATTTTCCAAACCCATATTTGATTCTGCGTCAAGGGTGGATCATGCTGTTATCACAGCCGCCGAATTCTTAAGGAAAGACAACAATCTGTTGGAATCCCGCAGAAAACAGCTCTTTGAGGCTGAGCCGCCTAGCATTGAATTTGAGAAGTGGATGAGGCTGCCACATCCCAAGAGAAAATCGATTGAACCCCCGATCTAATCATACAGTATCCTATTTTTTGCTCAGTCTTCTCAAAGAGTGAATCATCAGGCCAGCGAAGAAGCCCACCCCAAGGTTTGTGAAAAATGAAATCACCGCAATGGCTATTGACAAGGCGATCTCAAACCTCCCCCTCATGGTCATGAAGAGTTTCCCCAACTCCAAGCTTGCAAAAAACAGCATCACCCCGATTATCGACGATGGGAATTTGGCGAAGATCGTTGCGATTGAGTCAGCTAAGAAAAACGCCAAAAACAATTCAACCATGCCCTCCATCAGCATTGCACCCCCTGTCCTTGCACCAAAGAAATATTGTGAGGCAAAGCCGCCCGCCCCGTGACACATGGGGACCCCACCAAAAAGAGGAAAGATCGTGTTCATCCAGCCCATGTTCATCGCCAGGCTTTCTTCTTCAATCCTTCGCTCTGGGAATTTTTCATTCACCATCAAGCAGGTAGCTAAAACGGCATTCGATAGGGTCAGGGCAACTTGAGCCACGCCGACGGTGAGTAGACCCGTGTAGATGTCCCAGAGGGATGGAGCCGAAAGCTGAGGGAAATAAAACCCAAATTTCACGTTAAGGGTTGGATTTAACAGAAAAACTATGCCCAAGCCCAGGAGGAAAATGGCAACCCCGGCTGGCAGTTTCCTATTCTTAAGCAGCAAAACAACCAAAATGAAAGAGACCAAAGCCAAAGCGATATTGGTCAAGAGGGGCTCCATCAAGATGAGCCCCACAGATTCTCTTAACAAAATCAGCATTAATCCCAACTGGACGCCCACGATAACACATACCGGAGTGATCTTGGCGATTTTCTTGATCAATCTCGAGAAAACAAGCAGTAGCCAAACGAGACCCATCCCTATGCCAGTCCCATAAATCAATTGGGGGCTCCATTTTTCCTTGAGGGCAATGGTGGCCACCGCTTTTTGAGGCTCAACCGGCAAAGGCAGCCTATAAATCAATCCGACAATGATGTTGGTTAGCCCCATGGCGAGCAGGATTCCGGAGGGGTCTAAGCCAGTTATCGCTATGTAGGCAATGGTGAAGGGGTTTAGTGGACCGAAATCCCCCACTGCCCCAGCGAACTCGATGAGGCTGAACTCAAAATCCCTTACCTTAGCCATCCTCACACCCGATTCTGACCCCTCAATAAACCCATACTTGTTGATAAATGTATTATAGGGCATTTTCTAACCATCTTTATTTATTGGTGGAAACCGTATGGGGGAAGTGCAGGCTTTCCATTGCGTGCCATGCGGAAGGCGTTACGATGCTAAGACGTTGTATGCCCCTTGCGAGGATTGTGGCTACAACATTGAAAAGGGCATCACCATGTATAAGGGGCTTTTGGAGCCCGTATACGACTACGAAAAGATGAAGGAGGCTCTATCGAAGCGAAAATTGGAGTCACATAGGGGATTGGCATCCTTCATAGACTTTCTGCCCATAAGTGAGAGGTTCCTTGTGAGCTTGGGGGAGGGAGACACGCCCTTGTTACATTGCAAGGACCTAAGTAAGGGACTAAGGGCAGTCCACGTGAAGTTTGAGGGCAGCAACCCCACGAGTTGCTTTAAGGACAGGGAATCCTCAATGGTTGTGTCCAAAGCATTAGAATTGGGATTCAAGACCGTTGCTTGCGCCTCATCAGGTAACGCTGCGGCGTCCCTGGCCGCATACTCCGCTAAAGCTGGGTTGAAATGCAGATTGTTCGTTCCTAGGGCTGCCAGCCCAGCGAAGATAACTCAAATGGCAGTCTATGGAGCGGAGATCGTTCTATTTGATGGCATATATGAGGAGGCCTTTCAGCTTTCAAACAGGATAATCTCCGAATCCGGTGAAATCTACAACTGTAACTCCGCCGTCAATCCCCTCAGAAGTGAGGGAGACAAGACCACGGCGATGGAAATATGCAGGGACCTCTCTTGGAGCGTCCCGGACGATGTCTTTGTCCCTGTTGGTAATGGTTCTAATCTGTACGGCATATGGAGGGGCTTCAAGGAACTATATGAGACAGGAATCATCAACACCTTACCAAGAATGATTGGGGTCGGGGTAGACGCGGGGGCTCCGTTGGTTGAGGCATATAAGAGGGGCTTCAAAGAGGCCCACGTTGTCGATTGTAAGGAAAGCGTCGCCGAGGGGGCCGTCAGCGCGTGGTCATACGACGCCCCTAAGGCAATAAAGGCGATAAAAGATTCCAATGGAGCCATGGTATCCGTTTCAGATGACGAGGTTATTAAGGCCTTGAAGTCATTAGCCAAGAAGGAGGGGGTCTTCGCTGGTCCCTCAGGTATAGTTGGGTTGGCTGGGATGCTACAACTCATCAAGGAGGGGAAAATCGACAAATATGAAAGAGCAGTCGCCGTCTTGACCGAAGGAGGACTGAAAGATATGCGGCCAATCGCTAATTTATGGAAAGACCATGTGGTTCAAGTCACATCACCCATAATACAAAATTATCCAACTGCTCGCGAACGAATAGGAGACGACAGCATTAACAAAGTTCGTCGAGACATAGCATAAGCACGGCCACGTTCTAATGTTGGGCAGAAGAATACGCTCTAGACTAAAAATCGCTGGCTCTTAAAGCTTAAAGAACCTAATAAGAGCTGATGCTCTTAATAAAAAATAAGGGGTTATGAGGCTCCCACTAGCTCTTTTAGGAGTGGTCCTAGAAATTGTCGAATACTCTCGCCTAGTTTTTCCACGGGCATTAATGTAATGCAACAAATCTCCTCTCCTCTACTGCAGGCTACGGCAGCGAGTTTATCACCTGCTTTCATCCCCGCTTTTTCCCTCAACTCCTTAGGTAGCAATAGTTGTCCCCTTTCATCTAGGCTCATCACTGCTTCGACGCTACAACGCGTCTTGGTAACCTCAGATGGCGAAGGGCAACACTCACTAGATTTACTCGACATTATGACACCGGAAGTACAATAGAAAATCGAAAATATAAATTTTTCGGTTTTTTATGATTATTCTGCATCTGCAAAACATAAATTTATTTTTCATCATGGAATAAAAACATGCCATATGTTAGACCAGTCAACAAGATTTTTTGTGGATTCTTCATTAGCCGATGAACCCGTAACCGAGGGCGCTAATATCAAATCTGGAATGCCCGGTTATCAAGGCACTGGCGACAATCAAGTTCAGCTGCTTAATATAGTTCATCATCTCGCGCAGAGAGCCCATCCTATTAAAATTCTGAGGGTACGATCATTGTTGAGTCTTCAGGGTTGTAAGGCGCCCTCTAGGATCTTCTGGTGGTCGAATGCCAGTTCTTCGGGAATCTTCTTAAAAGCATCAACCTCCTCGGCATCAGCGCCAGGTCTTAGCGTTCCACCTATTTCCTCCGCTAGGTACACGACACTTATCACATGCCCTCGAGGATCCCTCTCAGGGTCAGAATAGACACCTACTAACCTCAATATCCTGACATCCAGACCAGTCTCCTCCCTCGCCTCTCTGATGGCGGCGGCCTCCACCGTTTCTCCATACTCCACGAACCCGCCGGGTATAGCGTAAAAATCCTTGAAGGGCGGATTTTTACGCTTGACAAGCACGATAGCGCCATCTGTTCTCCTGATGATTATGTCTACAGCTAGTAGAGGTCTTCTCTCACCATTTGCCGAGGCTTCCATGTTCAAGCTTGTCTCACCTCTATTCGAGGTCATTAAGCTAGGCCGCCTATTTTTGACAGAGATGGCATGCGAATAACCCGTCCTATTTATTGGATCTTATTCCTTTTCTTTGCAGTGGTGTTTGACAGGGCACTCCTCGCATCTACGTTTCTTGCAGTATTCTAGGTTTAGTCGCACAAGGACTGACTCGTAGGACTCTACATCTTCCAAGCCCACCCGCTGAGCGGTCTGAATAGCCATCCTAGACGGCTTCGGTTTGGCCTTCTCCCAGACCCCCCTCAACTCTCTTAAGAATATGTTGATGCCTACTGTACCAACGCCCCTGAACTCTCGCAGGCACCTCTCCAGGTCCATGGGGCCGCTTGATTCCCTGTAAAGCCCTTCCAGATCCTCATACTTCTCTTTGAGTTCTTCCATAATCCTTAAGAGGTTTGAGGCCGTGGAGAAGTCGTATCTCACGTATCCTCCTGAATCCAGCACCTCAACTAAGCGGTCCCATCCAGCCGCGAGTATCCTTTCCGGTGTAGTCAATCCCTCCTCCTCAAATCGGCGGTAGGTTTTCTTAGCGATCTCCGCTGAGATTCTCTTGGCGAACAATATGGAGGCTAGGAACCACTTGAACCTGTCCTTTGGCCTAGTTAGATCTAAGCCCAGCTCCTCAGAGTAGCTCTGTAACTTTGAAAGGGCAACCTCAACACTCAAATAAATCACCACATCCCCGATTCTATATAGTTTCTCTTTGCTTAATGTGTTTCGAATGATGTCCTATGTCCTTCCAGATTGTGATTTGATAGCTCAGATGCTTGTCTTACGACATAACGAGGTTAACCTAGATTATTTCCAGTAAATTTTTTCTAAGCTATTACGTTACTTAGGTTCTTTGGTGAATGGAATTTGAAGGTAGGAGTGCTGTCAGACTCCCATGCATACGCTTTGAAGGATTTGCCTGGGAAGGCGGTGGATGAGCTTAGCGGTATGGATTTGATAGTCCATGCCGGAGATTACACTGGTAAAGGGTTGTTAGATGAGCTACGGAAGCTGGGGGATTTTAAGGGAGTTTATGGCAATATGGATCCGCCCGAGGTCAGAGGGGAATTACCGGGGAGCGACGTCCTTGAATTGATGGGATTTAAGATAGGCGTCACCCATCCCCCCGAAGGTGTGGCTCCCTTCAGGCTAATGAAAAGAGTGAGAGCAAAGTTTGAGCGAGTTGACGTAATCGTATATGGACACTCCCACTGGAGCAGAAATGAGGTCATCGATGGCATACCCTATTTTAATCCCGGTAGCATAACAGGAGTGTTTCCAGCAAGACATAAGACCTTCGGGATCCTGAGGATTGAGAAGGAAGTGAATGGGGAGATAATAAAGGTTTAAGAGGCTCCTTTGTCGTATAAAATTACATAATAAAAAAATTATATAATTATAAGCAATAAACCTTGTCTGAGGGAAGATGGTTTACGCAAGCTCCTTGTCGACGGAACATTGGCTAAGGACCCAAACACACGATGGCCATGTATCGAGAATTGAGGAATGATGCTGGACTCCGGAATTGCCACGGCTTTTATCGCCATCTCCGCTTCTGCCTTAGCCATCATCTCATTAGGCTGGAGGGCATAGACAACAGTAAGAGGCGGGGGCTCCCAACAAAAACGTATAGCCTCGCCCAGCGCGGGGAGGATCTTCTACAACTCTTCAAGAACGGGGTGTAATCAGTTGATAAGGCAGATGCCAACTACTCCCACAGAAACATGGCTTTTTCAAAAATGCATCTAACGAAAAGGGCATAAAAGGCTTGAGGAGAAGTTGCGCTTAGCCAGGATTGTTTTGAGCCAGCTTGAGCGGGTTAGTCCCACGGGCTGGACCGAGCTGGAGAGGAGAACAATAAAGCAGTGTGGCACCTCAGCAACCTTCAAGTCGATCATGCAGTTCCTAAAATCCAGGGGCTGCATTAAAAAGGCTGGACCAAAGCATAGGGACCCTTACACAATTACTGAGAAAGGCAAGCTGTTTCTAAAGGAGTTTTTAGAAAAAGGGTGGGGGGTAACTAAAATAATAGGGGGTATCGATTTTGTATGGCAAAATCTCACGCAAAATCATGATGCGAGAGGGGAGCGGGTCCCGAGGCTTCCAATCATGCCTCGATAAATTTTCTTTTGAGACACAAATAAGGGAGCCAGGTCCCGGACTTTAGAAGTAGTGGTGCCTAAGGGCTATAGCACTACTACTTTCATACAGCTTCATAATAGTATCGATGTTCCACCGGGGAAGGAAAAGCCATAAGAAAAGGTAAAAATTCATCGAGCTCTATAACGAGAAGGATCTCAGGCTTCTCATCAACAAGCTCAAACATAAAACTCGCAAAGTTGCGCGTGCGAAGGCAACGAGATGATTGAATCTCATAAGATGGGAAAGGGTTTGAAACATTACTAAGGACTGTCTCAAAATCCATCAAAATGCAGATATTAACAATATTGGAATAGCCTCTAAACAGCCTCTTTATCGTGTCTTTCAAGATACTCGCGCATGGCATTTCCAATCTCAACGCTCACCATCCTGATGCTGCAATGTTTCCGAGCCACAAAGACAAGGAAACGGCCATAGAGATCTTCATCAGGAATTCATACGAAGCCGCTAATCACCTTCTCCTTCAAAAATTTTTCACTTTTTCACATTGTTACTTTGTCGCTCAACTTTTAAATACATACTAAATCGGCTTTTCTCACAGCGTGATGTCGGTATGGGTGAGGAAATCTTACGATGCATTGCCGAGTTGCGTTTCGGCGACCGCGTCGAGGTGGATTGGTGGGACCATAGCAGTCGTGAGATGAGGCTCACCCCAAGGGGTAAACGTAAACCACAGCTCTTTGACGTACCCCCCGTCCACTCCATAGGCTGGTTCTTTGGGGTGGCTGGCGAGGAAACCAAACACATCGTCTTAACCCGCGATATCTTTGTTTGGCCAAGCATAGGAGACTTCGACGTGGACGCCATAGCCATCCTCGTAAGCGTAACCAAGGATGTTCGGGTGGTTGCTCCCAGCCAAATGGATCCCAAATTTATGGCTTTACTGAAAACGGCTTGGGAACGAGGGCAGGTCTGCATCGTGAAGCGTGGAAAACGCCTGCGATTAATAGCCATATAGGGGAGAAGCAGCCTTGAAAGATCCTATACGCCAAGCCTTAACGAGAAACATCACGGAGAGAAAGAGAGGAAGGGAGATGCGGGTTCAAATCCCGCCTAGTGATAGACTCCTCTACGCCGTGTACTTCAGTATAGGCATGGTAGCCTGCCTCACAGCCCTCGAAATCGTCCATCTGATCATTTTGAAGGCGTGGAACGGCGAGGTCTTCGCTGCCATAGCCGGACTCATCGGAACCATCACGGGAATATTCCTAACACAAAAGAGCTGAGGATGCCATGCCTGGTAAACCATGGACCATTCAAGAGGAGCAAATGCTTAAACAACTCATAGAAACTGGGCAACCACTGCATGTTATTGCTTCTAAGCTGAGTAAGTCTCAAGAGTCTGTGCAGATGAAGTGTATAAGGCTTGGTTTGCGTGTTGATGAACATAAGGGCTTAGGTTCAACAACACGTGAAATTGAGTTTCCTAAAGAGCTGCCGAGCATTGAGGAAGCCCTGGCTAAGAGCATGAGACGAGAGATAAGGCACTGTGAGGTTGAGGGGGTAGCCCTCTCACTACAAGCCAAGATGAAGTATGCGGGCTTCCTAAAACAGCTGATGAGCAAAAAACAGTTTAAGATATACTTTGACTCCGACATCATCGCGGGCCTAACCGTAGAACAATTCAAGCAGGTTCCAGGCAAAGCTCCAGAGGGCGACACTGAAGGCTACATCATTTTCTCACACCCCCGAGCACCAAAGATGATACCTTTTGGTCAATCTGTCTGTCTTGTGGGGCAAGTATCCTGAAGAAGAAACAAAACCATACCTTGCAGTGGTTCCACGTTAAGGAGAGACAATGCCATGATGGGAAAGTCAAGGTTAGGACGGTTGCGGAAGAGGCTCGCAAAACGTAAGGTGCTGGGCGTAACGACTTGAGGGGGTTAAGTTGTTAAGGGGGTCGAGTATTGAGGCGCCGAGAGTTTTTCAGTATCATCAAGCAGGCTCGCATATATGACCGTGAAACAGGAAAGTTCGTAATAGACATAATTTACAAAACCGCTGCCCCAGAGCTGACGCCGAGGACCATAGCGGTGGCTGAAGGTTTCGGATTAGGGATTGATGAAGGACAGACCTTTCCAATATACGAGAACGCCCAATTCAAAATCTCACCCACAGACATCGTTCTAATCACAGGGGATTCGGGCTCAGGCAAAAGCGTGCTACTAAAGGTTTTTGAGAAAGACATCAAGCAGGATATGGGATTAAGCTGCGTAAACATTGCGGATATCCAGCCGGAGTTGAGCAAGCCCCTCATCGAAACCATTGGCGAAATCCTTGGGGAAGGATTGGAGCTTCTAAGCAAAGTGGGCCTTAACGACGCTTTCCTCTTTCTACGCACCTATGTGTAGCTCAGCGACGGGCAGAAATATCGTTATCGGGTTGCGAAGCTGATCGAGAGCGGCGCTCAATGGTGGATCATGGACGAGTTCTGCAGCACCCTGGACCGAGACACCGCTAAGATCGTGGCCTTCAACGTGCAGAAACTCGCTCGGAAAGAGAGAAAAGCCGTTATTGCTGCAACGACGCACACAGACCTCTTTGAGGACCTCAAGCCTTCCGTTCACATTCACAAAAGATTCGGCAAGGAGATCACCGTAAAATATTACCCAAATGAGCCCGCCAAGGAATGCAGCCTCGTTAAAGAGATGCAAATTACGGAAGGCACGTTTGACGACTGGGGAAGGCTTGCAGGCTTCCACTACCGCAGCCACAAAATAGCAGGACCACGCAAGATCTTCCGCCTAAAAGATGGAGACGAGTTATGCGGGGTAATCGTCTATTGTTATCCGCCTCCCGCGTGTTTTGGCCGTAGGCTCGTCCTTCCAAAAATGACGCTGAAAGAGTTGAACGAGAAATTGAGCATTATCAGCCGTGTTGTTGTGCATCCGAAATACCGAACAATAGGCTTAGGCGCTAAGCTTGTAAAGGAAACTCTCCCCTTAGCAGGCACACCTTACGTTGAGATGCCCGCTGTTATGGCACGCTATAACCCGTTCGCCGAGAGGGCTGGAATGCGGAAAATAATTGAGCAGCCTCCACCCAAAGAGGCCCAAAGGATCTCTTAAAATCCTTTTGGAATCCATATTTGGCGATAAACTTTTTTCATTACCACAGTCTTGTTCGGCTTTTTCCCTGCTAAACTACGACGCTTCAACGTAAATTTCTCTATAAGAAAGGGGAAGGTTAGGGACTTGGTTTAGATGCCTACTTAAGCCTTGCCAAACCAAGCTTTAACGTTTGGCCTGGAGAGTAGTAGAGGCTCTAAGAGAACTTGGTGGTGAAGTACACCTCTCAGAGATTTACCTAATAGTAAGGAGGAGAAGAGAGGAAAAAGGTGCCACATTAGGACGATATGAGGCTTGGTTCGCTGTGAGCTTAACCATAATTGTAATGGTAGAGGAAAGGATGTTTTCTAAAGAGTTGGACGCGAAGTTTATAGGTTAAAAAAAGTTGCTTAAAAGCTAATTAACAGATATCCCCAAGATTGATCGATCTTCTATAAAAAAGATAACCACTATTAATGTTAACGAAAAGTATGAAATCAATTCATCAACCGGGTGAAGAGTTTTCCCTCCATGATTCGAGCCACGTCATCTTAATTGTTAATGCAAAAGAAGAATTTTGTGTATCAAATGATGTCGACGGGGGTGATTTGTGCCACAATAATTTTTTCCTTTTGTGCCACAAATGAGAGAGCTGAAGTTGCGAAATATCGCAACAGAAAAGAGCGGTATGTACGTCGCAACACATAAAAAAGAAGGATTTGCGGGGGAGGGCGTATGAATTTAACTGGATTCCCATTTTTCCGCAAATACGTATGCTCCACGTTCACTTGCGCTTCTGATATCCGATCGATTGACCGATCGATCGAGCCCATTAGGATAATGATATATGGCCAATTAGTAGAAGAGAAAAAAGAGGGATTGGGGATATCATCACTACGGTATGTTTGTTAAACGTCTTAAAATTTCACTAAGCTATACAAATTCTGTCATTTTCGATTTCTGAAGATTTTGCCTCTAAGAAAACAGTTGGACAAATAATACTCCAATATCTGGTGCACGTGCGTTCTCTCAGTGAAGTAGCTAAAACTTTTATCATGATTTGAGCGTTCTGGCTTTAAAGTCGGTTATGGTTATGCCTACAACCTCGTTGTCGGCGATTCTGTACAAAATCCCATCCTCAACTTCTATGGTATCCTTAGCCTCCCTTAGCTCTCCAAAGCTTATGTAGAGCACATCAGCTTCTTCGTCGTAATCTAAGTCGATTTTTTCTAAGCTTAATGCTACTTTTTCCATATAACTTCACCTTTAACTTTAGCAACATTAGAAGTAAAGTAGGCAGTTATAATAACCTTTTCTTCATGAAGTTCACGGTGGACAATTACGAGGTATTTCGGTCCTATGCGCAGTGTGGGATAAAACTTCAAAGCTTTGAGCTCGCCTCTCACTCCCTCAATTATCATATCAGGGTTTTGAACAGTTTCAACGATTTTGTCTCTGTAAGCTTTGACTTCAGGGTGTCTCGAAATAATATGGTCAAGAACTTTCCTAGAAAGCTTGATCTTCATTACCCGTCCACCGTTTCTCTACAGGCTCCATTTGTTACGGAGATGCTTAACATTACCACACCATTCGAAATATAAGTATCATTACACACCATGATGACATTGGGTAACGACTGGCAAGAAAACGCATTGCAAGGTTATTTTAAGCCCCATCATAGAGATAATAGGAAAAAGAGGGAAGTTTGCGGGGGATATGGAGCTTTTATGATAATTTAACTGAACTATCAGAAAAATCCGTGTGTAGCCTAGTCATGTCTCCTCCTCTCGCAAATACTGCTCATTTTCATTTTAACAGTTGTAGCATCGCCTCAAGTATTGCTCGTGAGATCTCCGTTGCTACGCAATAATCTTCCCTTTCTTCCATCAGCCAATTGCTAATGAACTCTTGATAGGTCTCTGGCCCGTATTTTTCTATGAACCGTTTTTTCTCCACGCCCTTTTCACCCGCGGTTACGATGGCGTTTATGGCCTTTCCATACTTTTTTATCTCGTATTTCCAGTCGATTGGGAGGGCGGGTAGGTGGACCTCTTTTCTGAAGCTTTCATGAATGTAGTAAACGGGAGCTTTGGCGATGAATCCGAGGATGGATGTTAAGGCTACCTCGGGTTTGAAGCCTCCTGTGGCACATATCCGAGCATTTTTATGGTGTGCCAAGATGTTGGCTACTTCTCGCACGAGGTTTGCTAAGCCCCTTTGGAACGTTTCGGGTCCGTGCAAGCCTTGAATTTCGATGGGTTCCGCTACTTGAACTCCTCTACTTGCGAGGTATCCTTTGAGGGCTGTGGCGCAACATCTTCCGAGATTTGTATTTTTCAGAGTGTGAAGATTGGCCTATCCACGAAAAAAGGGCTATGGAATTTGTGAAAGGAAGAGTTTTAGATGTTGGTTGTGGAGTTGGCAGACATTCGTTGTATCTACAGAAAAAGGGTTTTGATGTGCTTGGTATTGATAACTCCCCACTTGCCATAAAGGTCTGTAAATTAAGAGGGTTGAACAAAGCCGAAGTCGTGTCAATTGAAGACGTAAATTTCAAGCCAAATTCTTTTGATACAATTATCATGATGGGGAACAACTTTGGTCTATTCGGTAGTTTCAAAAAGGCCCGAATGTTGCTCAAAAGGTTTCATAAAATGACTTCTGAAAATGCTCTAATCATAGCTGAAACTCGTGATCCATACAAGACCGATAACCCTGCCCATTTAGAATATCACGAGTTCAACAAGAAAAGAGGCAGGATGAGTGGGCAACTAAGAATTAGAGTAAGATTCGAGAAATACGCTACTAAATGGTTTGATTACTTGATTGTGTCCAAAGAAGAAATGGAAGAAATCCTCAAAGGAACAGGATGGAAAGTTAAGGAGTTCATAGATTCTAAAGAGTCACAATACATAGCCATTATCGAAAAGGTGGCTTAAAGAGCGCTCAATCCACTTTCAATTCCTCTCTCTGGGATTCTACGCGCACGCTTTCTCAAAAGTTGGTCCATTCCATGCCGACTCCACGCTGAAAAGTGAAAAGCAAACTTCTGAATTTTTAAATTTCACATGGAAAATTCGCTTTTCTGCACGGAAACGTGAAATCCGCCGTTTTTGGGCTTTAATTTTCACTTAGAAGCGATTCTAAGCCATTTTTATAAAACAGCCTAAATATTATTCGATGGCGAAAGCCCAGCGGTTAAGCGAGACTTAACCCGTAAGCTTAGCCAGCGGCGGAGGAGCGCCCTACGGCAATGAGGCGGAACCTACCCCCGAGCGGGTGAGGGCGCACGAGAAAATTCGCGGATTCGGGCCGTCACGGCGAAGGCGAGGCCTGAAAAGTTTGACGCCAGCGTGCCCGCCAACGTTAGCGGAAGGATACGAAGGCGAAAGATGAAGTCGCCACGCTTAACGTAGGCGATTTCGGGTAATACCCGCAGCGAAGAGCAAAGTTGCGTTTTAAAGTAGGCTGAGTGGCGAGCCGAAATGAGCCGGAGCAGAGACTACGTTAATGGCGTTCCCTCGGAAGTTGCCGAGCGGATCCTGAGGCGGCGTAAACGTGCGCCATGTTGCCGCTAACCTCCCTTTTTTCTGGTCCAAGCCTTGTTAGGGCGAGAGACCAGGAGAGTGAAAACACGTCCAAAATAAAAGAGACCAAACAAACATTTCCAACAGAAGCCACAATCAACAGGTATGGTTTCCTCTACCTCAGCAAAGATATCTTGGCAGCCTTAGGCTTTCAAAAAGGCGAGGAAATCAAGGTTAGGCTACAGCAGACACCAGAAGGACTGCTCGTAACAAAAGCAACCTCAGGGAGCTGAATAAAATGGGCAAGAAAGCCACAACAGTAATTTCACTCGTCGAGGAAAGCGCCGAAAAATCAAATCGGGACATAGAGAAAGAAATAATGACTGAGCTAACAACAGAGCCATCGAGGATTCCGTGGCTAAAGAAAGTCGAGAAAGTAAGGGTAACAGAAGCCTGAAACCGAAACCCCAAGCAACAAACCCCGTTTTTTCTTAATTTAGCCTGGTTTCAATGGGCTGGCTGCCAAAAGCCCACAGTACTCCGTCTGACTGCTGGGTAATTTATTTAAACCGCCTTTAGCCAAAAAACTGAGGTGAGATCCTATGTTGATTGAATTTGAGCGTGGATACATTGCAGGCATAATTGATGGAGAAGGAACTCTAAGATTTAGAAAGCTAAAAAATAAAGAGTGTAAAAGAGGCTTCTCATGGAATCCATTTCTCTACATCTTAAGCACCAATTTTGACTTAATTGAAAAGCTTCATGAATTATTGCCCAATAGTAGAATAGAAAGCAGGAAAGTAAAAGGTAACAAGAAACCAGCGAAAACGCTTATAGTCTCTCCTAATGGGCTTCGATGGCTATTACCACAAATTGTTGATAACTTGATAGTAAAAAAGAGACACGCTGAGTTATTGTTAGAGGCCCTTGGAATATTCTCTAAACGAACAGTAACTAAACGCCCCCGAGATCGCAGTCGAGGAAATATAATTATAGGAATGAATATTGAAGACAAAGATGAAGCTATGTTAGAAAGAATCTATCAAGAAATAACGCTTTTGAATAAAAGAGGACGGAGTAGCGACCAGGAGAAGGCAGCAAGATATAAAACCAAACAAACCCGTAAATAATGTTCGGGAAAAGAGAGGTGAAAACGCATGCCTAAACCGGGAATGGTTGGCATGACTCTTAAGCAAGAACTCGCCGAGCTGCTGAGGGCAAAAGCAAGATCCGCCAACATGGGCCTAAACGAATACCTCACCAGCATCCTCATAGGGCCATACCTAAGCCAGAATCAGGACGGTCCGGGACTGTCCCCAACCCCTACACTCCAACAACAACGCATATGCTTAAACAATAAAGCATGGTTAGGACATCTGCCTGACGCGCAGAAGGTCGCCGGTTCAAGTCCGGCCCACCAATGAAAACTGCAGGTTTTCATTCTTTCCCTCGTTGCTTTCGTTGAAAGGGACTTGTTTTAAGCTGGTTTTGTTGAGGTTTGGGGATGGGTCAGTTGTGGGTTCAGCTGTTTTGTTCTGCAAGGGTTTTTAGATTTTGATGAAGTCGCTTTGGCACGATTATGTGTGTGTAGCCTGACTTAGTCATGCCTTATTCACTCTCCTCTATGTTATGCTTTAATGGTTTGCCTTTGATCTCTGTACGAATTAAACGATACCTCTTATCACGTAGCGGACATATCCAACTTTCACCCGTGTCAACCTCTTTAACAGGCCTAACCTTTACTTCTTTCACGATTTTCATCTCCTATCCTTTTAGAATCTAACCCGTTTGGCCCTTTAAGGGCTCGCCCGGATAGGAGGTATGCAAAACTTTGTACTTGCCACCTTTCTTTGATTACCGACCAAAGAGCAGTCTACATCACGGTCTGATCTCATTCCTTACCTTTGCGAAGAAACCTTTAGGCGACATTGGTTTTATTGGAATTCTTTTTCCAGCTCTATGTTCATGCCATCCATGCCTTGGAAAATTGTTCACCTTGTACTCGCTGCCATCAACCCTCAGCCAGAAATAGTACCACTTATCTTTCTCGACATTCACGAAGACATCAACAAAGCTTCCGTCTATCAAGTAAAATCTCATTTTTGCTGCTGATGCATAGATGATGTTAACTTCTCCCTCTTCTCTCACTATTTTGCTTTCCCTAGCCGCATCCATAATCTCCTTCAAGGCCTCATCTAGAGAAAACATGCAATCACTGGAGGGAGGATAGTTTGCTCTTCAGAATTTTTAATCCATCCGAATAAGCTTCCCACTCCATGTAGTCCATGTGTAGCTTATCTCCGAACTCCTCCTCCAAAGCTCTCTCAGATTCATCATCGTTCAACTTGAGCCCAAACTCATCAAAGCACATTCTATACTTCCTCTCAAACCCGTTGATTTTCCCTTCATACTCGGCTATCCTCTGCTCCAGGTAGCTCCTTACAATTAAGCTCAAAGCTTCCTCTGGGCTTTTCTTCATGGTTATCTCTTGAGCAAGCTTCAAGATTCCTTCGTTCATTAAAACACCTTTACCACTCTAGCAATTTGTTTTCGGAATTTAAATACTTATACTTCAAGCTTCGAGGCAAGATTTCTGTTCTGAATGAAAAATGGCTCAGGGTACCAATAAGGACTAAAATGAAACTTGTAGCTGTTGGTAACTTCGTTATCAACTTCGAGCTTGGATGTAAAGTTACTTCCTTAAAATCTTGAATCGTCTGGTAAGGGAGCTTCTGATTTTTCTATCACTAGCATCATCTAATCCAAACACTTGCGAATAGAAGTCAGCCAAAACATCTGAAAAACTCTGTACCTCTTCGCCTTTCTTTAATTGAACGTATTCTCGAAAGTAAGAAAATAGCTTCTTGGCTTAACTTGAGATAGTAGCTTGTAGAGATGAAGTGCGTCATATTCTATGATGCCTTAAATTCCATAGTAATCATTTCGGTTGCGACTGTCCAGTTCCTGCTTAAGCAAGTAACGCTAATGCTGGCACACTTGCCGCACAAGAAGTTAAACCATCCTTTTTCTGGCGTAAATAATCCATCTAATTCGAAAAATAATTATAAAAGGTTCATTGAAAGGATGGGGTAGCCCGAACGCACTACAAGGAGCCTCTTATAGGCTTTGAGAAGACTTGTGGTGTCGTTCCCATCAATTATGCAGAAGTAGACGGGCTTGCTAGGAAGACCTTTCGCGATTGCATGTGCTTCCATGGACTTGTAGACGCTAGGATAAATCTGTCCATTGTATTGTAAGACGAAAATCCCAGCCGTTTCCTCAAACAATCTCACCGTCTGATCGCCCCGTTTACCCAATTTCGAAAGTGAAAGAAGACCTCTTGTGCCGCTACCCTTGAACGCAAATGCTACAGTATTCTGTTTCCGTTTAATATTACACGTGTTGTGAAAAAGACGCTTTTTTCACGCCCCAATCCTTGATCATGTACCCTTCTTCAATTATTTGCATAAACGCTTCTTTGATAACCTCTTCAACCGAGACCTTCACAACCCTTTATATCCAAGGGATCTTTGCCAGATATTTTGAAAGGTCGTCAAATATCTCCTTTTCAAGTTGCCAATCGGATTTTTCTTCAGCCTTCTCGACTAGAAGAACCTCAATAATCGCCTTTTTTCCCATGTTCATCTCCATTAATGCAAGGTCAGCATGCATTTACTTATTCATTATGAAATATCGAAATCCGAGCATGAACTCTATGCTCTTTCAGCGGGGATTATGAACGCTTTTATGGAAGCGTTGCTTTTTCCCTTTTCACATAAATTTTATGTAGTTAATGCGAAAGGAAACGCAAAACTTAATAGGCTTCCTCTTCTTCGCGCGCGCAAAACGGATACCGTAACAAATAAAATGGAGCGGCTTATACACTCATATTGATTAAGGATGTGGAGGTTGGCTGAAGCATGCCTGAAGAGATTTTTGATGCGGATCGGTTCGTTCAGATTTCTGAGCGGGCGGAGTATTGCGCCATAAAACGGTTGAAGAGGGTTGTGAAGTTGAAGCTTCGAACAGCCAAGAGGCTCTACACCCTAAAGGTGGAACCAACCAAGGCTGAGGAGATTATCAAAAAATTGGGATGCGAGATCCGAGAAGTCTAATCTCTAAAGCCTCACAATCTTCCCAAAAGCCCCACAACTAATGGATAGCACCTTTCACAAAACGTTGATTTCTTACGGTCCGTGTCGAAAATAGAGTTGGAGAAGAACATGACACATTGTGGATTGCGGCAGTGTCCCAAACCTAACGTATGCCCCAGCTCATGAACCGCCTCCTTCACCGAACGCTCAATGAAGAGCGGCCTGTTGGCCGCTTGTCGATAGAATTCGGGTCTAAGCCTACACAGCGATATGATGGCGGACCTCCCTGGGCATTGGGCCTCCCCGAAGACAAAGTTTAACTGAGGCACATAAAGATCCACCTCGGTCACTCCCAGAACCCGATCCGCCCCAGACCTCTCGGCGTAATCGTGAATTCTCGCTAAGATGTTGCTAGAATGATACTGACTCCTCCTTGCATTATATGTATCCTGAGGGATGGGCATAGCATCCTCGAAGGTAACACAATCTGTTTCAGGAAATATCCTGCACAAACGGCTCTGGATGCTCCTCATGATCTCGACATCCACGGACCCGATGCACAGGAGAATCACCTTCATTTCTTTCCCTCAAATGGAGTATGTGTCTCCAGCCCTTGGTGCTACGGCATCAAGCCCTGTTTCCTCCCTTATCCATCTTGCGAACCTTTCGCAATTTCCCTCTGCCCCGTGCACCACGTACACCTTTGGGTTTCCCTCAACACCCCTTATTGTTTCTTGGAGTTGGCTGGCCCCGCAATGGGATGAAAAATCGAAGCGCTCAACCCGGCCGCTTATCTTACGCATATTTCCATCAATCACACATCTCCCCTTTGTTAGGAGCTCATGACCTGGTGTTCCAGGGACCTGATAGCTCACGAGAAAAACAGCGTTATTTCGTTTTTTTCCCAGGGCTTGTATGTAGAAGCAAGCTGGCCCACCCTTCAACATACCCGCCGGCGATATGATCACACCAGGCTTTTGAGCAGCCATCCTCCGATCCTTCCACCCCTCAACCCAGGTCGTAGCATGGATCGCGTCCATGAATAAACGAGGATCCCGTAAGTAGGCTGTGTGATCCATCAGAATGCTATTGGCCTCACGAGCCATTCCATCTATGGTGATGGAGTATTCAAAGTGATGGGCGGCTAGTATGCAAGTCACCTCTTGCGAGCGCCCAACGCTGAAGGCGGGGATTAGAACGGTTCCCCCGTTCTCCACAACCTCAGTGACGCGTTCCACAAATTCTTTCTCCAAGCTTGCCCTAACAGGGTGGTCTTCATCAGCATAGGTGCCCTCGATGACCAATGCATCGAGCTTTCCGCATTCCCTATCCGCCCCATGAAGAAGGCGAGTTTCCACGGTGTTATAGTCCCCAGTGTAAAGCAGCCTCTTGCCATCCGCCTCCACCAAAACCTGGGCGCTCCCCGGTAGGTGCCCCGCGTCCAAAAGCTGGAATTGAACACCGCCCACAGTTTGTGTTTTCCTATAGTCAAGATGAACACCGTTCCTCATCATGGATCGCAAGTCGATGTACTCATAGGGGAGATAATAGCCCGAGAGGTGTATGAAATCCGAAATCAACAACTGGGTGAGCTCGAAGGATAGGCGGGTTCCATATACAGGCTTTCCCTCCTGGATGTGAAAGATGGGAATCGCGCCCGTGTGGTCAAGATGGCTGTGGGTCAATATTATGGCGTCCACCTCTCGGGGTGGAACATGCATGGGAAAACCGGGCTCATGATCCACCATGACACCATAGTCCAGCAACAGCTGAGCCTTCTCCGATTTAATGGCCATCGCTATTCTTCCAATCTCCCTGGTGCCTCCGAGGAACCGTATTTTCAACGGTATTGTATTCACCATCCATCTTTTGATAGGTAGATGATACCTTACCTCTTGAATTGTTATAAAGAGGCTTTCTGACATTTAAATCATGGTCTTGACGGATGCTGTCCTTGCCCTCACCAGCCCCTTCTTTATTGCGTTAAGAGCATCGTTAACGTTTAACTCAGCATCAACCTCCGTGTATGCTGTCCACATCTGCCCTGGCTTGTGAGCATCACTCCCCGCCACCATCGGCAACCCCAATTCCCTCGCCACCCGCTCAGCCCTTCTATTCTCCCCATACGTCGAGCGCGGGTTAAAGACCTCTACGGCATCCGCCCCCATGCCTCTAACAAGGTCACCCACCCCCATCTCGCGATATGGGTGAGGTATGACGATGATCCCTGCCCGTTCCCTCGCAAAATCAGTGACATCCTCAACGGTAGATGAATGTGCTGGCTCTTCTTCGATTCCTAAGACGGTGACGTGACCCTGCTGGGTGCTCACCTCTACCCCAGGAATAATGAGGATGTCTTTGTACGCTGTGGCCAGTTTTTGCGCGTGGTAGTATCCCTGGAAGGTGTCGTGATCGGTGATGGCGGCGCCCTTGATGGAGGGGTGAGCGTATAGCTGCTCTACGATGAGTTTGGGGTTGATGGTGGCGTCTCCGGAGTACTTAGTGTGGATGTGGAGGTCGATTCGTATCACGGGTGTTCACTCATGTATGATGGTGTGGAGGAAAATAAATTCTTTCTACCCGCAAGGCGAGGCCCATGGCCTAATCTTAATATGAGCATTTTTGCCCATGCTTTCCGCCGTATTGGTTGTGGCATGGCCCATTCTATTGAAAAAAGCTATAAAGGTGCAAAATAGCATAGAAAAATGGAACGGTTTAAAAATGTAGATACGCATTTTGGAGGGATTGAGGTGAGTGAGATGTTGGATAAAAAGATGCACGAACTTGTTCATGACCTTTGGGAGAGCGAGGAGCCCTACACGGACCTGAAGTTCTGCGAGGTCCACTTTGAATACAAATTTGACGAAAAGAGCTTTCCCAAGCTAGCTAAAGAGATCCAAATGGAGGACATCCTAAGCGATGAAGAGCTCTCGGAGGACGAGAGGAAGAGGTTACTTAAAGAGATTGAGGAGGAGCCCCCAACCTTCGAGCAGTCCGACCCCGAGCTGATCGCAGAGGTTGCAGCGAGACGCCCATCCTTCGTCTTGGGTGGAGAGGCCGTAGCCACGCTGAGCTTCTCGCTGCCCAGACACATCATGGAGGATGCAAAGGTGGAGACCATCGACGACGCCATCGAATTATTCGATAGCTACATCAAGGAGCTGAAGGAGCTTAAGGAACTGGCCGCGAAACACGGCGTAACCTTCAAATCAGACCATTTCATCGGCTTCAAAGCCGAACACACCGTTCCCTTCAAGCCAGACGAAACACCCAGGCAAGTCCTCTCCAAAATCGAAAGGGACCTAGAGGCGTTCAGGGGAAAAGTAGACGAGTACGAGTGAGTAGCAGGACGCCCCTCAGAGAGACATCCGAAAACCCAAACCTCCCCTTTTTCCGTTTATACCTGATTGAAGTCACCGTTAAAACTATTCTGCTACCATTAACATCTCCATCACTCTTTATCCCTATATAGCGCGCGCTAGACACCCCAACCATTAAAGATTTCATGAACTTTTTCAACGTCCAACTCTGGAGCAACATACCCATGAAAATCCATAACCTTCAAACAGTTTTCACCTAAGCCATTGATTATAGCGTGTTCGTAATAAGCATTTAATTTAAACCTCTGCTAGGAAACCTTTTGGGAGGTTGTGGGAAGGGCTGACATGGATGCCATGGTGTGGGCCCTCCAGCCAAGCTTGTAGCTTCTGCGCTCGGTTCTCCTAACCCTGGCACCGCGATCGCTTATGCCGCCCCTCCTTCCGCGCCTCGAGTAGGCCAAGTCATCAGTGTTCCGTTGCTATCAAGATGAAGCCCCGCTTTTTCGTCTGGGTTAAGCTTCCTTAGCTCTTTAAAGTATTCGATCAGCCTTTCAACGGAGGATAAGTCTCATAGCGAAGGCAAAAAGCTAATAACTACGCTAACTCTTGGACAACAAAATAGATGATGGGTATGTTGGCTATCAAATTCTATCCAGAATCAGATAAGCCAGAATTTATTCAAGCTGCTCAAGAGTATCAAGACATTTGGAATAAAGAGGGAAAGCGTATAGTTGATGTTATTGAAAAAACTAGTGGTTTGAAATTTGTAGAAAAATCAATAAATGCCCTCGTCTTTGAAGGAAGAAGCTGTTCATACCCACTACTATTGAGAGAGAGTTATCCAAAAGAAGTTAAGAAAGCGATGCTTATTCACGAGTTGTGTCATAGATTGCTATCCGGAAATAATGTGAAGATTGAAGCTAAAGATTCCACTAAAAAATCTTTAGAAGTCCATAAAGCAATAAATCTGATATTATATGATATTTGGGCAGAGTTGTATGGCAGGAGCTTTGCAGATAGAATGGTTGAAAAAGAATCCAAATTAGCTATTGTTTATAGAAAAGCATGGAAGTGGGCTTTATCATTTAATAAGGAAGATGGAGCGAAAAAATTTTTGGAATTGAAAAACATTCGAATGGAAAAGGCTCATAGAAGTATTCGTAGGTGCAATATGGACGATGCTCAAGAAGTATTGTCTGTTATAAATAGAAGTAATGCAGACGCGTATGGAAAGATCATTCCACCGGAGTATTTCAAGGAGCCCGTTTTCACGTACGATAATATTCTGAAGAAATTTAGCGAAATGACTTTTTATGCC
The DNA here is from genome assembly GCA_001399805.1 of Candidatus Bathyarchaeota archaeon BA1. Next base: position 63,172 of record LIHJ01000055.1, read on the forward strand.
TATGAACTGAAGGGCAGAATTGTCGGCGTTGCTGCGTTGCAAACTGAGAGCCAACATTCAGGACATATACGCTTCGTTTACATACTTCCAGAACAACAAAGAAAAGGAATAGGGACATCTCTCGTAAGCTACATTGAAGCTGAAGCGAGAAAACTCGGGCTTAAGAATTTAAGAGTTCCCTATGTGGATACTAATGCACGCTGGGCTATAAACTTCTACATAAAATTAGGCTACAAAGTTGTTGAAAAGCGAGAAAAACCTTGGGGATACGACCTCTTCTTCGAAAAGGAGCTGCAGTGAAAGGAGAAAGAGGCACAGTCGATAATTGACCCTCTTTGTTGGCTTTCTTAATCGAATGTGAAGGCTGGTTCTTTTCNNTGGTGGCTTTTGCGGTTCTGTTTTCATTCTAAAACTGCTACAATAATTGTGCCTATAAACTTGGGAGATACGAAGTGTGAGGCAGCGGATGCAAGAACCTTCTTCCATTGAGGTCTTGGTGTTAGATATGAATAATAGATCTCTTTTACCTTCAAACCATGACGCTCCACAATTGCTCTGAGAGTCTCCTCAGAATGCCAGAGAATGTGCTCTGGATCTAGCTGGAGCTTTTTGAATTTTCCAAGTAGCTGCCAAAACATAAATTTGAAACAGGACATATTTGGAACAGAAACAATCATCACTTTTCATTCTTCAGATGCATTTTCATGTTCTCAAGAAAGATTCCTTGATTGCTGACATGTTCGAGTGGCAGCGCCATAACTATCGAATTTTCTACCAAGATTCACTTTCTCTCCATCATCGCAGAGAGCATTATAGCCAAGTGCTTGTAGCGTTTTAACATGATCGCTTTGAATATCTACTACTACATGTTCCTTTGCAACCTTAGCAATTCTAGCAATCTCATCGAGGGACCATGGTATACATGGGGGAGACAACAACATGTAGAACTCTTTTCCCTTCACAAATAGGTAGGATTATACTTTGGCGGTTTGGAACAAAACGTGCTTTCCTATTTAAAGGGCCCTTCATATGCTTACCTTTTTTGCATGGCTCGAAGAAACCAGGTTACTCCTTTGACTTGTTTTTCACGAATCCTTGGGTGATAATTGTGAAATCATCTTATCAATTATTTTCTTCATTTCTTTAATTTTGTCACCATCTACCGAACCATCAGGTTTTGTCACACTCGTACGCCATGCCTTTTCTTGTAACTTCAAAATTTCATTCTGCTGATCCTTGTTTAGGAGATGAAACGAGTCTCCTGTAGCTTGCAGCATATGATCCGCCCACCAAGGGAATTTCGTTAGACACACTCTTTATCGCCAAATGCTTGTCTACCATACTCTAGGGTTGATGACATCCATCTGAGCCAAGAAACCAGCTTTAGTTTTCTCGAGAGATCATCTCTTTTTGTGGCAAAGATGTGAGTGAATATTCCTGTAAATATTCCTGTAAATGCTGCTGCTAAGAGAGCTGCAATGATTGTTAATACAAACTCTGGGAAACCAATTTCTAGAGACAAGTACGCAAGACGAAAGGAAGAGGCAATCCAGTAAAGGTNATAACTAATCAGCAGACCAACTGTTTCAGGGAGACGTAGAAAAGGATACCTTTTCTCATAACGTTTCCTCTCTTCGCTTCCTTTTATCCAAGTTTCGTCCAACTTCTGTCTGACGAACTTCTCCCTTACTCCGCTCCGTAACGATGCCTCTAGCTCTTTAGCACCATCCCAACAGGCGGCTCTATGGGCGCTTAACATTGAAGAGCTATAAGTTAATAAAAATAAGGCGAACGAGCCGATAATCAAAATAAGAAGGTTGGTGGGCCAAAGCTGTCTGAATTGATAGGCAACTCCCAGCAAGACCGATAAAGCAACAATTCCGATGGAGAATTCTTCAACAAGTAAACGGTCCCTGTAACGAGCCTCTTCCAAGAATTGGCGATAGAGCTCTAAGCGTATTTGTAAATCATTTGGATCGACAATTCCCATTTAGGGTGTTGCCTCCTTTTACCCTATGTTTAATACCTTCTTTGTCCTTTAAGGATTATCTTCGCCCTGTTTGAATTACCTTTTACAGCCCTGTGGTCAAGATGCTCCCTCGAATGAGGCTCATAGACAACCCCGTCCTTCACAAACTCGTTAGAGTGAGGGTCCGTAGGAAGAATATACTTGTGATACGCCCTAACATTCTTTGATATACACCTCCTTCCTTTGAACACCCTCATCTTCTCAAAGTAGACATCCTTCGACCGAAACAACAAACCCTTCTGCCAAGCCCTTGGCAGCGTGCTACTGGAAATAGAAAGCATCTTATTGTAAGGATAGCGTTAGTAGCGGAGATATAGCCAAAATGGGCAAATTTGCTAACCGAACGTGAAGGCTGGTGGTTTTTGCGGTTCTGTTTTCAACGTTGCCATTATAGCCAAACATATTGCCCAGAATCGGTCGTCGTGGCTTCCCTCGGGATGAGAGAAAGTGTATATTTCGTTGCCTGGAGTCTGCTCCCACTGCTCAACATTTAACTCAGCTTGAACATGCATGCATGAAGGAAATTAACGCCCTTGGATTCCTGAGTCCTCTACCCGCGGCAGACCTTAGCCCGGCTAAAATACGTCTCCTCGTATACGTGTCTAACTGGCGTCACTTCATCAACTGCGCTGTTACGTGCTTTTTCCTCCCATACTACCACCAGACAATGGCTGATATGGTGAACGCTGTCACGGGCTGGAACACAACGGTCTGGGAACTCATGAAGGCCGGTGAGCGAGCCGCTTCTTAATGCTCTATTCATATAGTCCTGAATTCCTTTCTCATCACCTTCCCTGAACTTTCTGACATGCATAACCCCACTAGCAAAACCAGAATGGCAAATCTAAAATAAAAACCTCAACGTTCGCTTTCTTATTCCCTTCAAAAGAAGTGGGCTCTCGCGCTCGCGTGCGCAGGCTATTTTGTAAGCATCAACTCCCTTTTTGGGTAATCTATACAAACTTTGAACTCTTTCAGAACTTCGTATCCTATGCATCCGTAAAATTTATGGCCGAACTTCTCTTCCATGCCTGTTAGCTCTAACACATGTACTTGGACATTTTCCAGCTCCAACTCTCCGAATTGAAAACTTTTAACGGTCGTTACTAAGATTGGTACCTCTCCGCCAGCTCCAACTCCTTTTCTGCCAGTATCTATGACTTCAAGTCCGAGCTCCTCAGCTAGAAACCTTCTAAGCATAAGCCCAGGACCTCCTGTGTCAAGCCAGAAATCAAAAGGTCCCTTGCCATTAACATATGCCGGAAACGTGATGAGGTGTTTCACGAGCTCAAATTGAATGGAATAGGTCTTATTGCTCATTTTAAACCCATCCTCACTTACATTAATAAAATCCAATTTTTATTCTTTGTGATTAAATTAAAATATAGCGCGCGCCCTCTCATTAGCGTGCTCGCTTTATTTTATCCCATCTATCCTTGAATCTGTTTCTTTCTTTGGCAAAAAAGAACTTAGAAAAAGAGGGAGAGAAAAAAGGAGAAATTCAAGGGTGCCTTTTTTAACCAAACTAAAAAGACCGCTTCAAGAAGGTTCCCGATATGGGTGAGGTATGACTATGATCCCTGCCCGTTCCCTCGCAAAATCAGTGACATCCTCAACGGTAGATGAATGTGCTGGCTCTTCTTCGATTCCTAAGACGGTGACGTGACCCTGCTGGGTGCTCACCTCTATCCCTGGGATGACCAGAATATCCCCATAGGCCATAGCCAATCTACACACATGACCGTATCCTTGAGGGGTGTCATGATCCGTGATGGCGACACCCTTAATAAATGGGTGGGCATACAGCTGATCCACTATAAGCCTGGGGCTAATTGTCGCGTCTCCAGAGAACCTAGTATGCATATGTAAGTCAATTCGTGTCATCGTTTCTCACGCTAGCGCGTCTTGTATTGCTGCTACAAGAGTTTTTAGTGTATCTTCACCCCAGGTTTTCTCCCACCTTAACACTGTGAGGGGGATTCTTCCCTTCTTACAAGCTCTTCTACAGGCTGTCACGAATTGCTCTTTCCACATCTCAGCATTTTGAAGTAAGATTATTTCTTTATAGCTCGTTGATGCGATGTAATTCGCGGCCTGCTTTGCTGTGTATCTTATTGTTTCAGCATCAAGTGGGGTAGCAATTTCATATTGGGAGAGGGGATAAACCTCATCAAGTTCGGTTGGTATTACCCCGAAGGGAGCTGCATACGTGCACACATGGATCTCATCAACCTTATCGCCTAGTTTTTGTTGAATTTCCTTCAAGACCCTTCGATACTCCCTCGATTTGTGAAACGGCTTCATCTGGGTTTGTGGCAACAAGATAAGAATCTTCGCTCCTTTTGGTGGGGAATACCTTTCGAGGAGTTTCTTTCTGTGGCGAACAACTTCAGGGCGGTGCATCCCGAGGGAACTGAAGAAGAAGAGACCGCTCTTTTTCGTCACGGGGCTGTGTCTCTCTACATACCCGCTATATTTTCTCAGGTTTTTTAGAGCCTGAAGGAGAGCCGGGTGTCCATGCGCCCTCAACTCCAAGTGTTCCCAGAGGCGCCCCTCCATGATCGCCTGCTTTATCCTTCTCAACTCAGAAAAGCTGACGTGGAGATTGTGTTGAGCCAGCCTTTCCTGCCGCTCGGTTTTTGGCATCGTCATCATGCTCTTAGGGTCGATTTTAACGCACATCGGGCATGAGCATGGAAGATACTGAAGCTCATCAAGTTTGATGGTTCCATACTCCGTCATGTAGCGGTCATCTCGGGCATACATGGCGTAGGCAGCGGAGTCAAAGAGGTCGCATCCCAGGGATATTGCCAACGCAAACATGAAGGGGTGTCCAGCCCCAAAAAGGTGTAGAGGGCGCTCCAGCGGCAGGTTCATCTTCGCCGCCATGATCATGTCAACGAGGATGTCGAAGAGGTATTGCTCCATGACGGGCGTTGGGCTTCCTAAGGCATGGATCTGAAAGGGAAGCTTACCCATCTCCCTAGCTGACCTAGCAACAAGGTCGAGATACTGCCCTCCTTGAACCGGTCCAACCCAAGCGATATCATCACGAGTTTTGATCTTTGCTAGCCCTCTCGCTCTCCTTAAGGTTTCATCAACCGTTTGCCGCGCATATTGTTCGGAGACACCCCAACCCGTCGGCACATCCAGTATCGTGGCAATATCTGCGTTAATTTCCTCTTGATACTGCACGATTTCATCAGGCGTGACCTCCACGCCCCCATACACAAGGATTTGGTAAGCCCCAGAATCAGTCATAACCACACCATTAAAATCGAGGAAGTGATGTATCCCTTTTTGAACAGCCTCGTCCTTGAAGTGCTTTCTCACGATGTAGGCATTGGTTATGAGCGCTGGACAGCTGAATTCCTTCTGCATTGTTCTGGGCGTTACTGGTTGAATGGTGGGGTTTATAACAGGCAGTAGCAGCGGGGTCTCGATCGCTCCGCTTTTAGTTTCGAACCTACCTATCCTCGCAAGCAAATCCCTATCCTTGATCTCAAACGACATGAGTGGCATCCGCCAAGACATACTTAATATTACAGCATGCTCTTTAATTATGCTGGTTTAAAGAAATAGGGGCATTCGAGATATGGTCTGCGTGGTTCAAATGTTTGAGAGACCCATCTTAACCGATCCTGTCTTGATAGAGGGCCTGCCGGGCATAGGATTTGTTGCAAACATCGCTGCGTTACATCTCATTCAAGAATTGAAGGCAAAATTCTTCGGAGAGATTCATTCCTCCTCCTTTCAGGACTTTGCCATAACAGCGGAGGATGGCAAGATACGCTCCCCAGTCAACGAGCTTTATTATCACAAGGGGAGGGATGGAGAGCACGACCTCATCATTCTTTATGGCAACACGCAAGCCTTGACCACGGTTGGGCAGTATGAATTATGTGGGCGCATCCTGGATGTAGCTGAGGAGCTAGGAAGCCGCCACATCATAACCCTCGGTGGCTTAAAGCGAGAAGGGGAGGTTACCACCCCTAAGCTGTACTGCGCGGCGTCCGACCTTGAGACCTTGCGTGAGGCGCTGGGCTATGGCGTGGAAATCATCGGTGGGCAGATTTTTGGCATAGCTGGGCTACTCATTGGGTTGGGCATGCTGCGGGGTATGAGGGGTCTTTGTCTCCTCGCCGAAACCCTTGGATACCCCGACGCAACAGCCGCACGTGAAGTCTTAAAGGTAGTTTGCAAGATGCTGGGTTTAAAGGTGGATTTGAGCAGGTTGGATATGGCTGCGGAAGCCACCCGAAAAATACTGGAGTCCTTTGGACTAATCACCCAACCAGCAGAAAAAAGAGTGAGGAAGGAGCCTCGATCCCGCTGGCTCATTTAGGCCTTTATTTCACTGAGAAATTGGTCGTAAACCTTCTGAACCCGCTCGGCGGCTGGGCCTGTGCCCTCCACCACGCCCTTCTCGGTAACCTTAACCTTATCCATAACCCAGATGAAGCCCTTATCCTCATAAAGCCGAACTAGGGTCGGAAACACCTTTTCCAGTCGCTCAGCCAATGCTTTAAGGTCAAAAGGCTTCTCCACAGCGAAGATCTGGGCGACAATGCTGCCGTTTAAGAACGCTCGATGCAGAGTTCTTCCCTTCTCATCCTTAGCTTCCGCCAAGCAAAGGCTCAACGTGCCCGGATTTATTCCAACAAGGGTACCGCTATAAGACTTCCCATCAATTGTTACAACCATAACCGGCCTATCAAGCAACCCAGCCATCTCCGTGAAAAATTTTCTCTCAGCCACCGACACCCCTATCACCGGTGCATTACTTTATCGTGGTTGCTAAAAGACTTTTTGTCATGGGTTCAAATATTAAGCCTTCCATCTTCTTGCTTTAAGCCATTCTTCAACCTTTATCAAAATTAGCCAGAAAGCCCACGTGCTTCAGCCGTGGGGTGGATGGCCTAAACCTTAAATTTTTCGACGTCCACTTCTCCCTTGGGCTGAGGGATTAGCCTCGGGGTCGACGCCCAAACGGGGTTTAGTCTCCGCTGAAGCCAGCGAGCCCAACGGCTGGTCTGTTGGGTGGGGGCTGGCGTGACACAGCCCTGAAGGGTCGGCGAGGCAGGCAGGAGCCAGATGAACACGATTCAACCCCTGCAAAGCTTCCATCCCCCTTGCCGTGCAAGCTCTATGGAAGCCACGAATCCATTCGTGGGAGGAAGTCACGAACACCCTTGAATGCGTGAAAGCTTGCGCTTTTAGAGTTTAGAAGGGTTCCATCCCAGTCGAAGAAAACCGCCCTCATCTCGCCAAACAAAACTATCCCGCAATTATTCATGTTTTACTTTCTTTATCATTTAGCGGGTATTAATGGCTTTACTCATGCAAGATGCATGATGCAGAAAGGCTATCGACTAACCGAACGGTTAAACGCTATGTCCCACGCCTCCCTCACTTTTTCTTGCTCAGCCACCACTTTAGGTATTCCCTGCGCTCCTTCTCGCGTTGCTCCTCCTCTGATTCCATCCTCGGTCTCAGGTGCTCCCTCAACTCAATCAGCTCTTGATGGGTGAGGGAGAGCCCGCAACTCTTGCAAACATAGCGTTTCGTGAGCGAGATGTACTGCATTTCGCCCCCACACTCAGGACAGTAGGGCATGCTGAACAGCTTCCCTCCGCTAAAAGAGTGGGCGCCACAAAAATACCTTTTGGTATCGCTACTCTGGCGTGCGCTAAGATCCGTGCAAACCATTAGCCTATAGCGCGTGCACATGTTATTTTTCATGAAGATCTTAAGATTATCAAGTGAGGAGGCTTGTTCCAGCCTTTTCAGGGGTGCTAGGTGGCGTGGGGGCGTTCATTGCGCCAGGTGCAACGCGCTATTGTCGATAATGATTTAACATATCTCTATGGCTCTTTAAAGTCAAAAAATCTTAGGCTCTGCAAGTTCTAACGCTCGTTTAATTTCTTCCTCATTTAATCCAGGTTTCTTCTTAAGGTGTTCTCTCATTCCCCTTCTAACTCTGAAGGCTCCACTAATAGCTGTACGGGTCAAAGGGATGCAGTCCGAACTTATTTAAATTTTAACTTCATTTCAGCTTGAGAATTTTTAATTTGTTTGTTCAGATTTTCTTCTATTTTTACGGCTTAACATAGTTGTTGGTGTTGTTGTCTTGGCTGGTGGTGACCCGGTTTTTCATCGCCGCGTTAGCGGTGAGATGTATGAGTGGCTTTTGAGGGAACAGAAGAGGCGAGGCGCCGACAGCATCCTCCTACAAGTTAAGGAGGCCGTAAGGATCCCCCAACACCAAAAACAGCCGGAAGGAAAAATCTGCATTAATCGAGACTTTTATTAATAAATGTTAGTGGCGAAATATATATTGCCTACATGTATATCGTGAGCCTGGTATTCATAACCGTTAAGGCCGTGGTGAGGGAGCTTCATGACTTGGTGGTTAATGGGCTTTGGTTAGGAGTCAGCACTATGAGTTCTTTGATTCTTTCGTAATGTGCTTTATTCTTTGTCAATATTGGAATTCCTTTTGATAAGCATATAGAGGCGTTAAGGAGGTCTCGAATATCCACCATGGCGCCTTTCACTCTCAATTCTGCCCCTTTCTCGGCGGCTTCCCTTGCGCTATCGCGGGCAAAGGCCAGAATATTGTGTTGATCCAGCAAGCTTTCAACCTCAATTATTCTTTCCTCGCGTTTTAACGAAAGATTTGCCCCTAACAATAGTTCAAATGCAGTTATGCTAGTTATAAAAACCTCTGCCTTTTCTCTCCAACCAGCATATGCGGATTTTCCCGGTTCTCGGCCCCTAAGGTAGTCTGTGATGATATCCGTGTCGACGCAGGCGGCCCCTACAGTTCCCACATCTTCCATAATTTTCTCACATCTTCCATAATCTTATCCATTTCTTCGTCCCAAGTACCAGCCAGGTCCTCAACAGGAATGACCCGCTTCATAACGGCTAACGTCTTGCCCAGAGTCTCGATTGAGACGTAGTCTCCTTCCTCTATGCCCAATTTCTTACGAACATCCTCAGGTATTGTAACCTGATAATTCCTCGTGACTTTCACCTTAGCCAACGCAATCCTCCTACAATAAAAAATATCTAGTAAAAATAATTTTTTCTAGTATAAAAGCTTAACGTCTCTAAAAGTATCAGGGGAAACCGCATTTTCTATGTTTATACCCCTCCAGTTAGCTTCTCACCTTACATCTTTCATCTCATGGGCACTTTAGCCTTAGTGTGGAGGGCTTTCACCCATCGAATCCGCGGTTAGGGTGGGGCTCCCTCAACCAAGTAAAGGTCTTCCAGCCTCTTCTGCTGAGAGATGGAAATAAGGATTATTTTAAGACTTCAAGTAGGCGCTTAGGGATTTCCGTGGACTTGCCAGACTTGTCAACGCAGATATAGGTGATTTGGCCGGAAGCTAGCTCATCTCCCGTTATGCGGTTAAACAGGTTTCCCTTAAAGACCACAACCTTGTTCCTGACCTCCTTCATCTTTATATCGACAACGATGACATCATCAAGGCGGGATGGTTTCTTGATCCTGCATCTATACTCCCCAAGAACAAAGATCTCATCCAGCTTCACATCATCAATAATGAGACCACCCGAGGCATCATAACTGACCCCGCGACCCCTCAGAAGCTCCGTAATTGCATCATCAATCCACCTGACATAAACAGGAAAATAGACTCTACCAGTGCAATCAGTGTCGCCGAACCTAACCCTAAACTCAAATCTGCCGCCGATACCAACCAAGTGAAACACCGAATACTATACTCACAACCGAGGCCACTAAAAACTTTAGCGCGTATGAGTCGCCAATAATTCCTATTGGCTATGTGAGGCATTGATGACAGGTGGCGCAAAGCGTATGCTGAACGTTAGAATTCAACGGCTCCAGTCGCTTGGCGGCTCATGTAATGAAGTTGGTTAGCCCCGCTTCTTTAGCGATCTGGATGGCTTGCTCCATCTCATTTCTAGTGAGCCTCCTTCGTAGTTCCGGGATTTCGTGGGACCTCCATTCGGGGCGATATTGGAACATCACGTTGGTTCGGACCCATGTTCCAAGGTTTTGGGCAATCCAGTTCAAGATAACTTTTGCGCAACAATCAAGGTGCTCAGGCAAGACCAGAACACGGATGAGGAGCTCCCCATATTTCTCGCCGTAAAGGTGATTCCGTGTGCATGCCTCCCAATAGTGTGGCGCATCAGAAATCCGCTTTGCACAATCTCCAGGGCCATATTTAAAGTCTAGAAGATATACATCCACAAATCCAGCTAAAAGTTTAGCCGTTTCCTCGCTATAGAAACTGTTGGAGTTCCAAACCACGGGAACATTCACGTTCACATGCCTAAAGGTTTCCAGCCATTGCTGAAGCCACGGTGTGGGCTCACCACCAACCAGGTTAGCGTTTCTGCAGCCACCCTTCCGCAGGCGTTCCACAGCCCTAGCCAACCGCTCAGGCGAGTATATCTCGCCGTTTTCATACCATTGGCTGTTGTGAACCAAAAATGTGTTTGCAATGAATCTTTGCGCATTTTGAATTCGCATGTCATAAACCCATTGGTTTTTTCTTTTCAGGAGCTTTATCTGAGTGATTTTATCCCAAAAAAAGTCTGAATTAACAAGCATTTCTAATTTCGATAAGTCTTCATTTAAGATTTTGTCAGATAATATCTGCGAACATAAATTGTTAATTGTGCTTATAATTTTATCTAAAAACTTTTTGGAATATTGTTTACTTTGGTTACATCTATAATACCTTACTAAACTGCGAGAAACTCCCATTAAGTCTGCGATTTCTTGTTCGGATATCCTTAAGCTTTTCCTCACCCTCGTTATCTTGCTCCACTCAGGCTCCTTAAGCTGTTGGCCTACTAGCCGAATCTCTTTCAGGCGAGACCCAAAAACGTCGACTATTTGCTTCACCCCAAATACATGAGGGTTGCCTTGCCCCATTTCAAAGTAGCCATAATGTCCTATGCTACGCCTCACATCACGTTGCGAAAGACGAAGTTTCTGTCGAATATTCTTAAACAGATGACTGACATTTGGGATGACATCTATGTGTGGTCGACTTTTTATCTCCATCTTCAAAAGTTTCTCTAACTTTCCAGATTTTCCCAGCGAAGAAAAACCTATGTAAGTGTGGTATTGGCGTATGTTTTCGCCACTGATTAGTGCCTTAAAGGTCCTTTCGATACGTGCATTTCTATCGCATACAGCTGGATGAAGTTGTGATCTAATTCCGAATCTACAAAGCAAGAACTGCACTTGCTGCAATAATTTTTTGCTTGATGAGTATACATCAATTTCTCTATTTTGAGGATGAACTGCTGCCTCACAATCGAAAAATGCCTTTAAAAAGGATGCCAGCAAATCATTTTTGCACAGCATCACTTTTTGTGGAACTTCCCTGAATCTTGATTGCCTCAGCAAAGGTGGGGCGACTTGACTTAGGAATCGAAATAGTTCAATGGATCGAATGCTAGCTCGAATGATTGTTCCTTCGCGTTTTTCGTATCTCTTTATTATTGGCGTTAAACTGAACACCTTCGCACAACAATTGCAATAATCATCGATTAATGCTTGCTCAGTGTTACTGAAAACAATGTTATAAATTCCTCTTTCCTTTTTTATATATACATGTCCATCACCCAGCAGATATCCAAGAAATCGGCATAATTCGGAAGAAAATTCTTCAGGAACTAATATGTGATGCGCGTTCCCCCTCCCTCGTACAATTTGTAGCTTTATTCTTGGAGTGTGCTTCGTATCGGGAATGAAACGAACTGTGGCGACGAAGTCACCTTCCTTTAATCGCTCAGCGGCAACAGGCAAGACGACTCCATTAAAACATAAATATAAGGAATGATTTGGAGTCACAGTTATTTTTCTTCCAGTTTTTGTTATAATTTCAATAAGGACGGATGCTTTCCTTTTTGATAATCCATCACATTTATCAACCACAATTTTCCCATCAGAATTAACCGTTAATACATCTAAATTAGAAGAGGTGCAAAAATTTCCACCAAATTTCTCCATATCTCCTTTACGCATTCCATCGTTAACAAGTTCAGAAATTTTCACTAAAGATCCATCTGCAAGTGGAACCAAACTATTACCCGTCAAGCATATAGACCAGTTTTGGCAGTGGAGGCATCGCATGGAGCAGCCCAGCGTGAAGATGGTTCCGGATGGGACCAGCTCGGGTTCCTCTCCCATGTGCTCGAACATGGTAGAGACAAGGATCTGGGTTCCACACTTGCAGTATCCGAGCTCCCCGGCTAGTCGGTTGAAGCCGCATCTTCGGGTGCAGAGGTGGCAGCTCTCGAGGATGCGATTGGCTATCTCGATCTTTAGGTCGAGGTATGACTTTTGCGGGTCATTAAGCTCCTCCAGGCTTTTTTGATGGGAGTCGATCTCCTTTTCGAGCCTATAAAACTCTTCTGTTAGTTGTTCGTGGGTCTCCCACAGCTTGGGCAAAGGGTCACCATCGTTATAGTGGGCGGGGAGTTTTTTGGCGATGAGGAACTTGGCTGGCTTATCGTTTTGCATCACGTCGAAGTATCGGGCTAGGCTTGCCCGAGCCCTTCTATCCTTCAAGACGGATATGGCGTCGGGTCTCCAAACCGCCCACATGGTCTCCGCCCCCTTAATAAATGGGGGCAAACCCACATATTTATTTACATTAGAGGGGATCGTGGATTAGAGATTTTAAAGCATGAGGAAAGGCTGTGTAAGATGGCTCCACAAGAGTGTTTTTATATGTTTGAGATGTATCCATACTCAACTCAAGACACAGCTACATCATTGGGGTACAGATTTATGCACGGCGAAGGTGGGCTTAAGTGTCCACAAGAGGTCTATCGTGCTTTACAAATGGCTAGGAACTATATCATAGGTTATAAGATTCTAAAGAGGGAGCTTGAGAGGGACGCGGAGGAGCTTAGGAAGGTAGGATTAGCTGATTATGCCTTGAAGCGTCAGGAGGCAGCCAATAGGCTGTTAGCTGACATACGTTACTGGGAAGATGAGGTAGCCAAGCTGGAGTCCGAATGCTTCGGGGTATAGGTCACATAGTCCCCTTAATAAGCGTCAATGGACTCAACCTAGGCACCTGAGAAGGCAGATTTCATAACATATTTTAAAGGCACTTATGAAATCTTCTCCATTCTTAATAGTCGCCCTTAAGCCACTAACGAAGATTTCACCAAACACGATCAGCGGCTCTACAACTCTTTTCTCGCAAAGAAGTGAAACCGTGACGCTTGCGTTCGGTTTAGATCCCCTCAAAGTCCATCGGTCCTCGCTTTCTTCAAGCTCATCCACTTGTAACCTAAGCTTTGCGAAACACCTCTTAATATCCTCCAGAAGATACTTTGGGGGAATGAAGTAAATGGTCCTCAAGTATTATGGGTAGACTATGTTCGACTTGAGGGTGAAAGTTAAGGCTTATGCAACGATAAGGGACGCCATAGGCGCGAGTGTTGAGGTTAGGTTACATGAGGGCGCTAGCGTTAAGGATCTACTTAACGAACTTACGAGGAGCCATGGCAAGAGTTCCTCAGAGAGGGTCTTGGATCAGAGCGGCGGACTGCTACCATACGTGAAGCTCCTCGTGAATGGGAGGGATATAGACTTACTTAACAGACTCGAAACAAAGCTGAAAGATGGGGACGAAGTGGCACTATTCCCACCAGTCGGAGGTGGATGAGGGCATGCATACAGTTAATAGCAACAAAAAATGCTCCTGTCGTGAGCCATCAACCTACCAAACATGCCCCCAACACCCAACGAGTTAGAACTCCAAAACAACAATTGAATATTTAAGAATTATCACATCTCGACAACATTAGTGAAACGTTACGAGAAGAGTTAGAATGACAGGCTGAATGAATCAAATCAAGGCATATGGATATGAGAAGCCGCCGGGATGCAATCCCCCCTTCATGGCGATGCTCTGCCCACACGCCGGACAGCGCATGTCCTTGGTAAGGTTCCACTTCACAATCTCAAAGCTGAAACGTTTGATCAGTAATTCGTTACAGTTGGGGCAATAGGTGTTTTCGTAGCGGTGCCCAGGAACATTGCCAATATACACATAGTTTAAGCCAACTCCTTTAGCTGCTTCGCATGCTTTCTCAAGGGTTTCAATGGGTGTTGAAGGAAGTTCTGTTAGCCTATAGTTGGGATGAAACCTAAGGAGGTGAAAGGGCGTGTCCTCTCCAAGGTTTTCCTTCACCCAAAGGGCAAGCTCCCAAACTCTCTCTATGGAATCTCCAATCTTCGGGACGACGAGATTGGTGATCTCCACGTGTATGCCTTGCCGTTTCATTTCTTTTAGGGCCTCATAAATGGGCTCCACAGAAGGAACAGCCGAAAACTTCTTGTAGAACTCGGGGTCCCCACCACCCTTAAAGTCGACAGTTGCAGCGTCTAAAAAGGGGGCTATGGCCTGAACGGCCTCAGGTGTCATGTACCCGTTAGTGACAAAGGTGTTGAAGATTCCTTGGTCGTGGGCTATCTTGGCTGAAGGCTTTGGGCTCCACGTGTCCTTGGGTGAGGTGGAGCGGGCTATTGAGGAGCTCTCCATGAGGGGTCTTGTGGCCATCAGAAGCGCCTTCACCGCCTTCGTCTTCGTCATAACATACACCCGCATGACCGTTGGCCTAACGGCCCTCGGGAGGCAAACGGCCCATAAACTAGCCGCGCGCAGGAACATGAACTAGTGGTGGTTATGGTGCCCGATTGGAGGAGGCGCCGCAGGCTATGGCCCTTTGACTTCGAGGTACGCATAAGCGGCCTCCTCGGTGGGGAGCCCTTCAGCCTTTGCGTGACCCCTGAGGGGGTTAGGACCGAGGGCTTAAAAAGGACAGTCGAAGCCTTAAGGCCTAGGCCAGCCGAGGAGAGGGAGCCCCTGGTGGACGTGGTGAGGAGGAGAGGGAGGTTAGGGTGATGGTTGAGCTTCCCGGCGTGGAGAAGGAGAAGATAGACCTTAGGGCCACGGAGACGGACCTAACCATATCTGCCGAGTCCCCTATGGAAAATACCATAAGGCATTAAGCCTACCAGCCCGGGTTGACCCAAAATCGGCTAGGGCAACCTACAAGAACGGAGTGCTGAAGGTGTTACTATCCAAAACCCCTGGGAAGCGCGAAGGTGAAAGAATAGAAATTGAATAAGCCGTGACCAGCCGCATGCGCTAAAAAGCAAAATGTCGATAGGGATTAAAGGGCCGCTATACCTTACTCTACCCAATTTGTTGATTTTGTAAAAAGAAAAGATGAATGTAAACAGGTAATGTAACCTTCAGCACTACACGCGCGCATGAAAGAGATGAGTATAGGGGTCTGTTACCTCAGTCCTCCTCTAAAAAAGGTGCATTTTTCCGGATCATGAGGACAGAATTCAGTCGACCCGCAAGGGTGTATTGGCTGGTCTTGATGGCATTCCTTTGGAAGCCGAGCCCTCTTGTCAATAGCTTGTTTTTTCATACAGATCCGCTTCTCTCTCTTCATTTGTTCTGACAGGTAGTCTCTGAGCCAGCGCTGAACATCGTTGAGAGCTGGCGGATGAACCAAAAAACTTGTATGTCGGATGAAAGCTTTGGTTGGATCCGCATGCGATTCTCGTCTGTCATAATCAGCATTGCAGCCTCGTTCTCCTTCAGCGTCTCATTTATCCTCTTTGAGATGTGTTCCTCCCTCCTCTTAGCAGCCTCTTCTCGAAAGTCGATGATCTTCCTGACCACGTTTTGGCTTCTCCCCACAACCGAGAGGCACATGGACCAGTCTAGGTACTCATCAAGCGAGTCTTTGTCCTCCAAAGCCTGAACCGTAGCCCCTGCCGCACATTTGGCTTTGACAAGTTTGTAGCTCTTCTCATTCATCCTCTTAATAGCGTCCATCGCTTCTTCTCCGCTTGAAGAAACGGATTCATGATACACCTTTGAGACCTTTCCAGCCCTTTCAAGGCTCTCCACTTGTTCGGCAACCTGCCTCCAATAAAGGGAGACTCTCATGATAGTCCTTCGGGACATCATTGCCTTCCGCGTATGGTATCAACGGGACACGGTACAACTTTCTGTCCTCCTTAAACCTTTCCAAGGAGGGTTTCTGTATCCTGCCGAGCTCCTTTGACATCGAGATCACCAACAACGATCAAAGTTTCCTCAACCTTAATTACTAATCTCTGCCCATTTATGAACGTTTGCTGTTGGTTCGCTCAGTAAAAAGCCTGCTTCAGAAGCCCCTCCATAACGCCCACTGCTGACGAAACAAGCATACAAAATCCTCCAACTGAACCTAAAAATAACATGACACAAACAACCAAAAAGCTTAAAATTAAAAAACGCAAAACTTCAGCTAATATATAAATAGGTGTCAAAGAGGGGTGCACCCGAGCGTGGGTGAAGAAAACGGAAAACCGACCAAAGGCTGGTTAAAGGCGATTATAGCAAGTATTGGAGTCTTTGTTTTCACGCTTATTATAAACATGCCGTACGGCACTGAATTTGCTGCGCTTTATGGATTAGTGCCTGCCCTTTGCACTTTTGCACTGCTAAGAGCAAAGAGAATTACGAAATTAAGACGGACTATATATTTCATTTTCACTTTCATCTTATGGTTTGGCTTCGATTTAATGGCCATCCATGAGAGGGGTTCATTAGTCTTGCCTGCCGATATGTTTGAGCGAAACGACGTAGTTGTTCTGCCTTGTCCAGCGGCTATATCGATGATATTTTTCGGGTGGATCATTCATGGACAGGAGGTTTTCGTACCCGGAACCAAGGTGATCTATCCGACTACGTATGACCTGTTTCTATGCGTATTTGTCATCACACTCATTCAGGGGTTTCTTTTGGGCAGAGGCTGGTGTGGCTGGAGCTGCCTTTTCGGCGGTTTCGTCGAGGCATGTGCCTCAGGGAAGTCTTACGGTAAGTCGGTTAGGTGGAGGATGGATAGAATTATGAAAAAGCCTGAAGAGAAAGCAGATGAGAAAACGAAAGAGAAATTGGCAGGGTTGCTTGGGGTTCGGGAAGAGGTTCGGGACATAAAGTGGGGTTTTCTCCTAGTGATTTGCCTCTTGTCCGCCGTCATGCTTCGACCTGTTTTTTGCGAGATTTGCCCGAGTAGGGTGTGGAACGACTATCCAAATCCTGCTTGGGGATATTATTTTTGGGGGTCGATGACGACAATATTTGTTCTCTTCGCAGTTTTCTGGGTAGTTCTCCCCTTCTTAAGTAGAAAGAAGCTTTGGTGCCACTCCATATGTCCCCTAGGCGCCTTTTTCGGTTTACTAGGGATCGTAAGCCCATTCCAGGTCAAAATAGACAAGGAAAAGTGCAATGAGTGCCTACAGTGTGTGAGGGTTTGCAAAGACTACGCCATGACGTATGAGCGGGTCATGGGCTCTGGGAGAGCCGCGCTTGAATGCACCAGATGTGGAAGATGCATGGACGCCTGCGCGAAAGATGCCATAGGCTTCTACCTCCGTGGCACCTCAAGGAGGGTTCGCTCCTGGTTCATCCCTCTGTCTATCGCTTTCATGTTCCTTTGGCTCTCCGTGTTTGTATGGGCGATCGTCACAATACTTCCGGCTATGTTAGGGTTTTGACCCCTCATTGAGGCATGTCAACGCCCAGGAGTGCTTGAGGTAAAAAATGCTAACTTTGCTGATATCTGGTTTTTTGCTTGGACTAGGCGTAGGTACGTCATGTATCGCCTTCTGTGCACCTGTATTGATCCCACACATAGTTGCTGATCAACGGGGAGCGAAAAAGGGTTTTTATGCCTCGTTCCTATTCAACTTAGGCAGGCTGCTGGCGTATCTTTTATACGCCATTATCTTAGGCCTTTTGGGACAAGCCCTAGCCGAGCACACCTATAAATGGGCTTCACTAGCCACGATGACGCTAGGTGCCTTGCTGCTAATTTATGGTTTTTTCATCTCATATGGGCGCTATGTGCGGCCAAAGCTAACTCCAAAAGCCTGTAGCCGATTTAGCTCACCTAACTCCACTTTAATTATCGGTGTACTTGTGGGGCTGTCTCCGTGCTTTCCTCTCATTATGGCGATAACATATTCAGCTACTCTGGGAAACATCATTCTAAGCATCATCTTCTTCGTCTTCTTCTGGATAGGATCATCAACGTATATGTGGGTTTTAGGGGGAGTTGCTGGTGCAATTGGTGATCTCGTAGCCGCTCATGTAAGAATTGAGAGAATTAGAAGAATATGTGGTATAGCTTTGATGGTGGTGGGGCTACTATTCGTATCGGAAGGCGTCAGTTTCCTTGTATCATAGGCTAGGGCATACGTGAAAAAGTAGGAGTTTGAAGACTTTATCGAGAGGCATCGCTTGAGGTTTGACCAAGGTTCTCCGCCGTCTCGCCGCACTATCCCAAACCAGGGTCCACCCCTTTAGAGGCGCGCATGACTGAAAAAATTCTGCGCCTTTAGCTGGTTTTTGATGGTTTTGAGGGTTGTCGTCTTCTGGTGCATCAAGTGCACCGCTCCATAAAAACTAACGAGAAACCAAAAACGGGACAAAAACCACCGAATTTTTTCAGTCATGCGCGCATATTATGTTATAAAATTGGTGAGCCCTGCCTCTTTGGCGAGTTGGATAGCTTGTTCCCTCTCGCTCCCCGTGAGTCTCCTTCGTAGCTCTGGGATCTCGTGGGCCCTCCACTCGGGTCGGTACTGGAACATGACGTTGGTCCTCACCCAGGTTCCGAGGTTTTGGGCGATCCATTTCAAGACGACTCGGGCGCAGCATTCGAGGTGTTTAGGCAGGATCAAGACGCGGATAAGGAGTTCTCCGTATTTTTTGGCATAGAGGTGGTTTCGAGTGCAAGCCTCCCAGTAACCGGGCGCATCAGAGATTCTCTCAGCGCATTTATTTGACCCGTATTTAAAATCTAATAAGTACACGTCCGCGAAACCGCCAGAAGCTTGGCGGTTTCCTTGCTGTAGTAGGAGTTGGAGTTCCAAACCACGGGAACGTTTACGTTCACGTGCCTGAACGTTTCCAGCCACTGCTGAAGCCAAGGCGTAGGCTCCCCACCCACCAAGTTAGCGTTTCTACAGCCTTCGCCAAACGAACAGGCGAGTAAATCTCACCGCTTTCTATCCATTGAGATATGGTCCCGGAAGGAACGAGCTCGGGTTCTTCGCCCATGTGCTCGAACATCGTCGAAACTGTAATCTGGGTTCCACACTTGCAGTCTCCCAGCTCTCCGGCGAGTCGGTTGAAGCCGCACCTGCGGGTACAGAGGTGGCAATTCTCAAGAATGCGATTTGCAATTTCGATCTTTAAGTCAAGGTATGACCTTTCCGGGTTACCCAGCTCTTCTAGGCTTTTTTGACGGGAATCGATCTCCTTTTCGAGGTGATAAAATTCTTCGGTGAGGTGGTCGTGAATGTCCCAAAGCTTTAGGAGCGAGTCCTCTTTGCGGAAGTTTGCTGGCAACTTTTTGGCGATGACAAACTTGGCTGGCTTATCGTCTCGCATCACATCGAAGTACCTAGCCAGACTTGCTTGAGCCTTTTTATCCTTTAGCATGGCTAGGGCGTCGGGTCTCCAAATCGCCCACATGCCTGTTCCTCCCTAAATATGGTCAAGAGGTTATTTATATGTCACGAGCGCGTCAAAATGCTAAAATTAACCGTCTCGTGCCTCTAAAGCGCGCTGGTTAGCTAATGAGAATATGTAGATGGACCATTCAAATCAAGGAGTATGGGTACGAGAAGCCTCCGGGGTGAAACTGACCTCGTATGGCGATGCTTTGCCCGCAGGCTGGACATCGCATGTCTTTGGTTAGACTCCACTTTATGATTTCGAAACTGAAGCGCTTGATCAATAACTCGTGACAGTTTGGGCAGTAGGTGTTTTCATAGCGGTGCCCCGGAACGTTTCCTATGTATACGTAGTGGAGCCCAGCCTCACGAGACACGTCGCAAGCCTGCTCCAGTGTTTTCACCGGAGTCGAGGGAAGCTCGGTCAACTGATAGTTCGGATGAAACCTGAGCAAGTGGAAGGGGACGTCCTTTCCGAGGTTGTCCCTTATCCATGTAGCAAGTTCACGGATCCTCTCCATGGAGTCCCCCATCTTCGGCACGACTAGGTTGGTGACCTCGACGTGTATGTTCTTCTTCCTCATCTCCTTTATAGACTCATAGATGGGCTCAACGGATGGAACCGCTGAAAACTTCTTGTAGAACTCCGAATCTCCTCCACCCTTAAAGTCGACGGTCACGGCATCCAGGAAAGGCGCTATGGTTCGAACAGCCTCCGGCGTCATGTACCCATTTGTCACGAAGGTGTTAAAGAAGCCCTGTTCATGGGCTAGCGCCGCCGTGTCGTAGGCGTACTCGAAGAAGATGGTGGGCTCCGTATACGTGTAGCTGATTCCCTGGCAACCATTATCCTTCGTGGCTTTCACTACCTGCTCTGGCGGAAAATCGTATCCCTTAATCTTCTTCTCCTGACTAATCATCCAATTGTCGCAATTATGGATTAACACCCCTTCATTTACGAAGAATGCATGATCCTCCCAATTCCCGTGGCCCTCTAACGTGATGTCGTAGACGTATACGTGGGTGGGCTTTACTCGTTTTATTTCCTTAATTACCTCGAAATTTTTTAATGGTTCATTAGAGGTTTTCACCATTTTCAGATGAGATTCCACAATCCTTTGTCTTTCATCGAGGAATAGAGCGATCTCATTAAGCCTCTTTAGGTTTCCACATCCATAAACGTCTATCCTCCACTCTTTAATTATGCCAGTCCATCCACTCGGCGGTGAAGAGAAATGCTCCAGCGTCTTAACGCTATATTGTCAATAGGAAGCATAGTTGAGTTTTCAGTAGGTTAGAAGCTGTTACAAAACGGACCCAAACTTCATCGCGATTTTTCCTTTGACATAAGATTCCGTCTCCCGTCATATAGCCGGAGAGGAACTCTTTAAGAAGAATTTTATCTACATTAAATGCTATGTC
Organism: Candidatus Bathyarchaeota archaeon BA1; assembly: GCA_001399805.1. The sequence goes on from LIHJ01000055.1 coordinate 84,185, forward strand.
CGGGATTTTCATGTTTGCGGAACCTATCGGTATCCCAAAGACGTACTTAAACGTTAGGTGAATTACTTTTCCACCAAAAATCAATTGGGGTGTTCTGCCTTTGGGTCTGGATTCTGTTATAAAAGTGTTAAAGGAGTTTCGAATGCATCTTCTCATATCCTCCAGAAGCGCCTCATTCTTATTAGTTAATACTAAATTGTACCTACTGCCGTAGTTTCCCTCAGCCACAAAATATCCCAGTAAACGCATGAGGTGGGGTGTCAACGGGAGTATGACTGGAATTCGGTAGGGTGAACCTCTTACAGTGATTCTTGCATCGAGAAGCTCGTAGTCGCTGATACCAAACAATTTTATAAGCTTGGCGAAGGATGCTATGGGCATAATTCCAAGCGAGAAATGACGTGCATTGTGCTTGATGCTAAGCTTACTCGATATCGATGTGAATGTCAGGTGATTTTTAAGTCTTATTCTGTTCAGAACTGGTCTCATGTTAGAAACGTATATATACTTTAGAAGGTCTGTTGGAACTTTATCCGCTAGTTCGCTCACCAGATTCAAACGCGTAGTTTTATCGGTATTAAGTGCAACGTCGATGCCAGTCCTAACTTTATCCCCAACTTTGATCTCACTAACCCTCCTTACGCAGGGTTTGTTTTCACTCCATACCATCACCCTGTGATCCTCAGTTAGCCTGACGGACTTTCCCCTTTCCGTGACCAGTTCACATATAACGTCATCCGGTTTTCTCCTCGAAACTGCGACTATCCTTTGTAGACCCGTAAATCCCAGTATGTACAAATTACAATCTGCCACGTTGACGAATTCCCGATTTTTCTGAAAAAGCAAGTCTAGCTCCTTGGCTTTCGTTAACTTGAGTTTTCCATCAGCGATCAAAGGAAGTAGGACCTCTCCATCTAGGCAGAATCGGCATCGGAAGTTACATCCCACAGTGGCTATGGACATGACCAACGAGCCGGGATGAAAGTGCGAAAGGGGCTTCTTCGTTATCGGGTCCACACAAGCTGAGCAAGCCTTCGCATACACAAGTGAGTAGAGCCGACCCCCCTCATTCTTCCTAACTAAACAGAAACCCACCGACCCCTCATATATGGTGCATCTTCTCCCGCAAAGGTCACATCGCACCTTGTTTCCAGGCAACTGCTCATAAAGCATAGCCTCTTTCAGCATCTTATTCTGTCTCCTCCAGGTGTACCCCATTACCGTTAAATCTAATCGTTAACGCCTTTGTTGCAGCCCTAAAACCCTTTCCAGAACAATTAAGCACAGCAAGATTCGCTTCCCTAAGCTTCTCAAGGTGGAACCAAATCGTCATGCGTGGCTCTGACGTTTTTTCCTGCAGTTTTGAGACAGTTAATTTGTTTGGATACGCCTTTATTAGCTCTTGAAGTATGCGTACTCTAGTGGGGAGACTTAAGGCTTCGCATATTTTATAACCATTAAACTCCTTTTTACTGTACATTTTATTCACTAATACTATTGTACTAGTATAGAAATATTTATCTTTTGCGGGCCTCCACTTACGTATTAAAAGGAAGTGGGAGGCCTAGGGAGAACAATTGAAATAAGATGTCATGTTCCCTAAACAATAAGATAATATTAGGAGAAAGGTACGAAATTAAAGGTTATAATGAAGGATATTCTAAAGAGGTCGAGGTTTCCATTGAAATTATAATAGAGTTTGCAACACCCAAACATAGCTATCCGGTTCCATGGAAAAGCGATAAGCTCCTTTGGAGTCCCACGTATGCTGGAAAATTTTGTGAAGACTTAGCAGCTTACATTTTTGAAAAAGAATTTAATTATAAAAGGTCGGATAAAGCTAAATTCGGCTTTAAACACCCCATTTATGGTCCAGATTTAATAATGAAAAGCTCTGAGGACATGCTTCATATAATTGAAGTCAAGTTCACTGCACCTTCAATATCCACGCAAAGGTTTGTCGAAATCACGGACGTAACGCTGCGCAGCAATTAGAGGGATATTACAATACAATAAAAAATCTAACGCACCGCATCGTTAAGGATTTGATTATTTTTGATTTAACTGAAGATGGCAGCGGGATAACAGGGGCTGCCTTCAAAGAAGTTCCTAAGGATATCAATGTAATAATAATTAGATGCAAGAATTAAGTTTGGCTACCAATTTTAGCCTTCAACATCCATATCT
>LIHJ01000004.1 GCA_001399805.1 Candidatus Bathyarchaeota archaeon BA1
AAGCGCTCTCTTAGCCAACTGTTCAATTGGGGTTCTAAACAATTCCCTACGACCCCTCGCGGGCTTGACCCTTAACAGTGAGCCTTGGGCTACGCCGATGCTGATCGTGGCGCCCGAGCCTGTCTCCCTCCCAGCATCCTCGATTTTACCACGGATCGCCTCTAAGTCTCTAAGGAGTGAGCCCATGTCTGGGCTGGAGCAGGCCAGTATTGTCTCTTCGGTTCCCCTTTTCCAGTTCAGCCCACAGACCACCATCGCATGATGCTTACGAACGAGGCCTTCCACCAGCTCGCTTAGCAAACTTGTGATCGGGTTGGGAGAATACTCAGACCATCCCATCTGCTTGACGATCTTCTTGAAACAGTCAAGGTCTAATATGACGATCACACCTTGTATCCTAATTTCCCTCCATGCTATGACATGAATGTATCAAGGTTAGAAAACCTTGTCTCTAAGAATGTGATAGACGCAGCCATGATTTAGTTGACCCTGCTTAGTAAACTAAGTTTTTCCCCAAAGTAGCTTCACTGAAACAAAATTGGTGCTCAGAACGGATGCCAGAATAACATTCCGTCTGTATTTCTTTCATTTGCTCTCCTACGCGCAAGCAGTTGTTTCAAGAATGGGGAAGCAAGCCAAGGGAGAGATTATTTATTTTAGTTATGCCATTTTCTTTCATGGAGGCAGATATAACGCAGTCGGGGAATTCAACTTGTGGGTTCTTAGATTGTCGAATCAAAGCCTCTCTTAGCGTGCCTCGATAAATTGGGTATACTACGACTCTATCCTCCGATTTCAAAAAGCCATCCCAGAGGAGGTCTGTTGCCCGTTGAGTTTGGATCTTTGATTTTTCAATCAAATGAATCATCGTTTCAACGATAATAACGGCGTTTACTGCAGCTATGAACTCAGGCTCTCGCGTAAAACATTTACGTATAAGCTTAAGGCAAGCTCACTTTCGGGATGTCCCGGGTCAAGTAGGCGCCACAGGATGCCCGAGTCAATGAAAGAAATCAAACACACACCTTAAGGAATCCGGATCTTCTAATAGAGAGTTGACGATATTACTCTTTTGAGGTTTTAAGCCAAAGCTCTGATTTAGAGACAGGACTATAGTCTGGCTCTCCAAATCGCTCAATTTTATGAGCCTTCAGGTTTTCAAGGAAGGATAGAATATCTCTGTATTCACACTTTTCCTCAACCTCAACCGCTAACCCGATCATCCTTTCACCGAGCGGAATCCAGCGGAGAAGCGCTCCCCGCTTAATCTTGAGGTGTTCTCTAATTTCTCTCGGGATTGAAACCCTCCCTTTTGAATCTAATCTTGAAGTCGACATACACATCAAAGATCGAGAAAACATGTGGGAAATATTTATTAATTCCCACAAAATCCATATGAAACAGCATGGGTCACAAGAGGAATCCGAAGATTTTTGGAGCTTCGCCTCGATGAGGTGAAAAATCAAATGATAAAGAAAATGCTACTTAAGAATTCAATATTTGCTGGGGCACTGAAAATAATTAACTTGAAAAATGTTTGGCCTTCCTTCAAAGTAATACATTTGAACTCACATTACCTTACCTCGTTTCCAAAAGATTGCCCCTTCTCAAACAATTTTCAGATCAAAGATCTCTTCTGGCATTAACTTGTCAGCTTCGGTTGGTCATTTGTTGGCGTTCATAAAAAATTCTCGACAAGTCCACATCATCTTTTCCCAAGCCTCTGCAACTTGATGTGACGGTAATTAGAGGATGTTCACAAACAGCTTGCCTCTCATCTATTATGGAGGCTCTGAGCCCCCAGCGTTTAAAAGCATCCAAAATCTTTTCTGAATTGCAAAGTATATTCAAGTGTTGAGAATGGTGAATAACATTGAAGGTTCTGTCCGTGTATGCAGAGAATTGCTGCGGTTGCCGAATTTGTGAGTTAATCTGCGCCTACCGGCATTTTCAGCAAAACAATGCTAAGAAGGCGGCGATTCGGGTTTTTCAGCTTTTCCCAACACCAGCATCCAATGTACCAGTGGTTTGCCATCAATGTGCCATCCCCAAGTGTGCCGAGAAGTGCCCTGAGCAAGCTCTCTATAAGGCGGAGGACGGTCGCATCCTATTGCATGTGGAGAGGTGTACGGGCTGTCGTGCATGCTTAGACGCCTGCCCCTTCAGCGCCATCTACTTCCATAATGACATAACAACCCCAATAAAGTGTGACCTCTGTGATGGCGACCCGGCCTGTGTGAAATGGTGCCCAACAAAGGCTCTGCATTGCACACCCTTATCGGTTATCGGACAAAAGCGACGTGTCAAGCTGGCATATGCCATGGGAGGGAAACCATGATGGCCCGATTAAAGGGAGGCTATGTGGGAAAAATCGCCAGGGTTGATCTTTCAAGAAAGAGGGCGAAGGTTGAACGAGTGAATTCAGCATTCGCCATCAAATACATTGGTGGACGAGGGTGGTGCGCCCGGCTCATATGGGACGAGGTCCCTGCCCACACAGAACCGTTAGGGCCACATAACAAACTTGTCATCGCCACAGGCCCGCTAACCGGGCTCCTCGTCCCTGGATCTGGGAAAACAAGTTTTGGCGCCATCAGCCCAGCCGCAGGCTATTACGGGGACAGCAGCGTGGGGGGGATGTGGGGCACCGAGCTTAAGCAAGCAGGCTTCGACGCCCTAATCCTAGAGGAGATATCGGATAAGCCGACTTATATTTGGGTCGAAGATGGCGAAATCGAGTTCAGGGATGCTGAGGCATACTGGGGCATGGGGAGTTTCCATACGGAAACCTCATTGAAAAGGGATCTGGGCGACGAGCTCATCCGAGTGGCATCAATTGGGCCAGCTGGAGAAAACCTTGTGAGATTCGCCTGCGTCACCTGCGACTATGGGAGGCAAGCGGGGAGAACTGGAATGGGCGCCATCATGGGCTCCAAGAGGGTGAAGGCAATAGCGGTGCGAGGATCCCTCGATGTTCCTGTTGCTGACCCAAAAGCCATGCGGGAAATCTTTGAGGAGTCTATGCGACACATCCTCAAACATAAAGTCTTAAACATTTGGCAAAGGCAGGGAACCATGCAAATCATCGATTGGTCGCAGGAGAATGTTTGTCTCCCAACGCGCAACTTCCTTTCCGCTACGTATGAAAAATATCGCGAGGTTAATGGGGATGCCATGGAAAGGAGGGCAAAAATCGCGGATAGAGCATGCTTCGCTTGTCCCATCTGCTGCGGAAATTTCAGCGTTATCAAGGAAGGACCGCATAAAGATGTGGGAGTCGAAGGACCGGAGTATGAAACGGCTACCATGATTGGCAGCAATTGTGCACTCCCCACCTTGGAAGACGTGATCTACGCTAACTATCTATGCGACAATCTCGGCCTCGACACCATATCCGCTGGAAATGTTGTCGCTTTCGCAATGGAATGCTATGAGCGGGGCATCATTACCAATGAAGACTTGAATGGGGTGGAGCTTAAGTTTGGGAACGCAGAAGCACTGTTTCGCTTTCTTGAGATGATGACGAAGCGGGAGGGCATCGGCAATCTATTCGCTGATGGGGTGAAAAAGGCTTCGGAAATCCTCGGTAAGGGGTCTGAGAAATTCGCCATGCATGTGAAGGGACTTGAAATCAGCGGGTATGATGTTCGAGCAGCGCAGGCAATGGGCCTAGCCTACGCGCTGTGTGATGTTGGGGCTCATCATAATCGGGCTTGGGCCATCACCTACGATATCCAGACTGGGCGAGATAGATATGATGAGGACAAGGTCAAACGGGTCATTTATCTTCAACATGTGAGACCATTGTTCGACTGCCTCGGAACCTGCCGATTCCAATGGCTGGAAACAGAACTTGACCTAGACTATTACGCCCGATTCTACACAGCAACCACTGGAGTCAAAGTCACGGTTGATGATTTATTGCTGGCTTCTGAGAGAATCTACAACCTAACCCGAGCCATCAGCATCCGCGAGGGGCTGACCTCAAAGGAAGATGGGTTGCCAGAACGAGTGTTTATGGACCCTGTTCCAGAGGGCACGATTAAGGGAGCAACCCTTGACAAAGACAAATTCAAGAAGATGATACAGACGTATTATAAGCTGCGAAGCTGGGACGAAAAAGGCATCCCAACCCAGAGGAAGCTAGAAGAATTAGGTCTCAAAGATGTGGCCGATAACTTGTATAGATTAAAAACTTTAACATGATCTGCGCGAGCGTTCTTTACTTTTGATCCATCAATGCTAAAATGAATAGCGAAATTTATCGAATTTTAAATAATAAATCTGGAGGCGCTCGAAACATTCTGGAAATAACAAAGAACGCCTGCAGAAAATTGCAGACAGGGGGGTATAAATGAAGAATGGATCTCCTTAGAAAAAGTACTCAATAGATAATTAAAACGAATAAAATCGATTTTTATATTGTTTAATTAAATAAAACAAATTAAATAACAAAATTTCTTTAAATATCGAAATACCTATTTTGCTTATTGATTACTGATCCGCTGGCATGTTTATTTTCCCTTCGATTACCTTTTACGCAGCTATTAACTTTCTTCTAGTGATTCGAACAACGCTCCCCAAGCGCGGCCTCCATCGTGTCTTCTTAAACTTTATTAGTATAAAAGAGCCCCGGAGCGTATGTATCGCAATTGGTTCCGTGTCGTCGAGGCGGAGCTAAACCCAAAAAGCGTAAGGGGGAGGGGGTAGATATTGAGCCTATAGTCATAGGCTAATG
>LIHJ01000007.1 GCA_001399805.1 Candidatus Bathyarchaeota archaeon BA1
CGAATCATATTTATTGGGTGAAAATTTGAGTCTCGTGGTGATGGATGATAAATACAGGGTTCTATTGGATAAAAGCACGCGAGAAATAGCGGGTTTAGAGAGAGGCGATAAACTTATCGCTATTCCATTTAAGGGTGGGGTAATTCTCTTTTCTTTGAAGGGTAGAAGCTTCAAAGGCAGTCTGAACGATTTCCGCTATGAAGAAGATGCTCACGAGGCTTCTAAGTATCTGTTTCGGGGAAATGATGCATGCCTGTCCTTGACACCGTTGTTCTTTTTGGTGTTGCTGACGAAAACGATAAGCGACATGAAAGGTCTACGGGCTACATGGGGAAGCTGGGTGAGAGGGACTTCTACATCGCCTGTTTTGCACTGTTAGAGTTTGACGTAATTTTGAAAAGTTGTGGTTACTCATTTGATGATAGAATGGAGAGGTATGGTTTACTTTTAAAAAGACTTTCCATCTTCACGTAAAAAGATTCTAAGATTAAATCCGTCCGTTTTATACCTTACAGCTAGGCTTGAAAAGGAGTTGAGGCTGGATTATTTTGATGCTGGGGTGGCTGCCGAAGCTCTTCAGCTCGATGGGATAGTGATATCCACCGATGAGGCATTCGATAAGGTGAGCCACATTAAGCGCTCATGGTGACATTTAAAATCCCACTTTGAAGGGGTTCTCCTATCGCTTTGCCATTGCAGTCTCATGCTTACTTGGTAGAAGAGCCTTAGGGAGCCTCGCAACAACTGTAAAGAGTGGGTCGACAATTTGGGAAACCCGTATCTTTGCGGCTAGGCTGAGGAACATGTAGGCGTCATAGCGCTCAAAGCCATAATCCTCCTCCAACCACTTGATCAGTTGGAGGAAGGCAAGTCGAACCGCGTCCTCCAACGGCCTGGCGCTACAAACCGTCGCGATATCGTCGGGTGATTCGATGCGTGGCCAATCAATCCTTTTGTTCTTTATTAAATCAATCTTCATCTTCACTATGGACGGGACCTCGATGGCGGTTCCGCAGATTTCTCCGTCCCCCTGAACCGCATGGACATCGCCCAGTCCGAGAAGCGCCCCCCTCACTGAAACAGGGAGATACAGCCTATTACCAGCGCAGGTGTCTGGGGTGTCCATGTTTCCGCCATGTTTTCCAGGGGTGACCGTGGATATGGCCTCGGATGGTGGCGAGACGCCTATGGTCCCTATGAATGGCTTGATGGGAATCACTATCTGCCTCCCATCATTCAGCGTGTAAACAGCCTTTCCATCCTCGATTTTGGAGAACTTGGTGAGGGGAGGGGATGCTTGAAGCCATCCCTCCAGCCCTCCAGAACCTGGCACAACCACAGTGACACCCACATGTGGAACCGAAATGTCTATGATTTCAATGGCCAACGTATCCCCTGACTCCGCTCCCTCTACATATATGGGACCTGTAACAGGGTTTTTGTAGAGGGACACGCCCCTGTCCAGTATATCCTTCAATGTTTGGGTGGGCTTCAATGTGTTACTGAGGGCATCCCACGTTTCCACCTCAAACACCTCGCCGGGCTTGACCGTTGCCACAGGCTTGTTCAGGGGTCCAAGGGTGCAGTTGTTAATGAAAGACAGCTCTTCAAATGGGGTTTTTCTAATTCGCCTAACCAACACAACCACCTATACATCCAACCTTTACTGTTAGCTCTGATTAATTTTATGCTTTGCAACATCGGTTAAAGATTCAACGAACGCTTAGCGTTTAGCCCCAAAGTCTTCACGTCTTCCTCCGCTAATGGGAGTCTCTCTGTTCTGATGATGTCATCGTGTAAAGTCCAGCATCATCCAAGGAAGTCGGACTCAACAGAAACTTTTCGGATCCAACTTCCTTGATGATCCCCGCGGCTTTTTCCTCATTTCGACTGATCCGTAGCTACACCTTTCTTGAAATGTGGGCGTTGCTCAACTGCGAACGGTTCTCCAGCACGATCATCAGGGTATGGGCGTCGATGACGGAATCTGCCTCGATTTATGTGTCTGAAGATCGCTCGCCATCCAAAGGCTTACCTTCCTATAACGAATGAGGTAGGCTTCATACTGGTATTCTGCAAAATTACACTTCAATCTTTGATGAAAGATGATTCTAGCAAATCTTTTATAACATTTGTGACCCTAAAATACGTTAACAGGAGGGACGAAACATCAAAAGAAAGTTGATGGATATTTTAGCCTGTCCCATTGACAAGTATTACCCCCTTGAGCTGCATGTCTTCGAGGAGAAGGAGGAGATAGTGGAAGGTGTGATTATCTGTCCAAAGTGCTTGCGTTGGTATCCCATCCGAGACGAGATCCCCGAAATGCTTCCAGATGAACTACGAGAGGAGAAGGATGAACTGCCCTTTCTACGAAAATGGAGGGAAAAAATCCCTCAAAGAATCCTTGAAGAGGGAAAGCCATTTAATCTTAAGGCGGAGATCAAAAAGTAGGAAGGCGTAGACAACTTAATGGCTTTTAGCGTAGTGGCAAATGTCTCTTAGGGTGCAGTTAGGGCACCTTGGCTTTATGGGTTTGCAGATAAGGCCTCCAAACTCGATGAAAATCAGGTTGAACCTTCGCCGATACCCTTCAGGAATAAGCCTTTCTAGAATGGTTCTGGCCTCTCCCTCTTCCTTAATAAGGCCCACCCGTTTCAAAATCCTGTAAACATTCGTGTCGATCATGGTCACGTCTTGGTTGAATGCCCACGCCAAGACCACATCAGCGGCGTATTCCCCTATCCCGGGAAGCTCTAACAATTCCTCCTTATTTTGAGGGACCCTCCCATTGTATTGGTTCAATATGATTTCTGCCAGTTTCCGTATTCTCTCCGCCTTAATTTGATGCATCCCCGAGGGCCGAATCAGCTCTGCAATCTGCCCTTTTGGTGCGTTTGTGACATCCTTTATAGTTGGAAGGAAAGTGAACAATCGCTTGTAGGCTTCATCCACCTGGGGTGGACGAGCTCTTTGTAAGAGCACAGATAGGCATAGTTTCCTAAACGCGTCTGTTTCATGACGGTAGGTAAAATCTCTGAAGGTCGCCTTGTCGGCCCATTCTAACAGTTTTGTGACAAATATGTGAGTATTAACGCAATGCCCTACTTTGTCAAGCAATTTGTGGGCGTCAAAATTTCCAAGTAACATGATCTTAAGAACCCCACATATCATGGCTCATTCTTAAAAACATTAATACTTAAGCTCTCAGTTGCTAAGTATGCTCTTTGTGGTTAAAGTGTTTATGTTTCACACTCGACGGTCTAAGAAATCAAGCGTCCACGTCAGCGTCCACATCATCTGCATAGTGGCTTGAGTAGCCATCTTTACAGAATCTATCGGTACGAATCTGCAGCATATAGGTGAGTAGTAATCCAGGTTTCTAACTTGCATTTTCATCTAAATACCTCCGAGGAGACCTCATGCGAAAGCGTGGGGAGGAATCGGAGCCAAACTTTTAAGGGTCTGGCAGCCATTTTTCCTGTGGTAGTAGCGGATGCGTAAGTGTTTGCCTCTGAACCTTCTCAAGCCTACAAAGGCTAAGAGAAAGCTGCTTAAGGAAACATACTCAACGTTTTTCAGGATAGTTATAAAAGCTCTTGGCAGCGTCGGCGACGTCAGGTCGAGGGCACAGCTCCACAGGGAGACGTATGAAAAGTTCAGGGGCAAATATGGCGTAGCATCCCAGCTGATAATTGAAGCCACACGCTACGCTTGGAGCATCAGAAAAACCATAAACGGAGAGGTAGAGAAGTGTGTTTTCCGTTTTGACAGGCGACTCTTTAGCTTCAAAAAAACCAAGCGGGGAAACCCAATCCTCAGCCTCAGGACAAACCTCAAGAGAATAGGACTCCCCATAAGCCAAGACGGAGCCTATCAGCGACTTCAAGAGCACGTTGAAGAAGACTGGAAGGTAACCAGCATCATCATGAAGCGAGACCTCAGTTTCT
>LIHJ01000008.1 GCA_001399805.1 Candidatus Bathyarchaeota archaeon BA1
GCAGATTCAAAATTTTTGGAAAAGGTAAATACTATGCTTAAAGAAGTCATAAAGAAATTTGAACCCAAAAAAACGAAGATTGGATGGGAGCTGAAGAAACCATAAAATGATGCACTAGGCTGATTTCTGATGCCTTTCAAGGGCTTTGAAAAGTTCCTCTTCCTCCTCATCGATTTCCTTGGGATCTATAGAGCCAAGGGTCATCATGGTCAAGAAAACCTCATAAACCATGGCGCTAGCTGCTATGAGTTTGCGAACTGACTCATCGTCAATAGCCTTTTTTCCACGAGCCTCCCTTGTAACTTCTCTTAATTCTCTCATAATTGACCTAAAGGATTTAGCCATCTCCAACTTAATCGCCAACATTAAATTCTATCTGAAGTTTAAAAACTTTCCCAGAAGCGTTTCCCATATCCTCCTAACGAGTCTTGTAAATTTTCCTTTCCCCTATAGACTCTGAATGCAGGATCATCCCGATAAAACTTCTTGGGTAAGATTTTCATTTCACTCACTATTTTTAATGGTTAAATAACAACCTCATTGGTTTTTCATTCGTCTCAATACTCTTCAATGCTTGAGCCGCTTAAAATTTTCAATCGATGGCGGGGCGTATTTGAACCCGGACACAGCCTTATTCCATGCTAAATAATTGTTATGTATTTATAACGACTAAATTTCAAGGCATGGACCCGGGGCACCAACTGGTGGAATCACATTAACCCCATCCTCGATGGGTAGTGGAACAAATTCTGGGAGGAACCTCCGGGCAATCTCGTCCCGCTGGGAAAGCGTCCAGTTTCACGAATATACAAAGATACTTCCTCCAGCATCCTTTTGACAAGCCCCACAACCTCTCTGACATAGGTTGGCAATTTATGCAATGTAATCGCCTTTCAAGTTTATGACCTCGTAGGTGGCAAGGGTGTCTGCAGTTTTTTCACTTGATCGTCCATCGTTTTTAGGATTTCCTCGATGGCTTTTCCCTGCTCAGGATCGTAGTAGGCTTCTCCGCATTGCGAGCAGATGTCAGTTTGAATATCCCGAATAATAACGCAATAGTCTCCCCTCGTAACCGAAAAGTTTTTCTTGCCTTTCACGATCTCTCCGCCACAAAAGTGGCACTTCACCATTACGTCTTCCTCCTAACCCTAAAATTCGGCGCCCACTTATTTAAGGTTGGCTCGTAAGCGGTAACTATGACGAGAAACTCGTCTTTTGGAGCACACACAATATGAATCGGTCTCCTCTGTCTGGTGAAGCCTAGTATGAGGCAGCTGTGCCCACGAGGGTCATCAGGATAGTCCTCAATTATGTCGCCGTCACAAACAGCTTCCACCACCTCATCCACCGTTATCATTCGTTCCGCAGAATACATAACCTGAAAGGCATGATCCGTAAACTTGATCCCCCTCCTCAAAGCCTCTAAGACCACACTCATAAATGGATGAGATATCTGAATCGCCATGGCAGGTCTTGAAAAACCTAGTTTATTTCTCAATGCCTATAACACTTATGACATGGCATCAAAATATTGTTACCGTTGGTTTTTCTTATTCATACATTACGCTTTTTGTTTGAACAAAAACGCCAACCCTAAGATTGGGCTTATAACACTTTAAAAGGAAAAGCAAAAACTATGAACTCAAGCTGATACTATCGCAGAAAAGCAAAAGGTGAAAACCTAAACATGGAAACGAAGCTTGGCATTTACAAGTCATCATTCTTTAACACAGCCATTAAAACGAAAATGTTCATGGAGGTAGCTCCTCATGCTTAAGGAAAACAGAAAAAAGGATTTTGCGGGGGATATCTCCACTCAAATCCAATTTGGCTGAATGAAAACAGGGAGACGAAAAGTGAGACTTACACCTGCTTAAATCTGTCCTTTAACCTTTCTAACACTTTAGGTAGAGTGGTGTATTCCATAACTTCTTCGCCTAGGCGGGCGGGCTCAAACTCGCCCATTCGGCGTAGGGCCACGGCATATTCAACAGCCTCATGACGAGCCAGATCAAAGGCTGGGTCATCGAATAGGTCACTCACCAATGGGTTACCATTCTCATCGCTAACAATCGCGCCATGGGCGACCTGTAAACCAAGCGCCACGATTCTTGGGGGTCCATCAAAGGCGGTGCACTTGCTATCCTTCAGTCCTACGGGCATCAATGGCCCCCAATGACTACCACGCATCCAGCCCTCAACAAAGTAGCTGTGCATGAAGGGTACGAGAATCTCGCCGATGGCAGGCAAGCCGTGCTGACCCCTTATAATCGCGACTGGATCATCTTTTCCCACGTATTTTCCGGCGATCAGTGTTAGCCTTGTGGTGCTAGTTGAGGCACATATCAGGTCGTCTCGGGCTCTCCACACGCGAGAAACCAGGTAGCGCTCGGTTGTTCCGATCATAGCGATTAACTCATACATTTCTTCTGGGCACTTTAACAACACTTTCTTGTTCTCTTTCACGTCTAGGACCTCGAATTTGAATCCGCCCGCCATGCCGGGGTCAATCACTAGTCCAGCCGTGTTGGTAGGGTCAGCAAAGATGCGAAACAGGGGGTAATTGAAGGCGCTACTTGAAGCCTTGTCGGCTGCAAAAACCACGATGGGGTCCGAAGCCCTCTCCTCAATTTCCATCTCGGCCACGCCGGGACCCATTCCGCGAACGTTCCCACTGAAGGCTGTCTTCAACATGTCTTGCCCAGCACCGTAAAGTTTGAGGCTTAACGCCTTCCTGACCGCTTCTTGGAAGGTTTCCCAGGCCAGTTCATGAATTTCTGGGCTATCCTCTCCCTTCTTGTGAACCATAAGAAGTTCAAGATCATCTCCAGCGTGAAACACATAATAACTATTGATGAGCCCACTTTCCTTCGCCTCCCTCATACGCTTTTCACCGATGTCTAGTATGGGTCTCGGCACGATATGATGTCCAGCCAAGGAACCCACATCGCATTTGATTACCGATATTGTAGTTTTTTCAGGCATTCGCTCATCCCTCAAATTCTGTTTCCATGCGCACTCTCGTAACCTCTAAAATGCCTCCTCACCTATTTAAACATAAAAGGGCACAGGTTTAAAATTATCAAAACCAGCCAGAAAACCGTTCTTCAGCCGTGGGATGAGTGGCTAAACCTTAAATTTTTCGACGTCCACTTCTCCCTTGGGTTGAGGGATTAGCTTCGGGGTCGACGCCCAAACGGGGTTTAGTCTCCGCTGAAGCCAACGAGCCCAACGGCTTGTCTGTTGGGTAGGCGCCACCGTGACTTGGCGTTGAACCCATCCCACGGACAGCCTGAGTCCAATGACGAGATGGGAACCTCCGCAAGGCTTCCATCAACCTTCCGTGAAGGCTCTGAGGAAGCCCATGACTGAGGTCATGGGAGGATGTCACTACTCGAGGCGAACTAGATGGGAAATCGTGATGGACGAGCTTACGGTTGTGTCTGTCAAAATACCTAAGGAAACTTTTCGGGAGCTTGCACTCCGTATTCCTGAAGGGGAGCGAGACGACTTCATTCGCGATGCCATTCTTGAGAAGCTTCAAAGGATTCCCCGACCCGACAAAATCCTAGAGTTGGAGAAGAAAATCAACAAGCTGGAAGCGGACCTCTCCGAGATTAAGAAGTACCTGGTTGAGCTTGAGGTTCTTACGTATGAGAGGGGCAAAGTCAACCTCCACACCTTCTGCGCCGACGACGTTGACCATAAAATCGTGGACTATCTCCTTCATTATAAGGGAGCCACAACACCTGAACTCGCCCATCTCCTCGGAACAAACCGATGGCTAATCCTCAATAGGCTCAGGAGGATTCAAAGGCTCTCCAAGAGGCAGCTTGGAAAATCCATCATCGAGTACTATCCTGGAGGGAGATCGGGGAAAAGAAAGGCTTGGTGGGTCAGTGAAGAACTTGTTGAGATATAGGTATCCCTTGATCAATAATTATTTTAAGCCATTTGCTGATTCTAATAGTAGGTGGCATGTAGCATGTCTGAACGCCCTGTAAAGGCGTACATCCTTGCCATTGTAAGAAGGGGAACCGAGCACGATGTGGCTCAAAGAATCCGAAAGTTCGAGGATGTAACGGAGGTTCTCATCACGTATGGGATGTGGGACATAGCCGCACGCATTGAAACAGAGAGCTTAGGAAAACTCGATAAAATTATTACTGACATACGGCGGATTACGGAAATCGAACAAACGAACACCCTCATTGGAGCTTAAACCTCTACACAAAGCGGTCGATGAGAACTCCTTTTCTCAAGATTCATCTGAACACTAATGCCATCAAATTGATTTCGATAAGCACGGGCCCGTTGCCCAGCCTGGATTAAGGCGCCGAGCCATCTCTACGAGATGGCACGCAGGCCTCCGGACAAGAAGGTGGAAAGCCGGAGAACCGGGGTTCAAATCCCCGCGGGC
>LIHJ01000011.1 GCA_001399805.1 Candidatus Bathyarchaeota archaeon BA1
AACAAATACTTTGCATAGGACGCCATGAGGTATCCCTCTTTATATTACGCCGGGCGCTATATAAAAAATTTGGATTTTAGTGAGTGCCTCCCATATTTTCATTAGTCAATGGACAAAGTTTATTTTATAATGAAAGTTTATGAGAGGGAATGGGGCGATGCATGGAGACTCTAGTTACGCATCACGGCTTTAGCGGAATAGCAACGCCCGATGACAAGCGGAGAAGCGACTACATATATATACCATTTAATGTTCCAGAAGAGACGAACAAGATAATCATAAATTACTCTTATCCCAAGAGCGATGACAACATTATAGACATAGGGATATTTGATCCTCATGGGCATGGATTCCTAAATCCAAAGGGATTTAGAGGGTGGAGTGGGTCTGAAAGGACAAGCTTCTACATCGCAGAGAACGCGGCAACACCTGGCTACATAGCTGGAAAGATAGCCCCGGGACTTTGGGCAATAATTCTAGGTCTCTATAAAATACGTGAGCCAGGATGTTCGTACTCGGTGGAAGTTGATTTATACTCTGAGAGAACACTCTCCGCATATTCCCCATCACCTGTCATGAGGGGTGAGAGGACTTCTCAACCTAAATGGTATGCAGGCGACCTGCAATCTCATACAGAGCATAGCGACGGAAAGAATACTCTTGGGGAAATGGTTGCTCATGCAAAAAACTTGGGGCTGGAGTACTTGGCCATCACCGACCATAACACGATCAGCCAAAACCTTGAGATCAAGAAACTGAGTAACATCGAGATCACAGTAATTCCGGGAATAGAGGTAACTACCTACTATGGACATGCAAATGTATGGAATAATAAGGAGTGGATCGACTTTAGATGCAGAACAGATGAGCAAATGCAGAAAATAATCGACCAGGTCCATAAGCAAGGTCTACTTTTCTCGGTGAATCACCCAAAAGAAAACGGTCCGAAGTGGGAGTATAAGAGTGTGAGAGGCATTGACTGCGTCGAGGTTTGGAGCGGCCCCTGGTCCAATTTGAATCATCAAGCCATGGCTTTCTGGGAGAGCCTGCTCAGTCAAGGAGAAAGGATTCCTGCGGTAGGTGGAAGCGATGCCCACCGGGTGGCGGAAGAAAATTCCCCGGTAGGTTTGGGGAGACCAACCACGTGGCTATATGCTGAATCAAATTCAGTTGAGGACCTGTTAAGGGCCATCAAAGAGGGGCACTCATTTATCTCCAACAGCCCCAGGGGGCCTATGATGGATATTCAAGCTGACATAAATGGTGATGGCAACTTCGAAATGATGATGGGTGAACAGGCATCCGTTTCGAAAAATAGAAAGCAATTAGTGAGGGTAACGGTCACCAATGCGAGGAAAGCAATTATGAGATTTCTGGTAAATGGGAAAGTTGAATCCACCCAGAAGATTAACAAAGATAAAGATTTCTTTGACTTCATCCTTATGGTAAGGGAGCCTGTATACTGCAGGGCAGAGGTGATTAAAGAGGGGGACTCAAAAGACTTAGACTACCAAGAGCTTGAAATGCTTGCACTTAGCAATCCAATATGCTTCAAACCCTCGAAAACGAGTTCTTTAGAGTCAGCGTTGATCTCTATGACGGAGGCTCCCTGACTATAATATATAAACTAAACCTTGGTGGTGAAGCAAGGAGTAGCTGTCCCTCCTTACGTAAGCTTGAGCAGTCGAATCATGATAAGATGACTACGGGATCAGTCTTGTCAGTAGGGTAACCAGCGATATAACTATGGTTATCACTACGAACCAAAGCCTCACCTCGCTCCTTAAATCGTCAATACGCTTGTTCGTCAGAGCTATTTCCTCCCTAAGACTAGTTCCAAGACCACCTATCCTCTCGCTTAGGCTGTGGTTTAAGTCATCTAGGCGCTTGCTAAGCTCCTCTAACCTCCCCTCTACCCTAGCAAGCCTCTCCTCAACACTATTAGGCATCTTGGACCCTCCTTAATCAACCCGAGGGACTCTTATATGTGTTTAGCTCACCCCATTCTTCATGAGCGAATTCGCTCCCTCTTCGATCTCCTCGCATCGATGGGGGGTATGCGGCAAAAAGGTCCCGCTGAATTCAAGAAAATCGGAAAAGAACACCCAGAAGCTTAGAAATAGGGGAAAACATCCGAAAGCCATCTTGACTTCCCAAGATGGGCTTAGCTTGACGAAGCCCAGCACGTCTCCCCTCATTGCTCATCCTCTACAAGCCAACTTCGAATCGGTAGAGGTATGGTGAGCAAACACTTTACTTCATCGCTTTATAACGCCACGATCACATTGCCGCTTGTGACACAATAAAGAGCCGCAGCAGCTTAACACAGCGAAGATCCAGCGTATTTTGGGTCCAAGTAGGCGAGGTAAGTTAAATCATAGGGAGTAGTTCTCTGAGCGTTGTTCAAAAATAGGCAATTTCGTAAAAAAGTCCCTCTCCAACATCACGTTCTTATTTGGATCCAAATAGAGGGGCTAGTCCAATTATGCGCACACATAAGACAATAAAAATCTAGGGCTTATTCTATCGTAAGAGGCTTCTAATATTCTATATCTAATCCGGATAGATATTCTTTTGCTTAGTACTGTAGTAAATGAATGAAATTGTTGGGCGCTCTATCCTGTAGGTATTTCTTGAAATCACTGATGGCTAAGGTGAGCTCCCAAGACTTTTATGCAGCTCTTCAAAAATCGGCTTCATCACTCTTTCATAGGTCGCTGGATTAATCCGGCCATAGACACGCATGGCTGCAACAGCCCCAGCTAACTCTATGTAAGCGGCAGCAGCACGCCTAAAGTATTCTTCTCCCTCTTCCTTCCTGCTTCTGGCTTTGTCAAGCGCATCCAATAAGATTTGAGAGGCCTTCTCAATTGCTATCACCAATTCAGTCATAATGCACATCCTCAAATCTGTTTTAATTTACAATAATACAATGTTAACTCTTATCCATTTTTTGCAATCATCGTAGCTTCATATATTAGAACATTTTCATTAAGTATTCTATGGTTTTTTGTGCTGCTATGGGAAAGCTGGGTCGAAGCAATATTTCTGCTGAAACGTACCCGTTGTATTTGATGGCTTTCAAGGTGCTTATGATTTCTGAAAAGTTGAGATGCCCCATGCCAGGCGCCAGTCTATTGCTATCTG
Source organism: Candidatus Bathyarchaeota archaeon BA1 (assembly GCA_001399805.1). The sequence goes on from LIHJ01000011.1 coordinate 3,148, forward strand.
CCACGTGAACGTGGATCAGTCGTTCCCAAGCCCTCAAAAGGGCTTCAGCTATGGATGCCTCCTCTATATTCATATGAAAAGTGTCGGCCATCACCTTTACCTGATCAGACTGTAGCTCATCCACCATTTGTGAGGCTTCATCAACGGTGTTTATGATGTTGGTTTCGTAGCGATTTATGGGCTCCAGAGCCATCATAACCCCGAAATCTTCGGCATCTAGAGCGCACTTGCTAAGACAATGTTTAACCCGTCTCCAAGCCCTCTTGTAGGAGGCATCAGCTCCTATCTTTCCTCTAATGAGCCCAATTATAACCAGAGCGTTCAGCTTTGAGGCTAAGGTTAAATAGTTCTTCACACGTTTAACAGCGGCTCTTCTGATTTTCTGGTTAAGATCCACAAAACTTAGCCCATATCGTAGGTATGTGGGACCAGTGCCTATAGCTGGAATTTCTAAATTACATGATTCGGCCAGCCTCTTCAGTTTCTCTACGTCCACCCCACGAGGATTCTCGATCAACAGCTCAACACCGTCATATCCTAGACGTGAAATCATCGCGAATCTTCGTTTTAGCTGCCTCCAGCCTAGAGGGGTTTCGAAGGCATCCTCGGGCATGAACACCACAATCGCCAACTTCACATAAACTACCAGCTTGGGGACAAATTCTCGTGGGATATACGAAGTATGTTGCGGCTACTCTTTATATGTTATTCCATGAGGGTTCTGAGCTTTTGTCAAGTAGAGAGGCATAAAATACTTTAAATTGCCTTTCATGCACTATACATGGGTGGAAGGGTATGAGCGAGGATCGGCTGGCTAGGGTTGAAGCAAGCATAATCGAGCTTAGGGAGAGGATGGGCAGGGTTGAGGGTAGGCTTGAGGAGCTGTCTAAGCGAATAGACGACATAAACCATGGTCTCTCTGAGCGTATAGAGGATGTGAACTATAGCCTATCCAAGCGAATAGACGACCTGCATAAGACCGTAACCGCATGGTTCACCGTCATCACCATACTCATGGTCTTCCTAACAGCCATACTACCACTCATACTCCGATACCTACACATGTACTCTTGACCCCCTCATCTTTCTGACCCACACGCCTTAACAAACCATACAGTCTTAACTATCAGGAGCATTGGATATTTAGCTTAAATGATACCTCCGCTGGAGGTAACCGAGGTATCTTACCGTAATCGCTAACTTCGCATAGTCACCAGATTAGGGGATAGTTGCACCTTCTGGTCACGGTGTTATCAAGACCTTAATGCTTTCTCCAGCCTTGTGCGTTTGGAAGGCTTTATGAATTCCCTCAACTTTAAATTCATGCGTGAAGAGAACGTCCGAGGGAACCAGCTTACTATACATGATTTGTATGGCTGGTGTGAAGGTGAAGTTGGCGATAAAGGACCCCACTATTTCCTTCTCATGTCTCATGATGTCGTAGGGATTTATCGGGACGCGGGCGTCTTTAGGGCATGTGCCGAAAAGCACTGCTCTCCCACCATACGCAAGCATCTCCACCGCCTGTTGCGCCGTAACAATACGCCCAACAACCTCAACAGCTACATTAGCTCCTCTCCCATTAGTTAACTCCTTAACTCTCGCAATAGGGTCTTCAAGTGTAGGATCAATCACGATGTCTGCACCCAGCTTCTCCGCCGCCTTTTGTCGCTTCTGCATAGTCTCGCTGACGATGACTCGGCCGGCGCCCGCCCTTTTCGCAAGCGCTGTCCAAATCAATCCGATGGGCCCAGCTCCGATAATCACAACGTTGTCGCCAGGTTTAATCCTGGCTCTCCTCACTCCATTAACAACACACGATACGGGCTCAACGAGGGCGGCATCCTTCCAATCCATGTCTTCTGGAATTCTATAAACGGCGCTTTCCGGGGCAACATTATACTTAGTAAAGCCTCCGTCTATGAAGATGCCCAGCGTGGTCATGTTCTCGCACAAGTTTTGTTTGCCGTTACGACAGTAGTAGCACTTGCCACACTTTATGTTGGGGTCTATAACCACGTGGTCGCCTGGCTTAACGCCTTTCACAGCCTCTCCTACATCAATAACGACCCCAGCATATTCGTGACCTAATATCACTGGAACTGAGGCGGGATGCCTGCCCTCCAAGATAGCTGGATCCGTGCCACATAATCCGCCTGCTTTTACCTCTAATAAAACATCATCAGGCTTTGTGACCCTTGGCACAGGCACCTCTTCAACCTTTACGCCCTCTTTTACCCCGTGAAAAACAGCGGCGATCATCCTGTCTTCCATCCTCTATCCATCCCTAGACTTTTTCAAATGGTTTTGATACAAGAAGCTTTTAATAATTATGTAGATTCTCCATCAAATGTGAGGGTTTTGCTTGAGTAGCGTTAAAGGTGGGTACGTGGCCGTCATTATCATTTTGGATGGGTGCAGTGCATCTTGCTTAAAGAAAGCTAATACGCCGGTGATGGACGATATTGCCAGAAAAGGGGCGGCAACCTTTAAGTGTAAGTCGGTTTATCCCACTGCAACTTACAGCGCCCACTGCTCCTTGATCACTGGAGAATTTCCAGGCACCCATGGCATAGTTGGAAACTCCTTTTACAACAGGAAATCCAATGAGATTATCGACTTCGACCTCCATGATGTTGGTGCCTTCGTGGGTGTGAGCACAATGTATGAAATGGTTGAGGGAGTGAAAGCGGCGGTCGGCGAGCCAATAACGCGGGGAGCAGATATCATCATTTCTAAGAGCGAGGTCCAATCGAGGGATGTTTGGGAACAAGATAGGTACGCTGTTGAGAGGGCTATGGAGGTGATAAAGGAACGCCTACCGAGACTTGTCGTCATAAACTTTCCTGGGGTTGATGCTGTATTTGAAAAATATGGGCCGGAAGGTAGACAAGCAATGGAGGTACTGGAAGAAAGTGATAAACTGATTGGACAGCTTGAGACTTTTCTTGATGAAAACTATTCTGATCATCTTTTGGTGATTGTTGCAGACCATGGCATGACCTCTGTGGGTGACAATATTGACTTGAGTGAGGTATTGAAGGGTTTAAACGCTAAGGTCTGTCCGTCGCATAGATTCGCTCATGTTTATGTTGATGCAAAAGACGTAAGTAAAACGAAGCGGTTACTAAAATCTGATGAGAGATTAGAACTTGTCCTAGGTTTTAAAGAATTGGATCGTATAAAACTATCCAACATAAGAACAGGTGACTTAGTTGTTGCGGCTAAGAG
>LIHJ01000013.1 GCA_001399805.1 Candidatus Bathyarchaeota archaeon BA1
AGCCAACCTTGAGCTCCCTCAAATCACGTTCCATGAAGGTTTCCCAGCCCTCGGGGTCGTCACTTCGCCTCCTTCGAAAGAGGCGTTGAAACCGTGTCTCAGGCGACGCATGAATCGCGATGAGCACGAAATTTGAAAAGCGCCTCTTAAACTCATCCACCTCATGTAGGCTTCGAATGCCATCCACAACGACAACGCCTCCCCTTGCCTCCTCGATCTTGGGAATGCATCGCTTGGCCACGATGGCCGGCCCCTCCTCCTCCCTCAGCTTAAGCATGATCATGCCCATGTTCCCTGGTGTGAGCTCCATTCCTCTTCGCCTGGTTTCCTCTCGTATCACGTCTCCCATCGCCACCACGGGATAGCCCACCCTCTCAACTATCTCCTTCACTGTAGCCTTTCCCGCACCCGGCATTCCAGCCACACCGACGACAATTTTTCCCTTCATCACCACATCATGCCCACGTGTTATATGGTACTGCAGTTAACTATCATGATCCATAGCTTTCTGTAAGTTTATGCGTTAAAGTTATTAAAAATTACGAAATGAATAATAAATTAAAATAGGTTTAAGAGAATTAGCAATGGGGTTTGTTATGTTGGAGATGATTCGAAGTTTCATCGCATTTGATATTGATAATGAGCTGGTGCTCAGACGGTTTTCAGAGGTTCAGAGTATGCTTATTAACACGGGCGCGGACTTGAAATTGGTTGAGCCAAAAAACATCCACATAACAATGCGGTTCCTCGGGGACATCTCCCCTCACATAGGTGACTTAATCCATGAAGAGATGGGGAAGGTTTCCTTCACATCATTCGATGTGGAAATTCGAGGGTTGGGCGCATTTCCAGACCTAAGATACGCCCGCGTTGTTTGGGCTGGAATACGAAAGGGCGCCAATGAACTCACAAACGTTTTCAACCAGCTGGAGCCTCGCCTTCAGAGGCTGGGCTTCAAACCGGACCCCAAAGGGTTTAGCCCCCACCTCACCATTGCCCGCGTAAAAACAGGACGCCACAAGTCCGAGCTTATTGGGTGTATCAGGGACTTGGCGGACTATGAGTTTGGCATCGTTAGAGCCAAATGCTTAAGGCTTAAAAAGAGTGTTTTAACCCCTAGAGGTCCGATTTATTCAACCCTACAAGAAGTTTGTCGTTAAAAGCCGCTTTCAAGGACATGTTCCCTTAGTGGTGTTGTTATGACCTCCACTTTTGAAGTGGTCTGTGCAAATGTTTTAAAGAAGGTTACTCCCAGCCAGGAAGAAAATGAACGCATCCTTAACAAGGCCGAGGATTTGAAGAGGAAGGTAGCGATGGTGGCCGAAGAGGCTGGGGTAGAGGCGGAGGTGAGGGTGGAGGGGTCTGTTGCTAAGGACACATGGCTAAGCGGGGAGCCGGACATCGATATATTCATGCGCGTGCCCATCACCATGCCCCTCGAGGAGTTTGGAACGATTTGCTTAGAAATTGCAAAGAGGGCTATGGAGGGGTTCAAGCAGGTTGAGAGATTTGCGGAGCACCCGTACCTTGAGTCCATGATTGATGATGTGCGAGTGAATATTGTGCCGTGTTATCGGGTGAATCGGGGTGGATGGGTCAGCGCCACGGATAGAACACCTTTCCACACTGATTACGTAAAGCCCCTCCTGGATGAGAAATTGCGCGGAGAGATTCGGCTTCTCAAGAAATTCATGAGGGGTATAGACATTTATGGAGCAGAAATAAAGATTGGGGGTTTCAGCGGATATCTCTGTGAGTTGCTCGTCCTCCATTACGGGTCATTTGCTGAGGTTCTGAGGTCCATTGCGAACTGGAGGGAAGATAGAATCATTGATCATGAGGGTTATTATGAAGGAAGGGAGCAAGAGGTGAGGAGGATTTTTGAAGAGCCATTCGTGGTGGTGGATCCCGTTGACAAGGGAAGAAATGTAGCGTCTGCCGTGAGGAGGGAAAGATTGGATGAGTTCATTGCTGCATCAAGGGCATTTCTTAAGAGACCCAGCCTAGGTTTCTTTTATCCGCCAGAGATGGAACCCCTTAACGCTGAAGAGCTGGTCCACGCAATAAAAGCCCGGGGGTCAGATCTTGTGTTTATAAGGTTTGGAGGGGTTAAGGCTGTTCCAGATGTTTTGTGGGGCCAACTGTACAAGTCGCTAAGGTCATCAAAGAAGATGCTTCAACAAAACGACTTTAACGTTATCCGTGACCATGTGTGGAGTAATGAACAGGATATCAATGTGTTTATCTTTGAGGTCCAACGGCGTTTCCTCCCGCCGATCAAGAAGCATTTTGGGCCACCACTGGAGAAAAAGTTTGAGTGTGAGAAGTTTTTAAGGAAACACCTTAACGCTCCCTACACTATTTCTGGACCCCGAATAGAAGGGAGTCGGTGGGTGGTGGAAACAACACGAGGGTATACTGATGTGGTGAGGCTGCTCGTTGAAAGATTGAGGGATGGCGGGAGGAGCATTGGCATAGCAGAATTGGTTTCTAAGGCCATCCCAGGCACCCTTAAGATCATGATGAATGAGGAAGTCGCGGAGTTGTATTCGCTTAACCATGAATTTGCGAAGTTTCTGACCGAATTTTTAAAGGGAAGTCCACGATGGCTCAGTGAGTGATACATCAATTAGTAGCTGAGCCCAAAGATAGAAATACATTGAGAAATTATGGTTAAATATGGCTCCTACCATATTAAGAGTTCTATCAACTTGTTACAAATCATACCGACGCAGGTGATGAAATGAAAGTAGCTGAAAGAATGATGATTCTTCAGCCATCCGGAACCATATCCGTGATGGAGAAGGCGGAGAGGATGGTTAGAGAGGGAAGGAGAATTTTCCATTTGGAAATTGGGGAGCCTGATTTTGGCACCCCGGAGCACATTAAGAAGGCCGCCTATGAAGCGCTACAAGGTGGGTTCACCCACTATACCTCAAGCAGAGGGGTTCTTGAGCTAAGGGAGGCAATATCCGAGGATTTGAAAGGAAGAGGGATAGAGGCTGAACCAAAAAATGAGATCATCGTAACGCCTGGAGCCAAACATGCCATATACTGCGCCTGCCATGCCACCTTAAACCCAGGAGACGAAGTTTTAGTTCTTTCACCAGCGTGGCCAACTTACCACACATGCGCTCAAGCCGCCGGGGCCAAGTCCATCGAAGTTGCCACCGCCGGGGATTACCGCTTGGACGAGGAGGCGTTAAAAGAGGAGATAACAGATAAAACCAGGATGATTGTGATAAACTCTCCGAACAATCCAACAGGGGGCGTTTTGAGTGAGGAAGAAATTAAAAGCATAGCCGACATTGCGGAGGATCATAACCTCTGGGTCCTTTCTGATGAAATCTATGACAGACTTGTTTATGATGGATTTGTGGTCAAAAGCGTAGCCTCGTTTTATGGAGTGAGGGAAAGAACCATAACCGTGAATGGATTTAGCAAGGCTTACGCTATGACCGGCTGGAGGCTGGGCTACGCTGTGGCAAACAAAGAGGTAATTGAGGCCATGGCTACGATGCAGCAAGCGACAACAACCTGTCCAGCGAGTTTCGTTCAAAAGGCCGCTATAGCCGCCTTAAATGGTCCACAAGATTGTGTGGAGAAAATGGTCAGGGAATACGATGAAAGAAGAGCGAATCTGGTGAAGAAACTGAACGAAATCTCCGGGATTTCCTGCGCCATGCCGAAGGGTGCCTTCTACGCTTTTCCAGACCTTTCCATCCTTAAGATGCCCAGCGAAGAAATCGCCGATAAACTGCTCGTGGAGGAAGGGGTTTGTTCAACCGCTGGAAGCGTGTTTGGACGCCTCGGAGAGGGACACATCCGCCTTTCCTATGCAGCAAGCCTCCAGACGATTCTAGAGGCTGTGGAGAGGTTAAAACAATTTGTCGAAAGACAAGCTCATTAAAAGGGTAACCGTTTTAGAATAGGTTGCGTATTATCTCTTTTGGAGGGCGCTGCGTTGAGTTTTGTGTTTGAAACGCTTAGCGAGAAGGATTTGGATCAGTGTGTCAATGTGATACTTTCATCCATGGGGGAGAAACTGCTTCCGATACATAGGGATAAGGAAACCATCAAACGCTTGATTTATGGGGCTCACGTTCTCACTTTGGTTGCTAAGAGGGGGAATCGAATAGTGGGATTGATAAGCGGGACCATGTTGATTCCTCCCAACATTGGTTTCCTGGACGTTGCGGACGATCAGAGTGCACGCGAGGGCTTGGGCGAGCAGCTGATTGACAAGTTTTTGGAGGCCGTGAAGAAGCGATTGCCCAAAGCACCTTTCATTGCAACAACCCTGGCAACCGATAATACGGGTGGGATATCGCTTTATTCAGGGAAGGGTTTTATGATAGAGGGATTTATTAAAGAGGGCATGATGGGCAAGGATGTTGTGTTGCTGAGGAAAAGGCTGTAATCAATCCTTCCATCAAAAGGCAGCAAAATTACCTTCTCAATATTTTTATATTGAGGGTAATGCCGAGGTATCCTCCTAAAAGGAAGCCCATGAGGATCCACAAGCCCCCCTCAACCGTTTGAAATAAAATTATGTTGGTGATCATGGTTATGATAAAAGAGGATAGGCTGACCTTCAATCCAACCTTCACATAATTGTAAGTAGCCCTCCTAGCGATCAAGTATCCTGAGACCATACCTCCAAACGTGCATGGCAAAAGAATGGCGATGACCCTCACAGTGAGTGGAGCCATTTTAAAGTCAATGAAACTGAATAGTATAACGAGCTGAATCATGGTTAAGCCGAAACCCAGGAATCCTCCGGCAAGATAATCCTCGAATGTTGGTGATTTTTTCGAAGCCATCTTCTTCGCCAGTGATCCGTAGGTTATTGCCTTTGAAATCGCTTTTTTCCCTGTCACAAAGTCTTCCGCAGGGCCTTTCCAGATAGGGTTCCGGTGTGGGTGCCTTTTTCTATAACAATCTTTCCGTTCACTAAGACGTACTCTATGCCATCAGGATATTGATGCGGATCAGTGTAACTACCTCTGTCCATTACTCTGTCTGGGTCGAATATTGTGATGTCCGCATACATTCCCTTTCTAATCAATCCCCTGTCTCTTAACCCCAATTTTTGGGCTGGTAGTGATGTCATTTTTCGTACGGCATTTTCGAGCGTCAGGGTCCTCTCCTCCCTCACATACTTTCCTAACACTCTTGGGAATGTCCCGTAGCTCCTTGGGTGCGGTTTGCCCTTTCCCAAGACCCCGTATGGAGCCACTGCCGAGCCATCGGTTCCTATCATTGAAACAGGATGCTGTATCACTG
>LIHJ01000014.1 GCA_001399805.1 Candidatus Bathyarchaeota archaeon BA1
AAGCATTAAAGGAATTGAAAGAAAGACATCTTGCAGCTTGGACAATTTAAAATGAACATAAAACCTCGCACGCGCCATGCATGACCAAGAGGTCTTCCCTTAACCCCAGTTTTTATCATCAAATCCTCATTAATTGGCTTAGGAGCCTCTAATAAGCCCTTCCCACTTAAGCGTGCTAGACTCACCGATGAATAAACCTAGAGATAATTGATGATTTATATGCGTCACCCCCCACTTATTAGTATGTTGTACCTGAATAGTAACGTTGGGTGCTTCAGAGATGGAGAAAGCTAAGGGCTCCAAATCGTTGATCATAGCCGGTAGGGAGGTGCCAGACCCCTTCGAGTTAGATATATCATGGACCCAACTTACGGTTAAGGAGAAGGATCAGCTCCTAAGCTCGCTAGAGTCCTTCCACTCAAAATTAATTGAAAGAGCTTTTAAAGAAAGCCCCGAAGCCACCGTTATCGTTCTCTCTAAGGGCACGGTCGTTAAAGTCTATGCGGACTTTATCTCCCTGGAGGAACTACGCACGTTAGAGAAGAAGTATGGAGCCATATGCATTCCAATAGTCAACCAGCGAAAGTTTATAATAGAGGAATCTACATGGAGCGATTTAACAGCTGAGAGGAAGGGAGACTACTACCCAACCGTACCCATCGTTGTGGGCGATGAACCGGGGAGCGATCCAGCCGTTTTTCAAAAAGGAATAAGGGCAACAGCCGACTTCGATACGGGAAATTGGGGAGTATTCGCCTTACCCATCGAGACCTGCAGAAAGATAGTACCAATTAAAGCCGAAGAGATCCTGTTTGCCGGGCGTCACCTTGAACGCAGATACTACTTCGCTGTTAAGAGATTAAAGATAGGAGTGGAGGATATCGACGGACATAGAAGAACCATCTTAAAACAAGCATTTTGCGTAGAAGACTGGCTGAACTCACCCTTAACAGCCACCAATCCCAATAGGAAGGCCTTCATAGGCAGAGATGTGATGTTAGACTTCCCATTTGAAGCCTACCTCAACCCACTTATGCATAGAACCACTATAAGACTTCTATGAGCGTTAGAACATCGATACCTCAAGTTGCATATTTGGCAGCGAATATAGGATATCTAAATATTGAGCAGTCAGCCTAGAAGATGTATTAAACGAACTAGCCGGATGGGCCAAAACCCACGATGTGGAGCCACAGGCCCCTCCGAAAAAGCATTAAGAGAGTTAAAAGAAAGACATCTTGTGACCTAAGCCCCAAAAGTTTCGGAAGCCTTAAAAACTTGGAGAATGAAGAAGAAGAAAAGTGGAGGTACATTCATTGGAAAGGGCTGTTGAAATTAGAGTGCCAAGGGAATTTATTGAGATTCTAGGGCTAAAGGATGTTAAAGGTTTGGAGAGGCACTCTCGCATGATTCTCGCAGTCGAGCTATATATGGAAGGTAGGGTCTCACTTGGAAGAGCCGCTGAGCTGGCCGATATTTCCTATGATGACTTCTGGGACTTCCTTAAAGAAAGAGGCCATAAGATTCGCGCTGGTCCTAAGAACCTTAAAGAAGCCCAAAGAGAATACAAAGTTGCGAAAGAGCGCTTAGGAAAGTGATAATCTTAGATAACAGCGTTCTAAGCGCGTTCAAAAGACTGAATGCTTTAAACCTGATCAATGAACTCTTTAAGAACGTGGTTGTTCCCGCAAAGGTTTATCAAGAATTCTTGAAAAGGTGGAGCCAAGCAGAATTCCCAACATGGTTAAAGATAGAAACGCTAAGCATCGAGCTCACAAACGAAGCAAAAAAACTTAAACTCGGAACAGGCGAAGCCCAGGCAATTATATTAGCAAAACATAAAAACTACCTGCTCGCGGTAGATGATGAAAAAGCCAGACAAGAAGCCTCAAAGAAAGGCATCAACCTCATTGGAAGCGCTGGCATTCTCCGGATAGCCTATGAATACTGCCCAATAAAAACCAAGGAACAGTTGAAGAAACTCCTCGACAAACTCACTGAAGATCTATATCTAGAAAATTGGCTAATAAAATGGGTTCTTGAAGCCAAGAAATTGAGCGGCAGCCAGTAAACACCGCCTAAAAATCTAGCCCATTCATGAATATTTCTAACCTAAAATATACATTTTGCCTTTTGCGAAACTATTCGATAGATCTTACAAGACTCTGATGATAGTCTTTGGTCCTTATAAACCAATATGTTTCACCCACGTTAAACATAAACCTGGTTGAAATGCTCCTGAAGATCATGAAAGGAAGATCACCGGAACCCTACACACAGCCGGCTAAGATGAATGAAATACCTTGGAAAGCCCTGATAAAACTCTACGACAAGCCCAACCTTCAACCATACATCTCAAACGAGTACTGCAAAGGAGACATACGACACTGCTACGCCGACATAACCAAAGCACGCAAACTACTAAACTATGAACCATCCATCAGCCTAGAAGACGGACTAACCGAACTAGCCGGATGGGCCAAAACCCACGATGGGGAGCCATAGACCTCTTTGAGAAAGCGTTACAAGAACTTAGGGAAAAACATCTCGCAGCCTAAAATGATCAGGAAAGTAGTCATCCCGTACCCCATAAATAGTGATGAAAGTATATAACCCAGTTCACAATCCATAGTTATCGGGGTAAATATGTCTCAAGTAAGCCTTGAGGATGTGTACAGTGAGGTGAAGAGGGGTTAACATGAGGCTTGAATTCATAGAGAAGGCACTAGAGGCTCTGATGGATATGGTTTTGCCTGAGGAGGAAATAAGCGAGGAGGAATGGAGGGAAGTCAAGGAGATAGAGGCAGAGATCAAAAGGGGAGAATGCGTGCCCCTCGAAGATGTGAGGAGAAAGTATGGGGTCAAATGAGTGGCTAGATATAGGGTAATCGTTTCGAGCAGAGCCGACAGATTCATAAGCGAACTAAATGAAAAGCTCAGGCACAAAATAATCGAGGAGATAAGCGACCTAGAAAACACTCATAAATAACCGCTCCTCTACACATGTTTTATATTATTCCCTTCCACAGAAAAATGGCTTAGCTTAGAAAACCCGAGTTAACACATCTGGTGGTGAGTAGAGGGCTATCCGGGTAGCAATGAAACTTAACACATGTTACTTCTTAGCTCCATGCCCTCTTACTTTGAAACCACGTTATAGTCCTCGTAAGACCTTGCTCCAAGCTAGTTTTTGGCTTCCATCCTAGAACCGTCTCTGCCCTACTTATATCTGAGCATCGCCTCCTCGGATCACCCTCAGGTAATGGATGAAAAGTTAACGGAGACGTGCTCCCAATTAATTGCTTAATTTTCCCAGCCAACTCCAAAATCGTTACCTCCTCAGCATTCCCAACATTCACAACCTCACCTCTAGCCCCCTCATCAGTCGAAAGCAACAAAAGCCCTATACAAGTATCAGTTATGTAGCAAAAAGACCTCGTTTGCGTCCCAGCAGATACACGGTTATCGGCTGGTTCGCCAACTCTTGAGTTATAAAACGTGAAATCGCCTTGCCATAAGTCCCCATCCGCCCTTAAGCGCGGTCCATACGAATTAAAGATCATCCGTCTACCTTTAAAAGCAAGGAATGCCTTACTTTTAATTAAAATGAGAGTAATTAACGTGCAGACTGAGTGAAATAACTTGGTGGAATGGATGGAGAATTTGGAAGAGTACAAATGGATCGAAAAACATTACGATTATCTTTTAGAAAAGTATCGAGACCTGTACATAGCCGTGAAGGGTCAAAGAGTAATAGCCCATGGAGAAGAAAGGGAGCTTGTTCTGAAGGAAGCGGAGAAGACCCTTAAGAACCCAGTGATCTACTTCATGACAGAGAGGCTAAGCTGGAAGGAGCTGAACGAAATCTTCGAGGACATCCCCGAAAGTGTTTTTATCCAAGACTTCAAGAGGGCCTACAAAGAGTTAGGACACCTCTAAATCCTGCGGTCTCATTATGTCAAAAATCTTTAGCCCCTCCCTTCTATTAAGTTCTTTAATCTCATCCTTCCTCGCTAGGATGTGCTCCTCATCCCAAGTTAAGAAATAGTCAACCTCGCAAAGGGTTGCGCAGGCCAGATGAGTTCTATTTTCGGCTTTAGCCACTCCTATGCTCTTGTACTTGTTAGCCAGTTCTTCCGCTTTCACCAAATCAATCTCTAGAGTCAGGTGCCTCACTTTCTCTGTTACAGCCCTAAACTCCCTTAAAAGATACACATACCTCTCCCTGCTCAGCCTCCCCATTCTCAAACTAGCGTCCAGAGATGTCTTAATCGTCGCCATCGAGATTACAAGCTCTATCTTCATTTGATCAGCTAATTTCAAAACCCTCTTGGCCATAGGAATCTTCTCAAACTCGTTTGTGGGAAGCTCAGCCATGTAGCTCAAGACATCAAGATCGACATAGACCTTGGGAATCATAAACATTGGTTATAAATAACGCTATAAAGATTATCGCCAACATCACATACGCCATGACAAAGTGACACCAAGAGGAAATGTGCCTCCTCATAGGAAAAATATACGGCATTCCAACTGTTGCCCTTAGATACTTCAACGTCTACGGCTCGAGACAAGCCCTATCCAACCCGTACACAGGATGCGCAGCCATCTTCACAAGCCGCATACTCAACAACAAACCACCCCATGTCTTCGAAGACGAAAAAACAAGAGACTTCATCCACACCTCCTCATAACCAAAGAAATAAAAGTTTTAGAGCCGAAAAACTTCAAAATAGAATAGAAGCATGGTTTTAACCCCAGAAGATACTACATAACCGCTCCAATTATGCATACTTACATGTATTTACACGTATTATTTTACACGTACCACACACCAATTTTTCATACACCGAACACGCTCTTTATCACCCCAAATCGGCCTCGCCCTTCACTAACCAGTGATACGCGCTAATGAACGAAAGCGAACGAACAGCACTACGGGAGGCGCTCCGCCTTGGAACATTAGCATTCAGCCCCTCAATAGTGAGGATTAGAGGACCGTGCTAGGTGTAGAACGCCCCTTCGCAGCGGTTGAAATCCCGAAAATCGAGAATGAGAGGGCGAAGGAGGCGCTTAGAAGGCTACAGAAGCTACCAGTAGAGTAGGCGCCGTACAGACGTTTTGAAAGCTGATTTTTTATTTTCAAAAAATTTAATGAATTTTCAAATAAAATGAACCCGCTCGCTGTAGTTGGCGGGCCCGCGGGGATTTGAACCCCG
>LIHJ01000018.1 GCA_001399805.1 Candidatus Bathyarchaeota archaeon BA1
CCGGAAAGGTGAACAGTTACAAGAATCCTTGTATCTTTTAGGGCCTTGAAAGTTCCTTCGGTGAGCATCTCCTCTTTTAACTCGAGTGGGCTGAACCACCCAACATTTTTAACATCTGAGCCTGCTCTGAGTTTTCCGCCAATCTTTTTGCCCTTAAAACAAATGGAAACGTAATGGCATCTCGTTTGGTCTTTCTCGTCCATTCCGATGATATCGTATACCCCAACCAAACTCAGCAACTTGATGTTTAACCCCGTTTCCTCCTCAACCTCACGAACTGCTGTTTCCTCCACCTCCTCACCATACTCAGTGAGTCCACCCGGAAGTGCCCAGCGCCCTTTTCCCGGTTCCTTTGATCTCTTCACGAGAACTATTTTTCCATCCTCACGTTGCACCAATGCGGAGGCCCCTACTCGGGGACCGGTGACAGATACTTTCACCGTTCATCAACGCTCCACGATGAACAAACGGTGATTCAGGAGGTCTATTTTCACCACCCTCCGCAAGACTTTCTCCGATCCAAGAACCTTCCTCATTCTTATTTGGTCACCCTCCACTGTCACCAGCACCGCATCCTTCATCAGAGATTCCTTTGACTTAGTTGAATACACGGTGGATTCGCACACGTTCTCACCTGAATTCTTTATCACCTTCAACTTAAAGTATCGTACGAAAGTAAAATTAGCTGATCGTTGCGTGCCGATTGGATGCAAAGAGAGGAATTCACGGCCGTGCATAGTTGCCACCGCGGGATATTGGGCGGCTCGGTGTACCTCGTGGACGAGAGGTACTCGTGTGAATTAAGGGGACTTCTGAAACACTTCGAAGGACCAGAGTTGAGATGGTGCCAGTTCAGGGTCGAAGCTTAACGGCTTTAACTCCGGAGCACTACACGGCCGTGCACTCAGCAGGCGATGCACCAAGCCGAAGCTAAACGTACATACGAAAAGCTGAAAATAGATGCTAGCGAGCTTGTAGGGAAAGAACATGCCCCAAAAGATAACTCGGGTAAGCCTCACTCTGCCCCAGAAGCTTCTCGATGAACTAGACCGCTCGCTAAAAGCCCAGCGCTATGCCAGCCGTTCGGAGGCGGTTCGTGATGCCCTTCGAGATTTCCTAGCGAGCTACCGTTGGCGGAGCGAGCTAAAGGGTGAACAACTGGGAGCCATCCTCGTGTTGTACGAGCACGACGTTCGAGGGTTAACCGATGCGCTCATGGACATCCAGCATGGAAGCTCGAGCATCATAACCGCGGTCCAACATCTGCATGTGGATGAAAAAAATTGTTTGGAGCTTCTCATCGTCAGGGGGGCAGCAGAAAAGATCCGCCGATTGGTCGATGGGCTCGGGGCTTTGAGGGGCGTCAAGCAGGCGAAGCTCGTGGTGATCTGAATGAGTTTAGACGAGCTTCTCAATCGATTGAACAATTTGAAGCGAATCCCCCGCACTGGCTGGCTGTTATGCAACGTTCCGCTTGCAGAGGTCGAGGATGTGGCGCAGCATACTTTCGAAGTCGCTGTGATCACTCTCTTGCTCACGGATGAACTCGAGCGCCAGGGAAAGAGACTGAACCGGGGGCAGGCCCTCAGCATGGCGATCGTGCACGATTGGGCCGAAGCCGAGATGGCTGACTTCCCCTTCACCGCGCTGAAGCACTTGGGACCCGCGGGTACGAAAAGGCGTATCGAAGAGCGCGCGCTTAAGAACCTCTTGGTCGATTCGCCGAATAAAAAGGAACACCTAGCGCTTTGGCGCGAGTACAACGAAAAGCGAACTCCTGAGGCTAAGCTCGTTCATGCCGCTGACTACCTTTCGATGCTCGTGCAAGCGATCAAATATCGGGAGGGGGGAAATCGTTCGAGCGAACTCGATGGGCTTTGGCGGGCGGTCAAGTCTGATTTGGAGCCCCACGCGAAGGAGTTCAAGCCCGTGAGGGAACTCATGGGTGAGCTCGAAAAACGTTATTTTGCTTGAGAGTCACTTTCCTTTTGGGCTAAACAATGAAAAAACCCATCGTTAGGGTTGTTGGCTTATCCAAAAATTATTCCCTCAAGGGTGGGGGGAAGGTCCGAGCTCTAGAAAATATCTCCTTCGATCTCCACCGGAAAGAAATTTTGGGGATCATCGGCAGAAGCGGGGGAGGTAAAACAACACTCATCCGGGTGCTAAGGGGTGTTGAACCCTTCGATGGGGGGGAGATTTGGATCAATGACATTCATCTCACTCCCAAAGCATCAGAAGAAGATCTGAGGAAAGTCCATGAAATGACCGCCATACACCTCCAACGTTCATTCGGCCTCTGGGCGGCGAGCGCTCTAGAAAACGTGATGAGGAGATTGCACGCTTTAGAAACCGGGAGTGAAACGGCTCTGCTTCCACCGGAGGAATTCGCTGAATACGGGAAACTCAAGGAGGAAGGAGAGAGGATGCTAGAGGCCGTGGGGTTGACCCATAAAGCCGATCACCCCGCGCACACGTTGAGCGGGGGGGAAAAGCAGAGGTTGGTGTTAGCCAGACAGCTCGCGACAGCTGGCCGGGAGCCGAAAATATTGCTGCTGGATGAGCCGGTCACGATGACCTGCCCGGCCACGAAGCAAGTGGCTCTGGATTGGCTCAAAAGCGCGCGGGAGCAATTCGATGTATCTACGATCGTCGCTTCCCATCTCCCCGTCCTGCTGAAATACGTGGCGGATAGGGTGATCTGGCTGGAAGGAAAGATCCTTGATGTAGGCAAGCCCGATGAAGTTGTCGATAAATTCCTAGCCCAAATGGAACCAGTTATAGGTCTAAAACCCATGCCCAAATCGAAAAGGGCGATCATCAAAGTTCAGAACTTAACTAAGAGTTATCACGCTGAGGTTGTTGGAGAATCGTTTAAAATGGAAAGATTGAATTTAAAGATTTACGACGGTGAGATACTAGCTCTAGTGGGGCCCTCCGGGGTTGGGAAAACTGTTTTGATCAGATTGCTCTCTGGGCTAGAACTCCCTGATGGGGGCAAGATAATTTACGGACTTGAAAAGAGACAAACGGATATCACGAAACTGGGCTACAAAACGATGATGACCCGCAGGAGGGTGGGTATCGTTCACCAGGAGCTGGATTTGGCCTATCATGCCACGGTCAAGGATTTAGCTTCGGCGAGGCTCGGAATAAAAGGCGAACGAGCTTTAGTCATGGCCAAGAAGAGGGCGCGGGAGTTGGGGTTGAAGGAGGAGACGGTGGACTCGGTTTATCGATTGGGGGATTATCCAGAGAGGGTGATGAGCCAAAAACTCGAAGAACTCAGGTTGGATAAGGGAGTGATACGGGAGCTCTTTCCAGTCGCCCCCTGGGAAGCGGTATCAAAAGCAGTCGGTCCGATGTTCCGTCTGTGCAGTTTACCGCTAGATCTGTTGGACAGAAAATCTCATGAATTGTCTTGGGGGGAAAGGATAAGGGTTGCAATCGCTTTGGAACTCCTCTCCGGGCCAAAAGTTCTGTTTTTAGATGAACCCTTCGGGGATTTGGATCCAATAACTCTCAGAAGTTTATCAAACGTTTTGAAGCTCATCAACGAGAAGTTTAAGGTGACTACAGTCTTGGTGAGCCACCACGTGGATTTCGTTAGGGAAGTTGCCCACCGAGCCATCCTCATGAGGGAGGGCAAAATAGTGGAAGAAGGCCCCCCGGCGAAAATTTGTGGACGCTTCATCAGGGAGAGTCATTCGTTCATGGGCTGAACTTCAAAACGTGAACAGCCCAGAGCAAATACTTCTCCTCTAAGTTTGAGTTGCTGGCTCTATGAGTCTTATCATTTCAGGCGGCAATTTTGCCTTCTCAATGCTTTCAGCCAATAGGGGTATCAAGTCAGGTCTTAACTTTTCCAAATTTCCCGAGATTTCTACCTTCTTTGCAGTCAAGGAACCGACGAGATCTTCTCGACCAGTTAGGATGTCTGTCCAGATAGCCCAATCTCCCTCCACCAGGAGATCGGATTCGAAAGGTTTCGTGCCAACATCTGATTCGATGCGTTGATCGGTCACGTGAAGATAAATGTAAATGTTGTTTATGCCCGATTGCTTGAATGGATCTGGAGTTTTGATCAGTAATGAGGGGAAAGATCTAACCCCTCCGTTACTTTCTTGAAGTTGGGGTGTGCTTCAACGTGGCTGATCAAAAGACTCAGATATTGACCCAGACCAGTGTAAAATAACTGCCCCTCAACACTTTTCGGGTGCTCAGAATCTTGCATGTGATCTCTTATTTTTCACCGGGGAATAAAAATAAATTGCCCGTCGTCAGCTGAAACGAAGTCCTTAAGTAAATCGGTTCCAAAGAAATAGGGGGCATGCATGGGATACAAAGATGCGGTAGATCTATACGACGATCATTCCAATTGTCTAGCGAAAGATGTGCCAATACAGGCTCTCTCCCCTTTATACAATCCTTATATGGGGGAAGTTCTGGACCTCTTCAAGCGAACAGCTTTCGTCGATTTAGCCAATTTAGAAAAATGCATGAAATTGGGGAGGGGAGGCTGGGAAACACGCATCGGAAGAGATGAAATCCAGATGCCTTGGTACAGCAGAGACCTGCCCATAGTCGAGCGCTCGGAAGAAATAGCCAAAAAAATGAAAGAGAAGATGGCGAGATACGGTGATGGGAAAGAGGAACTCGTCAGGCTCATTTTGGGTGGGAAATTCATCGTTGTTAAGATTCCTGAGAGAATGATGAAAATCTCAGCTAGCCGTGACCCCGCGCTCACTTGGACGATGGTGGCCCTGTGTCAAGCTGTAGCCGAAACTTTTAACCTCGATCCAGAAACGGACCCGAGTGGTTGCAACATGTTGAACGCGGCCGTCTGGGGAAGGTATCCCCAATCTCCCGAACTCCCCCCCGGTGGTCCCGTGTTCGGATTTCTGAAGCAGAGCAACACGGTAGATGGTCTTGGGTGTGGGTTCAGGGGAACAACGATAAATCACATCGTGGCTTTAACCAATAAACGAACTCTGGACGCTGTTGCCCTGACAACGATCCTGGAGCAGGGGGCCCAATGGGAAACGGGCAACGCATTGGGTTGGTTCGAGAGATACCATCTCCTCGGGGCAGCCTACCAAGGCTTCAACGCGAACAATCTGGTCCTAGATCTCGTCAAAGAAAATAAGGAAGGAACAATTGGGGATGTCGCGATCAGCACGGTGAGGAGAGCGGTGGAAGATGGCATCATAAATGTCAAAAGAACTTTTCCCTCGGGCTACAAACACTACGCTACGGGCGACTTCCCACTTTGGAACGCGTATGGCTGTGCCGGAGCTTTGGCTGCAGTGATAGTCAATTGTGGTGCCAGCAGGGCCGGGCAAAGTGCCTCATCCGTTTTGGCTTATTTCGGCGATCAATTGATATTTGAGACGGGGGGGTTACCTGATCCCGATGCAGGGAGGCTGCAGGGTGCTGGTCAGGGCTTTGCTTTCTACACTCACTCCATCTATGGGGGTGCCGGTCCCGGGGCGTATACTCTAGACCACGTTGTTGTAAGGCATACCTCCGGATTTTTGACCCCGTGTATATCCGCGGCGATGTGTCTTGATTCCGGAACTCAGCTCTTTTCACCTGAAATGACTTCGAGTGCTTTCTTCGGGTTGAGAGATGAGATACCCTTGCTCGAGGAACCGTTAAAAAAGGTAGCCGGTTCTGCCGAGGAGGTTGGAAGAAAACTAGCAAAAGCTGGTTAGGGGAATTCCATGCCAAGCGAAGAGAAACCTGAGAAAAAGGAATTCGAGCCCCAGATCTATCCTGGGGCAGATGAAGTGTCCGAAAGGAGGAAAAAGCTGTGGGACAAGCGGCGGCGGCTGGCGAAGTATCGAGAGGTACCCGACGATGACCTAACCAGACTTTTAGGCCACCGAGCTGTTGGGGCGTTGTATGTGAGTGTTCATCCGCCGCTTGAGGAACTCATAGAACCATATGACCCCATCAAAAATCTAGTGGTTCCTACACCGGGAGCTAGGGCAGGGGATAGGATAAGATTCGTTCAGTTTTCCGATAGTTTCTGGCACCCCCCGATAACTCCCTATGCGAGGGCGAGGCTTTATTTCAATAGGTTCAGGGGCATCGACACCGTCGTTTATAGTGGCCGATGTATACTGGAGATGAGGGAACGAGATTTAGAGGAGGCTTTAAAGACCCTGATCGAAACCGAGGTGTTTAATCCGGCTCGGACGGCTTTGAAAGGAATAACGATCCATGGCCATTCCCTGAGACTCGATGAGGATGGTCTGATGTTCGATGCCAGGCGAAGGTTCGTTTACGATAAGGATACAGGAGAGGTCTCTTACATCAAAGACCAATTGGGCAGGGTTTTAGATCAACCCGTTCCAGTTGGGCGACCGCTTCGGGAAGAGGAGTGTAGGAAGCTCGCCGTCACCTACAGCTGGGATACCCACCCTTTCAAGTCAAGGACAGAAGTATTGGAAACTATCTCAAGAAATGCGAAGATGAGGGTAATGGCGGGGTACAACCCAGAATCGATCACCGATCAAATGTAGAAGTTTTAAGCTACAAAAACATAAATTGAGAGGTGGGGTTTTGGCGGAGGAGGAAAGGAAAAGGAAGGCCCCTAGGGAGGGCCAAATAACCGCTAGAGAACGAGAGTACGTGCGGGAACTTTACGCCGTTTCCGAGCGTTTCTTGGAAGTCGAAAGAAAAAGACCCATGTACGCTGCCATGGAGAGGACGTTTGGCTCGGACCCCTTTCAGAGGATAGACCCCAAGATGTACAAGAGGGGTGGGTTCAGGCAATCGAAGCGCAAACAGGAGTTCGTCAGGCTCGGCAGACAAGTGGCTATAGAGAGAGGCCTACCCGCTTACAATCGAGCTATGGGGATCCCCCTAGGTCAAAGGCAACTCGAACCTTTCTCCGTCGGCAAGACGGGCATTTTAGCGGAGCAAGACGATCTCCATCACGTCAACAATCCAGCTATCCAGCAAATGGTTGATGACATCAAGCGGACCACGATCGTCAATCTAGACATAGCCCATCGGAT
Source organism: Candidatus Bathyarchaeota archaeon BA1 (assembly GCA_001399805.1). The sequence goes on from LIHJ01000018.1 coordinate 7,026, forward strand.
GCTTCAGGTTCGGGCCGGCAAGGAAGTTACGCCCGAGACGATCAACCTTTACCTCGAGACCCTGAACCACACCATGTGCGGGGGTGCGGTGGCTCAGGAGCACATGTCTGAGATAAACCCGCTCTTGGTGAAAGATGCGTACGCTAAGGTGATCACCGGAAGCGATGAGATAAAAGATGCTTTGGACCGCCGTTTCGTCATAGACCTGGACAAACAATTCCATCCCACCCGGGCGAAGAAGCTCAAGGAGGCGATAGGTAATACCATATGGGTAGTGCTGAGGGCTCCGACGATAGCGATAAGGATGGCGGATGGGGAAGAGGCCGGGAGGTGGAGCGCCATGCAGAACACGATGGCCTTCATCGGATCCTATGGGCTCTCCGGTGAACAGGTGGTTTCAGATCTGGCATATTCTTTCAAGCATGCGCGGGTTATCCGCATGGGGAACAAGTTTTGGTTCCAGCGAATGCGTGGAAGGAACGAGCCCGGTGGCATGCCCGAGGGTTATCTGTGCGATTGCGCTCAATCCTGTTCCCATTTGCCCGCGAAACCGTTTTTGAAAGCCGCTCAGGAGTCCATTGAAGAAGCCAAGAAATACGTTCACGCCATGTCTGAAGGCATCTGCATCCCAGCGATCATAGACAGCGCCTATTGGTTCGGGTTTTACATGAGCGGCGGAATAGGGTTCACGAATACCACTGCGGGGGCAGCCCTGGGGGAAGCGAGCGAGACCTTCCAAGAGGAGCTCGCCGAGTTGAGCAACAAATATGCTGCGGATATAGACAGGGTGCCGCCCAGGTGGGATGTGGTCAGGTTCATAGTGGACATGATAATTCAATACGCGATGGAAACTTATGAGAAGATTCCCGCTCTCACTGAATTCCATTGGGGAGGGGCCCACAGGATATCGCTTATAGGTAGTTTGGGTGCCGGCACGGCCGCGTTGCTCACGGGTGATTCAACGATGGGCCTTTGGGGGAGCCATTATGCCATAGCGCTGGCCATGAAGGAAGGGTGGTTGAGAACAGGATGGGCCGGACAAGAGGTTCAGGATCACATAGGTCTGCCCTACCTTTGCAGCTACAGACCCGAGGAAGGAAATTTTGCAGAATTGAGGGGCTACAACACCCCATACGCATCTTTCACGGCTGGGCACGGCGTCATCCGGGAGGTGGCTGGGTACGCGGCGATGGTGGGGCGAGGTGACGCGTGGGTTGCCAGTCCGGTGGTGAAGGCTGCGTTCGCCGATCCCCACTTGGTTTTTGACTTCAGGGAACCTAAAATGTGCATTGCGAAGGCAACCTTGCGCCAATTCATGCCGGCCGGGGAGAGAGATCCAACCCTTCCCCCACACTAGCTTGGGGGTGGGTACATGGGGGAAAAAGCGAGCCAAGAACGTCCAGATGGGTGGTGGAGGGATCCACCCCAATCGGAATGGATACTCGATCGCGGCCATGAGCCTACAACATTTGAATTATTCCATGATTTTATTATTGGAAAAGCGGTGACTACCCCTGAAGCTGTAGCCGTTGCGAGCATGCCTCCTTCTCGGCTTATTCAATTCGATATCACTCACCCAAGGAGAGGCGTGGAGTACGTGAGATTATTCTTGAGCCCGACCGATGTCTTGGAGGGCCCCGCTGAAGAGGAACCAGACCTCACCATAAGGATGAATTATTACGATCTCGTGGCCATTCTCCTAGGGGAACTTTCTGTGATGGGTGCGTTTTGGGGGGGTAAGGCCACGGTAATCGGCAACCTAACAGCCGGTATAGATCTGTTTGATACAATCCAAGCTATCCACAAGAAAGGACGAACCCCAAGGCCAGATTTTTGGCCATCCGGTCATCCCTAATTAAACTAAAAGCTACAATAACTAAAAGCTGGCTAGCCCATTCCTTACACAAAAAACGTTATAATCGAGGCTAAAAATGTGTTTGTGATCCGATGCCCCGTGCTTTCGTGGCAATTGACATCGACGAAGCTGTGCGGCAAAAGCTTGTCGCGGCGCAGGAGCAGCTAGAGGCCACCGGAGCTGATCTCAAGCTGGTCGAGCCGCCCAATATTCACGTGACGATGAAGTTTCTTGGTGAAGTGCCGGATGATAAAATTGAGGCGATTGCGGTTGCCATGCACAAAGCCATCGAGGGGGTGGCACCGTTTGATATAGATGTACGGGGGATCGGTGTATTTCCAAATCTGCGCTATATCCGCGTTGTCTGGGCCGGTGTCGCCGGGGGATGTGATAAAATCGTGGACATCCAACAAAAGATCGACCAAGAGTTGCAACCACTCGGATTTCGGCGGGAGCGGGATTTTGT
>LIHJ01000012.1 GCA_001399805.1 Candidatus Bathyarchaeota archaeon BA1
GCCTGACTCAAAACATTGGCAACCGCCTTGGCCGTGTTCGGGGTGCGGGTAGCCACCATACAACCAACCCAATACAGAACCTCAGCCCTCTTTGGGAAACTTAATCTTGGTATTTCTCTCATCCAAGAGAGACGCCGGTTTAAGGGCATTCCGCTTGGATCTCCGATGTTAAGAATGTTTTTGGCGGTTGCGTTGAAAATGTCTGGAGTCAGCCCCTTTTCCGCGATGTGGTGTCTGGTGGCGACTATGGCTTCGTGGGCCTGTAGGTCTTGTGCACATTGGGCGAAACAAAGCCCACACGTGCAGCACGTGTATAGAATGTCGATAAGCTTTTTTGAAAGAGCCAGCTCTTCCCATGATAACCCCCTCATTAAGAGAAACCTTCCCTTGGATGACCACGTTTCGGCGCCGTTATAATAGGTCGCCACGGTGCAATAGCCACTACACGTTGTGCATTCTAGGCACTGGCGGGCTGGCCTTCGTAAAAAGACGGTCTCCAAGGCTAGGGCGATGTTCCTAAACGTGGCATGCCCCGCTTCATGAATCTTTGCGACCTTTTCATCTACGAGCCCCTTCTCTCTAGTCTCTTCTGTAACCTTAAGATCAGGATGTGCGACATCATCCAGCAGTATCACTCCCGCATTGACCATTTTTCCCCTTCGAATTACGAGGAGGCCCTCCATATCGGCCAGTTCCATAACCTTCGCAGCTTGCTCGGCTGAGCGTATCCTAACCACCACATCTAGTTTTGGGTATTGTCGCCCTCTGAAGATGTGTTCAAAAGAGTATACGTAAAGATCCTCAGCGTCAGTTAACACACTCCCAGATCCCACGATTTGCTTGAGGTCATCGATAACGCTGGTTTTCATGGTCATGATTCAGGCCAACAAACTGAAATTTACATGAGTACCTAAAGTTTTTAATGCAATTGATCATATCGCCTTTCCAAATGCTTCATCATCAAGTTCCCCTCTCATATCCTCATCAATCTTTTGCTGTCGTATGCGGGTCCATTAGAATCACGATGTATGATGTGTCTACTTTGTTATCATAATGCGCTCTCACGCTCTCCTTCGCTTTAAGGTTTTCTAATTTCATAAATGATTCTGTCACCCATCATCTTAACTGGCGTAAGTTTTAGTTCCATGCCTATCTTCACCTCATTTTCTGGTATGCCCTTACTCAGGGGCGCGAACACTAGGGGGCCCTCCTTGAGTTGTGCTACGGCCAGGGTGTATGGGGCATCGTATCGAAAGCTGGTGGGGGCAAAGTGCACATTTGTGTATGTGATGAGCTTACACTTGCCACTCAGCGGAGCCCACTCCATCTCGCTTGATAGACAAGCGTCACAATCCGCCCTAGGTGGGAAATGTAGCTTCTGACATTTTTTGCATTGTGTCGCAGCTATTTTTTCCTCCTCCAAATACTTGATGAACTCGCGGGTTTTTGTTTCGGCAACGTAACTTATTTTTCCAAACCTTTCAAAGCTCATGGGCTTCACCGTTAGACCTTGAGTATCGTTACGCTGCAGTACATGCCTATCCCACCCAGGTTGTGGGCCAGCCCTATCTCAGCCCCTCCCACCTGGGTTTGGCCTCCCTCACCCCGTAGTTGTTGCACAATGGTTCTGATCTGCGAGGCTCCCGTGGCGCCCACAGGGTGTCCCTTCGCCAACAAGCCACCATCGATGTTGACAGGTATTTTACCACCCATGTAGGTTTGTCCATCTTCTATCAGCTTTCCCCCTTCACCTCTTTCACAGAAGCCCAGATCCTCATAGTTTATGATCTCGGTTATGGTGAAGCAGTCATGTACCTCCGCTACATCTATGTCTTTTGGATGCACCCTCGCCATTTTATAGGCCTGCCTTGCAGCCTCCACGGCGCAACCGAAGGTGGTGAGGGATGGTCCTCGATTGGTTAATGTCATCGGGCTGGAAGCAAGCCCCAATCCTGCGATCCAAACGGGCGTGTCCGTCATATTCCTCGCTTTTTCCTCACTCGCCAATAGAATGCACGCAGCGCCGTCGGCGTTGGCGCAGCAGTCGAGCTGCTTTAATGGACTCGCTATCACTCTGGACCTCAAGACATCGTCCATTGTTATCTCTTTTTGGAACATGGCCTTGGGGTTCTTTGCTCCGTAAAAGCGATTCTTGATGGCGACCTTGGCGAGCTGCTCCTCGGCGGTCCGATACTGGTGCATGTGGGCCCTAGCGTACATGGCGAAGTAGGCTGGCATGGTCGGTCCGAAGGGGGATTCCCACATCACGTCCCCCGACCTGCCCATCACCTCCTGAATCTCGTCCGACCTCAGCTCGGTCATCTTTTGGAAGCCAATGACCGCAACGATGTCGTGGAGGCCCGAGCTTATCAATGCCCAAGCGGTTCTCAAACCCACACCGCTTGATGCACAGACAGCCTCAACGTTGAAGGTCGGCTGCGGGTTTAAACCCATGTACTCAGCTATTACGCCAGCTGGGGTTCTTTGCTTATCATAATGCGTTGCCGAACAAACCACAGAAGCTTCAATTTCTCCCCGCATGATCTCCGCGTCCTCCAGTGCTTCTTTAAAGGCCTCGAAGGCGATCTCACGAATGGACGCATCGTTTCTTCTACCAAACTTTGTTTGACCCACACCAACAATTGCTACTCGTCTCATGGGATGTCCCTCATATTTTGCCCTATTTATAGGGAAGAAGTTTTTATTTTTTTTCTAAGCCTTTACTTAAAGTATGATATCACCCTCTCGGCGTAGAGGTTGCACGTCTCCTTCATCATTTTCGGTGAAACAAAGAATGGTGTTATGAAGTGGCGAACACCCGCCTCAATGTACCTTTCGATCTTGCCGATGACGTCGTCAGGTGCTCCGAAGACAATTGGGGATTTATCTACCACCTCGTCCGGCAGTTGTTGCGCCCTCTGTAACAACGCACTGCCCATCTCAAGGTTGAAGACGAGCCTGCTTGTCATTTCAAATTCTTTAGTGGGAACAGGATAACCCAGTTTTTCGATGATCCTCGGTCTTGAGAGCAGGTAGAGCTTTGCAGGCAGCAACACGAGTTGTCGTGCGGTGTCGTAGTCGTTAGCGACAACCACATAGATGAAGAGGGCTGGCTCTATCTCCGAGGGCTTGTCCCACCCCATTCCATCCCAGAACCTTCCAGCCCTACTGGCCTCTCCCAGGACGTATCGGAGTCCTTCCCCATACTCCTGTGGTTGCATAGATGCGGGGACCCAGCCATCCCCATACTGGGCAGCCATACCCATTGTTCTAGGAGAGTTTCCAGCGATGAAGATGGGAACATGGGGCTTTTGAATGGGTCTGGGTTGTAGGAAGGCCCTTCTAAGCTTATAATAAGGCCCTTCATGATCAACCACCTCCTCAGTCCACAACTTCTTTATGACTTGGAGAGCATCAATGGTCCTGGCAACAGGGTGGTCCCACACGATCCCATATGGATTTAGGTTCATGGCCTCCCCAATCCCAATTCCAAGGATGGCCCGACCATTGGAGATAATATCACAGGTGGTGGCCATCTGAGCCAGGACAGCAGGATGGTGCCTATACGTGTCGCTGACACAGGTCCCCAGCCTTATTCGTCTCGTTTTTAAGGCGATGGCGGAAAGAACCGTCCAAGCCTCTAAGGAGTCCCACCTCCTTATCCCAAAGGCCACGGTGTGATCGGGCATCCAAAAGGAATCAAAGCCTTGCTGCTCAACATACACTGCAAGCTCGCTTATAGTTTCCCAAGGGTAGTTGGGGCACTCATATCCGAACCTTACCTCATCCGAGAGGATTTCAGACATAACCATCCACCATAACCGTATCCAAATTTGAAACATTTAAAGAAAGCCAAACACTCAATTCGTTGAATGGTAGTTCGCTATCTCTCAATCCTTCTACGTACATATCTTAATGCTTCCTCAACTCTTTTCATTCCATCATCGATTTGGGGCCTTATCAAGCCTAGGTAATACCCGTATTGATGCAAATATAGGGAGGTTAGGTCCCCAACATCCATCAGCATATTTTCCCCAAGCTTATCGAGACGCTCAAATCTATCACGATGATCTCCAAGCTCCGGGAGCCCCCTCTTTTGTATCAATGCTGCACAAGCCTCAACATAGGCATGGAAAACCTTCTCACAACCCTCACGCACCCTCATCAAATCCCCATTTCTCCTACCCTCTTCATACTCCCTTGTTCCAGTCTCAAAAAATCTTCAGCGCTCTTCAAATGTTCTCCCACAGTCGCCATCAGCAAACCCTAATAGAAATGGAATTGGGATTTCTTAAGTTTTACTAGATGATGGTATCCCACACAAAATATCATACTGAAAGATGGGAACAGTTAAGGGGCCTCCATTAGATTCGAGGATGCCTTTAATACAAGAGCTTCAAGATAAATTTTGAAAACGATCCAAGGTCAGCGTTCAATTTCTTTAGCCAAAAATATTAAGTACGTTCAGATCAGTTTAAATATGGATTTAGGTGATGAGGTGGAAAGGGAGAAGGTTTTCGATTATATAGAGAGGCACTATGACGAACACCTGGGTA
>LIHJ01000023.1 GCA_001399805.1 Candidatus Bathyarchaeota archaeon BA1
CGAACTCGAGTGCCTCATTTTTACAATTAAGAGACTCGTTTTATTAACACATCTAAATTGTTACAAAATGACACCTTAGTTTTCAGTTTATTGAGAGGCGAGACGCTTACATCGCCCAGCAATAAATCAGAGGCTTCAGGAGGGGGAACGTGGTTTATTGTTCATAGGAACAGCACAAGAGTCGTGCGCTTCTTGGCATCGGATATTAAAGAATTCAAATATCTCCATAGTTCGAAATTTGATCCATGAATCAGTGCCTCGAGGAGCTTTTTCCAGCCAAAGGGGGCAAGGAATGAGGCGCCTGTGGAAGACGGGCATGCAGACTTGCCGTTTTAGAAGCGGGGAACTCAAAGTCTTCGGGGGAGCGCGGGATAAGCAAGATAAGAGAGGCTGCAAAGAGACCTGTAGGGAAATGGAAGTGAATTGGGTGGAGTGAGCCGACAGCGCTCGCTCCGCCGCCAAAAAAGTGGCATAGTGAAGGAAGAATCAGGGTTAGTTTGAATTGGATTTGAACCTATTCTCCTGAGTGCTGCTCTTATCATATGCTTAATCGAGCTATCGGCAACCACAAGGGCGTGAGGATATGGCATTTTCGGGAGGTCTAAACCGTACTTTGACGCCGCTTTTCTAGAGCATGTCGTACAAGTCTTTTTTGGTTTCACACACGACTTTTTAGTCTCCTCAACGGAACGGATTTTGCCATCAGCCAAGGTAATGACACTTCGAGCTAACCTCGCCATTTTGGGATCATGTGTAACAACGATGACAGTAACCCTCTCGTTCCGGTTAAGTTCTTTAAGAACATTAATTATCATTTTGCCGGTTTTCGAATCGAGTTCAGCTGTGGGTTCATCACATAGGAGCAATTTTGGCGAATTTATCAGTGCCCTGCAGATGGCAACGCGTTGTTGCTCCCCTCCGCTTAGCTGACTGGGCTTGTGGTCCAGCCTATCGCCGAGACCGACTTCCTCGAGCAGTTTTTTGGCCCTGCTTTCATAAACCTCGGTTCTGCCGAGCGGGATAACTGGTAGCATCACGTTTTCTAGAGAAGTTAAGGTCGGGACGAGATAGAAGTGCTGAAACACGAACCCGATTTTCTCCCTCCTGATTCTATGAAGCTCGCGTTCAGGAATTTTTGTCAAGTCTTGACCGTCCAAATACACTTTCCCACTGGTGGGCCTGTCGAGAGCACCTATGAGGTTCAGGAGGGTAGTCTTCCCGCTTCCGCTGGGACCCATTATACTCACGAACTGACCGCGGTTTATGTGCATATTGATGCCTCTTAAAGCGTATATCGGGGAGCCTCCGAGCCAATACGTTTTTGAAAGGTTCTCCGTGACGACGATCGGTTCGCTTATGTCACGCCCCCCTTATGGCTTCAATCGGCGACAACCTAGATGCCCTCACAGACGGGATGATTCCACCAATCAAACTGAAGAGAACCGCGAGGCCCATTCCCTTTAAAAACGCGACTAAAGACGGCTCCACGCGCAGACCGGGTATAAAACCTTCTGCCAGCATGCCGGTCAGAGATCCAACTGTGGCGCCGATTGCGCCGCCAAGAACCCCTAGCCAGAGAGCCTCCGCAATAAAGAGGCGGAAGACCTCGAGGTTGCTCCATCCAGATGCCTTGAGCAACCCTATCTCCCCTCTCCGCTCGTGAACGCTCATCGACATGACATTCGCTATTCCTATCGCTCCCACAAAAACCGAGATGCTAGAAATGAGGACCACCAACCTCTAACCGTGTTGAGGGCTTCTCGCGCGCCCTTCATGAGCGCTTGGGGTTCCACAACCTCCAAATCGGGGTAGGAGTTCGCTACGTGTGCCTTTATGGCATCGGCCTGAAGGGGAGATTTGGGCCGAACTGTCACAGCATTTACTTTTCCCTCAGGCAGGATCGAAAGGGCCTTTGCGTCATCGAGGTGAATGATTACCGCTAAATCGGCCAAACTGGCTGTCTCGAAAATTCCTGATACTTCAAAATTTTCCCCGTTCAAGAGGAGAATCGATCCCACGTTTAAATCCATCCTTCTAGCCACAACTAGACCTACCAGAGCTTTAGACATGTCGTTATCCGTGAGCGGGTTGCCCTCTCTGATGTTCTTAGAGAAGCCCGTGGCCTCCTCCGATTTGCTCGGAATAACACCAATTATCAGGGTCGCTAAAGGTTCTCCCCCCATTCGCCTGCGTACCCAGATTTCGGGCGAAGCCACCTCAACCTCAGGCAGGCCCTCGAGATCGTCCACTATATCATAGGGAACCTCGGAGAAGGCTTGATCGATCGCCCCTTTTTTCTGGACGATGAGGTTCCCGCCGAACGTCGCGAAAGCCCTCTCCATGCTCGATTGAAAACTGTCCATAATCATGATCACGGAGACAACCAGAGCTATGCCTATGGTGATGCCGAGCACGGCCAGCGTTGTTCTAACCCTTCGTCTGCAAAGATTTTTAAACGCTAGTGTACCGAGCCTCATATTAACCGCGCACGCTGTTTCTTTCTCTAAGCCCAGCATAATAAGCAAATCGGATCAATTCCTCTAAACCCCACATTTGGACCATCAAATGCCACCCTCTAACTTTTATTCCGAATATCTCAACTAACTTGCTCTTAGGATTCCATACTCTGATTTTAATTATCTCTTTATCTTTCCAAGTTCTCTGGTTAAAAGCTTCCCATTTGTGGATTGAAATTCGCTCCAGTGCTTGAACAAACTCTGGACGGTCAGGAGTCAAGTATGTTGCAGGTTTACTTTCGATTTTTGGGTGAGTTGAGCAAACTATAGGTGAAATCGAACGGAACACCATTTCTTGAGGGAAGGGTTCAATTTTTATTCGAGCCAAATCCACAATATTCCATCGCGCGCAAGAGGGATATAAGGCGGAGATGCGCGCGCATTCAGTAACTTCGTATGCAGCTAACTTAAAGGATAAACGAGCGATCATCTCCCTTTCATCTTTAAAGCCATGCGGAACAGTAGCTTCGTAGCCCATATCCTTGAGAAAGTTCGCAAGCTGAATAGAAACTCAGGCGCAAAATGTTCAGCACCCTTGATTCAACATCCCCTTTCTGGCTATAATCCAGAGTGACATAATAGTCTAACCCAACATGAAAGGCGAAGACAACCACAGAATTACAATTCTTCATAACATCTCTGGTTGACAACCGCTCTTTGCCATTCTAAATCCATGCTCAGGGCAGAACAAAAACTCTCACCTCTTCCCGCTAAGGTGAGAGTTTTTGTTCAGCCTGAGGTAGGGGAAACCGAGCGGTATTGGCTTGGTCCAATTTTCGCAGTTTGGATCGGAGCTTGGAGTCTTCCCACCCTGATTATCGGAATAGTTGAATCTTCAGTCTCCAAAAAGGCTGTGTGGAGGTTTTCGCCAATTTTATTGCTCGCTAACATTGTTCTTGCATTATATATGGGATGCAATCAGGTTTTGGAGCGACATGCTCAAATGGCTATTATCTTACAGCTTACTTCTAGTTCCTTGTGTAATCGCAGACGTAATTATGCTTCTCTATTTCGTAAAGAAGGAAAAACTTACCGAGGCTCTAAAAAATCCTAAGATAAGAATTCCAATCATAATCATTCTTGCGGGAATTCCGTTTTTAGTTGCGACAATGATGTTGTATATGTGGCTGGCATAACCTTTGCGCCATGCTTCTCAATAGGTTCAAGGAAAAATCCCATTAAGAGGGAATTGAAGGGTTTTGATGCTGCCTTCATGGCCATGAAGCATCAACTGAAACTTCAAGGCTTGCCTCGAAAGAATCATTAGCCTATGGCTATAGGCTCTTAACCTACCCCCTCCCCCTCTATATTTTCTTGCAGAGCAATAAGCTATGAAGTATCAACTGAAACACGGCAATATCGCTTGAAAAATCCCTGTTTAGGCGTCATATTAAAACTAGGGTGGCTACTATATGCACACACATCAAATGAAAATAACGAAGCAGTTTATCATTTTATGGCTTTTGAAACGTAGGGGCCATCATCCCTGTAGCCGAGCCGCCTATAGTATTGTTTTGTTCCAAGCGCACTTATAACAACAACATTCCTTCGATCATAATCCTCTCGGGACATTCGCTCAGCCTCAGATAGGAGTATGCCCCCATAGCCCCTGTGTTGCCATGCCTCAGCCATGTGTCTCCCCACAGGAACCATGGGACCATAAATGTGGAGCTCACGGACTATTGAAGCCATCTCGGGGGGAATCTCCGGCCTATGCGCTTTCTCAGAGGGGATGCGCAACCGTAGATAGCCAACAAGAACATCGTTGATTGGGTCCTCAACCGAAATGAAGATTTCTTCCCCCTCCGAAGCCCTCTCCTTAATGGTTTGCATCCGTATGTTGTCCGGGTCAGGCCTTATTTTATTCATCAACCATCGATGCCCCACCTCACGGCATCGTATGCATCGACAGCGTATCCCTTGTTCCCTCAGTTTCTGCAAAACCAATTGACGGAGGTTGCTTCGATTCACCCCAGCCTCGATGAGGTGGGCGGGGATGTCTCTCTGAACCCGCATAATTCGAATCCAAGGCGGAACCGTCTTCTTTATCTCTACAACAAGTTGAGCCGCTTCCTCCGTAGTGTATGGTTGGTATCCACCCCTCCTCCACCATTCATAGGCTTTTGTTCCCTTAAGAACAAGGCAGGGATAAATCTTGATCATATCGGGTTTAAAGTTAGGGTCTGTGAAAATCTTTGGGAACGCGTTTAAGTCTCGCTCAAAGTTAGAGCCTGGAAGCCCCGGCATGAGATGAAACGCCACTTTTAATCCAGCGTCCTTCGATATGCGAGTGGCTTCGATGACATCTTGAACCGTGTGTCCTCGATCAACCAGCTCATAGATGTCGTCGTAGATGTTTTGGACGCCTAGCTCCACCTTGGTTACGCCCATGGACAACATTTGGTCCACGTGTTGTTCCTTGGCCCAGTCGGGGCGTGTTTCCACCGTGATGCCCACGTTTCTGATGCGGCTGGTTTCTGCGAGTTTTTTCGCTTCCTCCAAGGTTTGGGAGTTCTGTTCCGTTATTGCGTCCAAGCATCGTTGAATGAAGTTCTCTTGATAGTCAAGGGGCATGCTTGGGAAAGTCCCACCCATTATGATGACTTCCACTTTATCGATGGGGTGCCCTATCGCCTCCAGCTGTTCAATACGATTCCTAACTTGGATGTATGGATCAAACCCACTTTGTATCCCCCTCATTGCAGCGGGTTCGTATCCCACGTATGCCGAGGGCACGCCATATGGAGGCCCTCCTGGACAATATGCACACTTGCCATGTGGGCATGGGTAAGGAGCCGTCATGACGGCTAGAATAATCACTCCACTAATCATTCTGACAGGCTTTAACTTTAAAATTGTGAGAAGCTTTTTCCTTTCGTCAGGCTTTAAGAATTTTAGGATTTCAGAATTGCGAGGCATTGGCGCTCGAAGTTCGTGGCATACGTCAATTTTGATCTTATTTAAGTCCTTTTTGGTTAAAGCTGGCATCCTCATTAAACGGCTTATGATTTCACGACAAATAGTTTCGTTATCATATTGCAATTTCGCTTTTATGTTTTTCATATCCTATCGCTCATGGAGCATATTCACTTAGCCCATTCTTCATCTCTTTTCTTAAGGCTTCCACTTCCCCTTCTATTCTCTCAACTAAGAGGGGGAAATTCTTCTAGTGGCAACATCATCTCTTCAAACCTTCCTTCAGTACTATTATCTTACCTAGCTTTAATATAATTCACTTAGTGCTGTTAACCGAAAGACATATTCAGTAAGATATTCCTGTGAGATCCACCGTTCGATTTTATATTCGACCACACAGCGCACGCGCGCGCTAACCTTGAGATACATGGATTACATGGCGCCGGGGATAGTCATTATGACAACCCTCTTTGGAGGAGGCTATGGAGGCTTGTCCGTCGTTTGGGATCGACGCCTTGGATTCCTCAATAAGATGCTTGCTGCTCCGATCTCAAGATCTTGCATACCGATAGGTAAAATGCTGGCCTCAACCATTCAGTCCGGACTACAAGCCAGTTTAATGCTGAGCGTAGCGCTTCTTATGGGCGTGCAGTGCACGACAGGCATTCTTGGGGTAATTGTAATAATTCTGACAGCAATGATTTTATGTTTAACGCTTTCCGGCATATCCCTTGCTCTCGGCGCCATGATCAAGACCCATGAGACTCTTATGGTGATCATGAACTTCTTAACCATGCCATTGATGTTCACGAGCAGTGCACTATTCCCGCTGGAGTTCATGCCTTCTTGGTTGGCGACTATTGCCAAATGGAACCCATTAACCCATACCCTCAACCCAATTAGAACATTAATGACAAAGGGCTGGGACTGGGCGATAATCCTACCAGACGTGGCTGCCGTAGTGGCCTTCGCCTTCGCCGTAACAAGCATCGCAACGCTATTGTTCAGAAGAAGCATAACCTAAAATTGAGAAGAGACCTAATGGTGAAGGAAATGACGATCATAGATGTATACCACCCTTCCACCCACGATTGTCATCTCCACCCTGATATCCTTAATTTTATTGGGCGGAACCTCTCTGGGGTCATGGGATAAAACCACAATGTCAGCCAGTTTGCCAGCCTCAATAGACCCCTTGATGTGCTCTTCGAAGGAGGCGTATGCCGCATTAATCGTGTAGATGCGGATGGCATCGTCCACCGTGATTCGCTCCTCGGGGAAGCTCTCCCTTGCCACGGCTGCCCAAATGCCCAGCAACGGACTGATGGGTTCCACGGGGTAGTCTGAGCCACCACCGATCCGTATGCCCTCCCGAAGAAGCGTTTTGAAGGGGTAAACCCATCTGCCTCTTTTGGGTCCCACGCGATTGACCACCCAGAAGTCAGAGATGATGAAGTGGGGCTGCACCGCCGCCACCACACCCAGTTTCTTCATGCGCCGGATCAGCTCCTCATTCAGAACAGATGCGTGCTCGATGCGATGGCGGTGGTTTTCCATCGGCGCCTCCCTCAACGCCTTTTCATAAGAGGTTAACGTCATGTCCATGGCTTGATCGCCGATGGCGTGTATCGCCAACTGAAGCCCAGCCTTATGAGCCTTCAAAACAAACGCATCCAATTCTTCTTGAGTGTAAAGCCTCATCCCCCTTGTTGTGGGCTCATCGTTGTAGGGCTCATGTAGGGCCGCTGTTCGTGCACCCAAGGAGCCATCTGAGACGATTTTGACGCTCCCAATTCTTACCATGTCATCACCAAAGCCGGTGCGCAACCCCAAATCGATGAGATGGCCCAAATGCTCAACGGGAATAATGATATACACTCTTAAGGGCAGTCGATTTTGTGCCCGAAGCCTTTGAATAACACGGACCTCAGCGGTTGAGTATATGATCCAGTGGAGACTGGTTAACCCGGCTTCCACAGCCCTTTGACAGGCTAAACCACATATTTCCATGAACTCCTCCTCACTGGGCTCGGGCACCAGCCTCCAAACCAAGTCCATGGCGTTCTCCCTCAAAATGCCTGTGGGTTCACCCGTTTTCGAGTCCTTGTCGATCTGACCCCCGGGTGGGTGGGCTGTCTCCCTCGTTATGCCAGCCAACCCTAGCACCTTGCTATTCACAACGCATACGTGCCCACACACACGAGCAAAAACGACTGGGTTGTTGGGCGCAACCTCATCCAGGTCCCATCTGGTTGGGTAGCGTTTCTCCACGAAGTGGTCTTGGTCCCATCCGCGGCCGAGGATCCATTTTCCCGTGGGTGTTTCCTGTACACGCATTTTTAGACGCCTCTTCACCTCTTCGATGGATGTGACCCCCCGGAAGTCTATGGCTGTTAGGGACCTTCCGAACCCCATGATGTGCACGTGGGTGTCGATGAAACCGGGGACAACAGTCCTTCCTTGGAGGTCGATCACCTTGGTATTCTTGCCAATCCACAGCTCCATATCTGCATCGGTGCCAACCTTCACAATTTTTTCGCCTTGGAGGGCCACGGCTTGGGCCTGGGGCTGAGCTAGGTTCATGGTTAAGATGTTTCCATTCTTCAAGACCATGTCCGCTGGCTTCATGCTGTTGACCCCTTGTTTAATGTTGCATTGAGGTTTGGTTTTTAAGGCTTTGTGGCCTGGGTTGTGGCGCTTTTTTCATCTATCATACGTGCGCGCACATCCTCTGCTCCCACTCTAATACGACGCCAAAACAGAACACCCTTCACGTTCTTATGATTAAACGGGCTTAGGGAAGACGCAGATGGCCAGTAGAAAGTATGCAGCAGCGATCATGCCCATCACGCCCCTCCCAAGGTTTGGGTTCAGCCTAGGCGACAGAATGGGGTTTATGAGCTGCCATGATGATAGACATGAATTCGGCAAAAGTCTTTTAGGGGCTTTTAGACCAGTTTTGCCCCGATTTGCGCTGGAGGATGACCCGCTTCTCATAGTTGCGTCGACACCGCAGCCTGGGTATGCGCCTCTTCTTAGGCGTGGGCGCAATCTTCGGCGTCTGACCTCTCACTTTCCCGGCTTTGGCGAGGCTCCCATGCGTTGGCATTTCTATCACTCACAGTCTAAACAAGGATGGGGCGTTCTTTTAAGTCTTTTCCCTTCTTTTTCTGCATATGGCGACGTGTCCCTTTAGTTGGTCGTTGGCTTTGATGATCGAAGTCTTCAGCCCTGCTGCATCGAGCAATTTTTTGAAGCCTTCTTTGGTAAATTCCTTCTTCAGTCCAGTGACCGCAATGATGGCGTGGTTCTTACTTACCCTTTTCATTTCATGCAGAGTTGTTTGTGGGTTGGGCATGTTTTGGAGGAGGGTTATGGCGAAGACTGTG
This sequence comes from Candidatus Bathyarchaeota archaeon BA1, assembly GCA_001399805.1. The sequence continues at coordinate 8,822 of LIHJ01000023.1, forward strand.
TCAAAGGTTTCGTTGGGGAAGGGTGTGTGATCAGCGTCAGCACGAAGGATGAGAGCGGTTGGGAATCGTTTCGCCCGCCTTTCTGCCTCCTTCAGAATTCTGGGAGAGATGTCTATCCCCACAAGAAGTTTCACCCGATTTCTGATGTGGTCGAAGAGTAGTCCTGTTCCACAGCCCGTATCTAGCACAAGGCTGTCCCCTTCAAGGTTCATGCCACTTAAGGCCGCATTTATCTTGGCCTTTTGTTCCTCAGAGTATTGAGCGTCATAAACGGTCGCTGAATGGTCGTAGTGTTGCATGACCTCGCGCTTTTTGTCCCATTCCGTCATGGTTCTGTCCAACCCCATTAAATCTAAGGAGCGTGTATAGGTGAGGTTGATGAGGTTCTGCCTCGTTTTTGGCTGAAAAGGGTATCAGCTTAGGATTCGACCCAAACATGGAGTGAATCTTCAACCATCGTTGATCATCATTCTAAGTAGCTCATCGTGGCCCCTAATACCGCCCTCCTTTTCCAACTTGTTCAGTAACTGAAGCGTCTCCTTTGTTACTTGAACTATGGTTGGCACCACATCACTAAAGCAAAAATATGGCTACAGAATATAACCATTTCCGCTATTTAGAAGTTTTATCTGTAATTATCTCATCTAAAGATTGTTGGCGAGATGGTGTGTCACATCGAAAGCCCTTAGTGTTTCTTAAGGACCCAACTGTGGAAAAAGCCGCTGAGCTCATTGGGGTGCCCTCTCGGAGCGTAGGGTTCTCATTATTATTGGGAACTGCTGGGTGGACTATTGTGGGAGAGCAAGCTCAAAATTGGAGCCGGGCGAGCGGGTCGTCATGATCAAGGAAGACGACCCAGTATTGGTCCATCGACCCACGGGTTACGAGCCAGTGAATTGGCAGCCTCGGAATATCGTGTTGTAGAGCGGAATTCATATCATTTGCCGAGCACGTTCGCTCTCTAGCAGCTCCTTCCGCATCAGCTCCCTTAAGAGAGCTTTCAGTGTCTCGAGGCTGCCATCCTCTTGGCCAGCTGGTCCGGCGACGCGCGCGCTACGGTGATAATAGAATGGGCAATGGATTCAAGGCAAACTGGGCCGAGATACCTCAACGAGCTCAAGGCGGCGTTAAAGAGGCTTAAAAACGAGAGTTTCCCCACGTTTCAGAGAACGCCTTCTGGAAGGCAGCTGAAGAGGCTATTATCAAGTCAGCAGTTGTTGCGGCTCAAGCAGACAGCTCCGGTGAATCCTTTGACATGAGGACGCGGATTATGGAGATATGGGCTATGGTATATGAGGGCCTCGGAGGCCATGTTGCCAAAAAGTGAGGGAGGGAAAGAGTGAATGAGCTATCAGGTTTTCGTGAGCAGCAGCGTTTGGCCACAGGACGCCACCAAAATAGAACCCTTCAGGGAGCTTGTTCGCTCAACCGGGAAAGTCCCTCGGATAGTCAGAATAGATGAAAAGGTTGAAGATGAAGTGGCGCTTCCAGTCATAGTCCGGAGAGTCAGAGAGTCAGCGGCGATGATTGTGGTTCATGTTCTACGTTGACCACATAAAGTTGTTCGCTTTCATCCACCCCTAAAGAGTGTGGGATTTCTTGCTCACAGCACGTTTAAATATTAAAATGAGTAAATTTAATACTAGATGGTTGGGATGCCTGTTACTGTGACTACGAGGGTTGAGGACGAGCTGGCTAAATTAATAGATGAGGTAGCAAAGAGGGAAGGCATGGATAGATCCACGGTCATTAGGAGGTTTTTGTCGAAGGCTGTGAAAGATTGGTTGATTGAAAGGAGCTTGGAAGATTATGAACAGGGTAGGGTGACTCTTTGGCAGGCAGCTACACGATGCGGTCTATCCCTCTGGGAAATCATTAACGAGGTTAAAAAGAGAGAAATCCATGTCCCTTACACGTTGGAGGAGCTGAGGGAGGACCTGAAGGGCTTAGGATGAGTGGCATCGTTTCCAACGCCACTCCCCTGATCTACTTAGCCAAGGTGGGGAAAATAGACTTATTGAGGAAGGTTTTTGGAGAGGTTTTTATACCCGACGAGGTTAAGATCGAGGCTGTGGATAGGGGAAAGCACCTAGGAGAAAGAGATGCTTACGTTATTGAGAGGGCAATCGATGAGGGCTGGCTAAAGGTTTTGAGTGCTGAGATTGTGGAGGTTCCAATAAAGTTGGAGCCGGGAGAGGCTGCTGTTCTCTCCCTTGCAAAAAAGTTGGGGCTGAGGGAAGTTTTGATGGATGAGGTTTCTGCGAGGGTAGCTGCGAGGTTACTAGACTTGACACCCCGGGGGACTGTTTTCGTTTTGCTAAAAGCTTTGGAGGTAAAGGAAATAGACCTGAATGGTTTTCTTGAAGTTCTTAACCAGATGATAAGACATGGCTTCAGGCTGAAGGAAGAAGTCTACGTAGAGGCTGTGAGAGAAGCGAGGAGAGTAGCAGCAGAAACTTAGGGGCGCGCCGATCAACCATATGACCTCTGTTTCCAGCTCCAAAAGCCATTAAAATTGCGGCTACAAAATCGCTGTTATAATAATGTGCTTCTACAAAAGAACTCAAAATACTACGAAGTCTAAATAGCGAGATGCATACACTAACACCCACATTTTTTCTAAAAACTGCAGGTGGGGTCAAGAAAGAAGAAACTACTTGGGGAGGATTGCAACCTTCTCCAACTGCAACCCATGTCTCTTTAATCCCTCTTGAGGTAGGAGCGCCTTCACCTCATCCACCTCGATGTTACGATTTGCCTTCAGGATAATAAAGACGACCTTCTCCATATCGGCACCTTTTAAATAATTATCGTAATCTTGCTTCTTAAGCTTTATTTATATTTCTTAAATTTATGAACTATATGTATTGATTCTTTACTTAACTTTTGCGGTATTTAAGTCATGTTAGGATGACGTTTAGTATTTTTTCGACTGGTATTTTGTTAGCCATCTTATAGACCCATTGGATGAGGTTCTGGACGAGGTCCTTGAAGGCCTGCCTGCACTCCGCCCCAATGGTCTGATCGGACTGAACCCTCCCATAAAGTCTGCTCCTGCATATCCTGACCTTAAGGAGGCTGTACGCCGTGAACCCAAGCAGCCAGTGCCTCCCGGCGCCTTTGAGGGACCTCAACTGACAGCCTCCAAAGCCCAGGTTCTGCTTAGCGTCCTTATAGAAGGTGTCTATGCGGAACCTCAGGCAGTAGCTGAGGACCACCTTCCTCTCCCCCCAGTAGAGTCTGTTTGTGGCCAAGTAAACAGGCTCCCCCTTTAGGTCTCCATTGTCGTAGCAGATGACGACCCTGACCTTGCCCAGCTTATTGACATCTAAGACCCGGGTGAACACCCAGCGGCTCTTACCCAACACCCTTATCTCCTTGAAGGCCTCTCTGGGCAAGGCCGCCTCGAACTCCTTGATGGCCATCCTCCGCCCCTCATAGTAAACTATTCGGTTGGCCTTAAGCCTCGACGCCCACCCCTTCCCCTGGGCTTCTATGTGCCTGGCCAGCTTCTTGGTAAGGAACCAGGCGTCGAAGACGTAGTTCTCGGCGGCCACCCCCAGCCCCTCACATTCATCCACCAGCTCCATAGCCAGCTCCACCTTGTTCCTGAATCCGCTCCTCTCGGCCTCCTGGCTGCCGTGCTTGAAGTACTGCCTGAACCCCAACGGATAGTCCTTTTGCTGGTCAACGTAATGGCTTGTGACCAGGCACTGGGCGTGGACATAGGAGCCTGAGTTGGGGTCCCAAAGCTTCCCAGCTCCAGGAATCTTCCTCCCAGCCTTTGGTAGGAGCGTGTCGTCTATGGCTACGACGCCTTCCCTCCGCCACCTCGTCTCCTTCATGGATTGAAGCATCTCCAGCCTTCTCCTGCTCAGCAGATCCTCATCCCACTCATAGAGGGTAAGGAAGGGTTTAGGCTGCTCTGGTCCACATGGTCAACAAGCCTTGAGGCCATGCTCCGTACGGTGGGCTTCCCGCCGGTGATCAAGCCGCTCAGATACTGCTTGAACCTCTTCAGCTGGTGGTAGGAGAAGACCTGCCTAAAGAAGCCGGCGAACTCCTTGACTACGCCTGGAAAGTCAATTATGGGCATC
>LIHJ01000029.1 GCA_001399805.1 Candidatus Bathyarchaeota archaeon BA1
GGAGGCAGGGTTGTGGGATACTTCTGCACCTATGTGCCCGAGGAAATCCTCTACGCCGCCGATGTGCTGCCAGTCAGAATTCTCGGCAGCCATGAACCCCCAACCATCACCGAGCCCTACATCTTCGCCATGTACTGCCACCTCTGCCGCGACTGCCTAGCCCAAGGCCTAAAGGGTAGGTTCGATTATCTGGATGGGATCGTGGAGGGCCAGTCCTGCCTGCATTTGCGGCAAGCCTTTAATGCGTGGCGTCTCCACATACCCATCAACTATGCTTACTACATATACGTGCCCCATGGTGTTCAGACACCCCGAGCGGTTCCGTATTTGGCTCAAGAACTGGCTATGTTCAAGCGGTCCATCGAAAAGTGGACCGGAAAAACGATCACCGACGAAGACCTCGATAGAGGGATAAGGGTTGTCAATAAAAATAGGGAGTTGATGCGGAGGATCTACGAGTATAGGAGGCTGGATAATCCCAAGATCACGGGTCTTGAGGCCATGGAGATGGTGCTCTCCAGCCAGATGGTTGACAAGGGAGAACACAACAAAGTTTTGGAAGAGCTGGTAAAGGAACTTCCCAATCGGAGGCTTGATCGTGACCCCGGCATTCGACTGATGATCATCGGCAGCGAGGATGACGATAGGATTTTCATGAAAAATGTGGAGAACCTGGGCGCGACCTTCGTGATTGATGAGCACTGTACCGGAAGCAGGTATTTCTGGAGCGACGTCAATCCGGCGGAGGATAGGCTAATGGCTATTGCCGCTCGCTACGTGTATAGGGTGCCATGCCCAAGCAAGGATTGGCCTGAGTTCACGAGGATTAAGCACGCTGTGGAACTGGCCGAGCAGTATAAGGCTCAGGGAGCCCTCATCATACAGAATAAGTTTTGTGACCCCCACGGGGTTGAAATCCCTCCCCTAAGAGAGTCGCTAGAGTCCATTGGCGTCCGCACCTACCCATTAGAGTTCGATGTAACCGTGCCCTGGGGCCAATTCAGAACCCGTGTCGAGGCATTCCTAGAGACATTAACAGGGCTGGAGGAGTTGTTCTAGATGAGAACACAAATTAAGGAATACCCCACCGAACCGTTAAGGTGCTGGGATGAGGCCAAGAACCTAAGGAAAAACTATTATGAGGAATATTTAACCGCCCGTGAGAAGGGCGGGCTACGTTGGGCAGGCGGGGCTTGGACATTCAGCGCCATACCAGCTGGGCTTGGAGAAGACGTTTACTGCATAACCAGCGAACCTTATGGGGCAACTATAGCGTTCTTTAAGGACTTCGCCGCACGGTGCCACGATGCCGCGGAGGCGGCTGGCTTTCCACGCACCCTTTGCGCCTACATGAGAAACTATTGGGGCTCAATTCTATTAGACAAGTACATACTCGCTGATGGGACAATTGTAGATGGTTTTCCGTCACCTGATTTTATTTGGCAAGATCACATCTGCTGTAGCCACGGCAAGTGGTATCAGGTTGCTAAGTGGCTTGAGAGGAAGAGGGGGAAGGAGGTTCCCATGTACTGCGTGGATGTTTCAGTGGGCTATCCGACAGAAGCCATGGAGGACTACAAGGTAAATTACATTGTCCAGCAATTAAGTGACGGTATTGACTGGCTGGAGAAGGTTACGGGAAGGCAATATAATGACAGGCTTCTGTGCGAGGCCGTTTGGAACGAAATGCGGTGCACATCCCTTTGGGCAGAGATATGCGCTCTGAATCAGGCAATTCCAGCACCACTAGACGAGAAGAGCATGTACTCCCTATACGTGATAGGAACCCTTATGAAACATAGACCCGAGTGTGTCGCTTTTTACGAAAGGCTGAGGGATGAGGCTGAGGATAGAGTTAGAAGGGGTATAGCGGCTGCTCCCTACGAGAGGCTCAGGGTCATAACCGACACCCAGCCTCCGTGGGGATTTCTAAAAATCTTCAGGGAGATGGAGAAATACGGCGCCGTATCAGTGGGCTCCCTCTACACCTTCGGGTTAATAGGGATGTGGGAGTGCAAGCCTGACGGCACCTGGGGGCCGAAGCCCCCTCCCCCGAAGAAGCCCCAAAATAGGGAGGAGGCCCTGAGGACCATCGTGGAGTGGACGTTGCACAAACCTGAGTGGGCCCACTTCTATGAGCCGGAGCTTAAAACCAAAATGATGGTGAGCATCGTGAAGCAATGGAAGGTTGACGCGGTGTTATTACACTACAATCGTGGTTGTGAGGGCTTAAGCCTGCACATCGCTGAAAACCGCCTCGGCCTACTGGAAGCAGGCATTCCCGTGTTCCCATTTGAGGGAAACATGGGCGATGAAAGGGAGTTCGACTTCGCGGGAACCATGGCCCGCTTAAGCGCGTTTTTCGAGAGCATGGGCTTGAGGAAGGTGATAACATGATAACANTGGGAAGGGCCAAGGCCCTCGTGGGATTCGACGTTGGGAAGTCGGCGAGTGACCTCTTTGAGGGCGCACTAAAGAACCAAGGTCTTTCGCGGGGTGACATTGAGAGGATAGTGGCCACGGGCATGGGTAGGAACGCCATATACCTTCAACCACCGATAAATGCGGATGAGGCTGTTTCTGAGGTGGTGGCTGACGCCGCTGGGGCTTTCCACATGGTCCCAACCGTGAGAACGGTTATAGATGTGGGGGCTGAGGAGGGTAGGGCAGTTAAGGTGGATCAAGGCAAGGTGAAGGATTTCGTGATAAATGAGAGATGCGCGGCTGGGGCTGGAACCTTCGTGGAGGCGATGGCCAGGGCCCTGGAGGTTAGGGTTGAGGATATGGGTCCCTTATCCCTAAAGTCAACAAAAACCATACCCATGAATGCCCAGTGCTGTGTGTTCGCCGAGTCTGAAGTCGTGACCCTCATCCACTCTAAGGTGTCAAAGGAGGATGTAGCCAAGGCCATTCATGACGCCATAGCCAGCAGGATTGGGTCCATGGCCCTCAGAGTGGGGGTGGAAAGGGACGTCGTTTTAATAGGTGGTGTGGCGCTGAACCCAGGGTTCATAGCACCCCTACAAAGAGAGATTAAGGCTGACGTGATTGTCCCTGAATACCCCGAGTTTGTGAGCGCCCTCGGCGCTGCCTTAATAGCGGCTGCAACGCTCAAGGGGTGATGAAGAGCTGGCTGAATTAAAGGCTCAAGAGTATTGGAAATGGCCGGAGTATAGGCACACCGTGCCGGGGATGGATTGGCATGAAGCTAAGATCATAACCGCTGGTGTTGATGTGGGCTCGGTGGGCAGCAAAGCGGTGATCATGGTGGATGGGGAGCTGTACGCCTACTCCGTTATGAGGACGGGTGGAGTTAGCGAGGAAACGGCTATCAAGGTGACAAACTGGGCTTTGGAGGGGACCGGCCTAGGGATCAAGGACCTACACCACATTGTGGGAACCGGTTATGGCAGGGTTAATGTTCCCTTCGCCAAGAGAACAATAACGGAAATTGCCTGCCACGCCAGGGGAGCTCACTACATTTATGGCCCCACTGTTAGAACTGTTCTGGATATCGGTGGGCAGGACTGCAAGGCCATTCGATGCGATGAAAAGGGCAGGGTGCTATCCTTTCTGATGAACGACAAGTGCGCGGCCGGAACAGGCAGAGGCTTAGAGGTCTTCGCCGACCTCATAGCTGTTCCCATCCAAGACCTAGGTAAGGTTTCCCTCAGTGTTGACCAGGAACCCCCGCCAGTTAGCAACACGTGTGTGATCTTCGCCAAGGCTGAGGCCTTAGCCCTATTACGTCAGGGATGGCTAAAGGAGAGGGTTGCGGCTGCGTATCATGCGGCTATGGCAGATAGGATTGTTGACCTACTCAACCGTGTGGGCATCGAGAAGGACTTCGTGACCACCGGCGGTGTGGCAAAGAACACCGGCATAGTTCAAAGACTGGAAAGGCTGCTGGGCATCAAACAGTTAATCCCTAAGATGGACCCGATATTGGCCGGAGCTATGGGAGCTGCGTTATTTGCTAAGGCCCTCTATGAGAAAGAGATGGGTCTGCGTTAAAACTGATGGGAAGTGATGGTATGCTTGCGCATTATGGCTACAAAGATGGCTCTGGCGACTACTTCATTGTGGTAGACACGGACAGGTGTAACGGTTGTGGCAAATGTGTTGAAGCCTGCCCTTACGGTGTTCTTGAAATCATTCCCAACGAGTATGACATAGAGGGTGGTAACATGGCAGCGGTGAGAGAGGAACATCGAAAAAGGATCAAGTATAGTTGCGCTCCCTGCAAGCCGGTTAGTGGAGAGAGAAGGCTGCCATGCGTACTAGCGTGTGAGCCTGAGGCCATAACCCACTCTTGGTGAACCGCCCCTTATGCCTACGCAACGTTCTTAACATGCTGTGAGGTGCTCGTCGTGAATACTATCAGCGTATTCATCAATGATGTTGGAGTTGAGGTGGTTGAGGGCTCATCAATACTGGAGGCGGCAAGGAAGGCTGATGTTTACATCCCATCATTATGTTACCACCCAGACCTACCGCCTCCACCTATGGCAAAAGCCACCCACATGGTCTATCGTGGTAGTGAGCAGGTGGTGGGTGATGCACCAGAGAAGGAGTTTGAGGGCTGTGGCCTATGCTTAGTTGAGGTTGAAGGACAACAGAACCTAGTTCTCGCTTGCAACACCACCGTCACAGATGGCATGAGGGTATACACGGATACAGAGCGGGTTCGAGAAACCAGGCGGGAGAAGCTGATGCTCATCCTCGCTCAGCACCCCCACGCCTGCCTCATCTGTGCCCAAAAGGAGGGCTGCACCAGGGAGCCATGCCCCACCAACGTGCCAGTTGCTGAGCGCTGCTGCCCAAAACTAGGAAACTGCGAGTTAGAGAAGGTCGCCGAGTACATAGGGATTAGGGAGGACACCCCACGCTACATGCCAGCAAATCTGCCAGTTGTGAGGGATGATCCCCTCTTCATGCGCGACTACAACTTATGCATTGGTTGCACCCGCTGCTTGAGGGCCTGTCAAGACCTGCGCGGTGTGAAAGCCCTTGGCTTCGTCTACTGTAACGGCGAGGTTTTTGTGGGCACAATGGCACCCACGCTAAAGGAATCCGCTTGTAAATTTTGCGGCGCTTGCGTAGAAGTCTGTCCCACCGGAGCCTTGACGGATAAGGAGGTCAAGGCCGGTGAACGAGAAGTCAGCTTAATCCCATGTAAGTACACATGCCCAATCGGCATAGATGTCCCTCGATATACTTATCTGATAGTTCAAGGGCGGTACGCCGAGGCCTCCGCTGCTGTAAGAGAGAGGGCGCCCCTTCCATCAGTCCTTAGTCGCGCTTGTGCCCGCCCCTGTGAAAGCGGGTGCCGACGAGGAAAGGTGGACGAGCCCGTCTCCATATGTGCCCTCAAACGCTTCGTCGTTGACCATGACAACCAGGTCTGGGAGCCAAGGGTTAAGGTCGCTTCGCCAACTGGGAAGCGTGTAGCCATAATCGGCTCAGGCCCGGCTGGGCTCACAGTCGCTTACTACTTAGCCAAACTTGGTCACTCCGTAACAATATTAGAAGCCATGCCTGAGCTGGGGGGCACGATGAGATACGGCATTCAGGAGTTCCGCCTGCCCAAGGAGGTTCTTCGAAGGGACTTAGGGGAAATCGTTAGGCTTGGTGTGGAGGTTAAGACTAATACTCTGATGCAAGAGAGTTTGACCATCAAGGATCTTATGAGCGAGGGCTATGACGCCATCCTCATAGCCACGGGGCTACCGATAAGCAGAGTGCTGAAAGTGGAGGGCTTCAACTTAGAGGGAGTCCTTGGGGGTCTAGACCTCTTGAGGGATGTCGGGCTTGGAAATTACATTAAGGTGAAAGAGAGGGTTTTGGTGGTTGGAGGCGGAAATGTAGCCATGGACGTGGCGTTGACAGCCCTAAGACTGGGCGCTAAGCATGTTCAGGTGGCTTGCTTGGAGACACGCGAAGAGATGCCCGCCTTCCCATGGGAGATTCTACAGGCCTTGGAGGAAGGCGTTGTCATCAGTAACTCTTGGGGAATTAAGAAGATCCTAGGCGATGGGGAAAAGGTTACTGGTGTGGAACTAATCCGCTGCGTTTCGGTGTTTGACCAAGAGGGTAGGTTTAACCCATCCTACGATGAATCTGTTACGAGAGTTGTGGAAGCCGATATGGTGATCTTTGCTATAGGGCAAGCTTCAGACCTGTCATGGCTCAGCACCGGCTCCATTCAAGTTTCTGAGCTGGGAACCATAAAAGTTGACAGCTCTACCATAGAGACCAGCATTCGAGGTGTGTTCGCGTGTGGTGACATCGTCAACGGACCGACGTCAATTGTGGAGGCTGTGGCTTCCGGTAGGAAAGCAGCCATAGCCATAGATAGATTCTTGGGCGGCAGTGGAAACATTGACGAAATGTTAGTTGCTATTGAAAAGCCTAGTCCATGGCTTGGGAGAGAGGAAGGCTTTGCGTATAGGCGCCGGGTCAAGATGCCAAGCCTTCCCGTTGAAGAGCGTCGCGGGAACTTCGCTGAGGTGGAGCTTGGATTTGATGAGAGGATGGCTGTGGAAGAGGCTGGGCGCTGTCTACGATGCGACTTAAGGCTGCAAATCTCGCAGCCACCGCTACCGCCGGAGAGGTGGCTGAAGTTTGAAGATGCGAATATAGCTGTGGTCCCTGAAACGGAGGGCGTGTATCAATTGCTTAACGAGAATAAGATGGTGATCTACATAAAGGGCACAATAAACCTCCGAAGGGAGTTAGAGGAACAACTCACCGCTAATCGAAAGGCTAAGTATTTCATGTATGAGGAGGCGAAAATGTTCACCATGAGGGAGAGCGAGCTCCTACAACAATTCCTTAAAAGATATGGGAAGTTGCCAGAGCAAAACATAGGCATCGAGGAGGACCTATATTAGCTAAGTACTACCCAACAA
>LIHJ01000020.1 GCA_001399805.1 Candidatus Bathyarchaeota archaeon BA1
GTGGTGCCGCTCTTGATCATCTCAAGACAGCCGAGGAGGGCACCGTGATGGATATCCTCGGGCTTGAGCTTCGCTTCTAACGGCCATATGGTCTCATTCAACCACTTGCTTAGCTCCTGATCCTCCCCGATTCCTCGGAAAATGGTCATGGGCACGTGGGTGTGGCTATTGATCAAGCCTGGGGTAGCCACCTTTCCGTGGCCGTCAATCACCTTCTCCGCCCTTATTGGGGGAGCATCCGCCTTCCTTCCCACGTAGCTTATCCTATCATCCTTTATTGTAATCAGTCCCTTTTCTATGACCCCTCTACTGTTCATAGGGATGATGGTGCAATCATGGATGAGGATGTCCGCCTCCAAGGAAACACCCCTATGAAAAATAATTTTCTCGTTCCATGATTCCAAAATTCCTCGTTAAAGAATAAAACCCTTTGCACTTTAAGATTGCCCTAATCGAATGAAGCGCTACCACTCAATGCGATGTGTATTTAGGTTTCATCCCTTCAGTTTTGCCTCATCACATCGTCACGGTTAGTAACAATAGTTGCACTTTCCATGTATAAGAGTTAGCGCAATCGCCAAGATCCTTTGTGTTGCCTCTCCACAAAGGTTAGTACAGCCTGAACGATCTCTTTCTGGCTTTTTCGTGCGTCAAACCTGAACACAGGAATCTCCCTTTCGAATATTTCGTGAACGAATGACAAGTGCCTCTTCACATCACGAAGAAGACTCATATTGAGGGTGGTGAAATCATCCTTTTTGCGGTTTCTTTGCCTTGTCACAGAGTCTTTAAGGGGTATGTTAAGATGAACGTAGAGGTCCGGCTTTGGGATGGCTCCGGACGTTTGAGCATTAAGATATTGATTAAGGCAGGTCGGATAGCACGTGGACTGATTTTGTTTGCAGCGGGCAAAGGCGAAGGAGAGATCAGTTGGAAAGTAGCTGTCAACGACAACGTTCCTCCCCTCCAAAATATGTCGTTTAATATCCTCAACTCGTCGAAACTCCTCCGCGAAGATGAGAAGGTCGGAGGAGGTGTCTCCACGATCCCCTATTGGCACACCCTTCGCCCCAAGGAGTGTAGCCACCTCAGGGAAAAATATCCATCCTAACTCTTCGAGAAGTTGCCCCACCGTGGTTTTCCCCGAGCCCGGGAGACCCTCCAAAACCAGAAAAAAGCCACGTTCTTTGGTGGTCATGGGCTGATACCGCCAAATTTTGCAGGCTGTGTTTAAACAAGTGTTTGCCCTGTTTTTGAAATTTTTTAACACAAAAGCGTAAAAACGAAGATTCGTGCCTCGATAGTAGTAAGGCTTTAGCTGCATAAACCTTAAGGATTCATGTCCTTCATTTCTATTTGCTAAGTTTAGCAGTTATTCCACTTCGATCCAAGACCCTGTGCAAGGTTTTCTCCGCTCTTTCGAGGACCTTAGCCTCATCGATTGTAAGAACATCCCGATGGAGCATGACGACTCGACCATCTATAATGGTGGTGTCCACGTCACGACCGCTGGCCGCATATACCAGATGGGACAATAAGTTAGGTTGTGGCTGATCCATCAGTGGGGTCAGATGGGGTTGCTTGAGATCAACAAGGATCAGGTCGGCCCTCTTGCCAACCTCAATGGATCCCACCTCATTCTCGATCCCAAGAGCTTTCGCACCGTTGATAGACGCCATTTCAAGCGTTGTCTCTGGTGGGAGCCTCTTAGGGTTCATTGGGCTGACAACACATTGAAGCAGCGACGCCATCCGCATTTCCCAGAACATATCCAGCGTGTTGTTGCATACCGCCGCATCTACGCCAAGGCCCACATTAATGCCGGCCGTAATCATGTCCGCGATTCTAGCGATCCCCGCGGCGGATTTCACGTTGCTGGTTGGGTTGTGGACCACATTAACTTTACTTCTTTTGAGGATTCTCATCTCGTCATCGTCGATCCACACGCAGTGTGCAGCCAGGACATCGTGACCCAGCACACCCATGTCGTAGAGATACTTGACGGGCCTCTTCTTGAAACGGGCAAGTGTAAACCTGATGTCCTCCTCTACCTCAGATAGGTGGAGATGGATGCCCACCCCATATTTGCTCGCCAGTTCTCTGGCCTTTGCGAAGAGTTCAGCCGATGTAATCCTCACGGTGCATGGGCCGAACATGCACGTTATCCTACCGCCGGCCCCCTGATGCCACTTCCTGACTAGTTCCTCATTCTGTCTGATCATCTCCTCAGATGTAAGCGGGGCACTATCTTGATCTATCATTGCGACGGAGAGCGAGGCTCGTAATCCAGAGTCCTGAACCGCCCTCGCCACCTCATCCATGTTGAAATGCATGTCAGCGAAGCAGGTTATGCCCCCCTTCACCATCTCCAAGCATGCTAGTTGAGCGCCCACATAGCTGTCCTCTGGTCTAAGGGCGCTTTCAAAGGGCCATAGACGCTCCCGCGCCATCTCATCAAGCCTCATTCCATCGGCTAATCCCCTTAGTAATGTCAATGCCGTGTGGGTGTGCCCACTGATGAGTCCTGGAAGAACGGCCTTCCCCGAGGCATCGATTATTTCCTCAGCGGATTTGTGTTCGGCTCTAAGTTCTTTTGACCTTCCAAGATCAATGATTCTGCCATTCTCGATCACTATGTATCCGTCTTCTACAATATGCCGCTCTGGGTCCATCGTTACAATTATGCCATTCTTAATGAGGATGGTGGGCAACCATCAACCCTCGGGTGAGACTCAGCAATGCTCATAAAACATATAAAGGTTTTCCAAATGTAAGCCGATTTTCATGTTTTGAGCTTACCCTCCCTCGTTATCGAAGGACGCTGAAAGCAAAAGTTTTTATTACTTGAAAGAACAAAAAAGTTTGTGGTGTTAAAAAATGAGGATGTTCAGGGATATTAAGGGAATCGCAAGGACAACAACCATCGCCATAATCATCGTGATCCTTATTGTAGCAGCAGTAGCAGTTTACTATGCAACCTTGCCACCACCAAAGCCTCCAGGTCCTGCTACCATCACGGGAAAGGTTACCGACGCGAAAACTGGTCTTCCTGTTGAAGGTGCAACCGTAAAAGTTGACGGGTACGCAACTACGACGGGACCAGACGGAGTTTACTCGTTAAAGGTTACTTTTGGTAAGTACACTATAACGGTAAGTAGGAAAGGATATGAAGCAAAGACGGCGTCGGTGGATGCCACAGAAGAAAAAACATACACTGCTAACGTCCCCATGACACCGCTAATTGGGTTTGGGGTTAAAATTGCGGTTGTCTCTGACATCGGCGGGAGGGGAGACCTAAGCTTTAACGATATGGCGTTTAAAGGAGGCGATGATGCTGTTAGGGACTTCGGCGTTGAAATGGTCGAGTTGATAAGCAAGGTAGAGGCGGACTACGTCCCGAATCTGGTAACAGCGGCTAAGGATCCCAAGGTTCAGCTTATTGTTGGTGTCGGGTTCCTTCTGAGCGATGCCCTCGTAGAGGTGGCGAGAAAGTATCCTCACAAAGACTTCGCAGGCATTGACACATACTCCCAATGGATAGTCTTGGATAAATATCCTAAAGAATATCCGCTGCCTAACCTGATGGACATCGTGTATGAAGAGCATAAGGGAAGCGCATTGGTCGGAGCCCTTGGCGCTCTGCTAGCTGCATACTACGGGAAACCTTACATCGGAGGTGTTTTTGGGATCGAGATTCCGGTCCTTTGGAAGTTTGAGATCGGGTACAAGTGGGGCTGTGATTGGGCCATCAACTGGACAATGAAAAATCGTCCTGAACTGAAGGTGGGAATCGTTGCGACTCCAAGGAAGGAGAGGGTTCTCTGGACCTACACTGGAACGTTTAGTGATATCACGAAGGGATATGAGGCTGCTAAGCCAATGTACGCGAAAGATGCGGTGGCCGTTTACAACATAGCAGGACCCCTTGGGCTGGGAATAAATCAAGCTGTCGCAGAGATTGCTAAGGCGAAAGCTCTAAAGAGCGGGCCGCCCTTCTGGATAGGCGTAGATGCGAACCAGGATTGGATAAATCCAGGTTTCGTCATAGCCAGCATGATGAAGAGAGTTGACTACGGTGTATACTACGCCACTAAGCTAGTTTTAGAGAAAAAGTTTAGGGACGTAGTGAAGGAAGGAAAGGGATCAATGACTCTGGGGATAGGAACCACATGGGCTGGCGTCCCAATGGAAGGGATATCCGTCAGCACGCTAGCGGACTTAGACGAGTTCATTGCGATGGGCGTGAGAGCAGAGGAACTAACGGGAGAGAAGGTGCTTCCAATGAAGCCTGATGAAATTCGAGCGGCGGTTAAAGCGATGAGAGAAGCTCAGCCGAAATGGATTTGGGATGCGGTGGCGGAACTCGAGAAAAAGATACGTACAGGCGAAGTAGTGGTTCCGCTGGCATTCACAAAAGAGGTAGTAGATTACTGGCGCGGCATCTTCGGTTAATCCTGAATTCATCCCCTTTTTTATTTTTTTATTTAGTTTTCCAAGAATAGAGCGTGACGTTTAATTCTCATTCCTAAGCGTTATCGTAACCTTGAGAACCGGCCTTTACTAGAGACCCCATTACTTGCAAAAAACCATTCGTAGTCTTTACTTTGGCCTTATTCCGCCCATCATCATCCCTATCTCTTTTCTACTGAACTCCCCCGCCTTCCCAACGCCCAAAAACTCGCCTTCATACATTACTGCGATTATGTCGCTCAACCGCATAATTTCGTCAAGATCGGCGGATATTAACAAGATGCCCTTACCTTCATCCCTCATTCTAACGAGAAGCTCCCTGATGTAAACCGTGGACGCTATGTCCAGCCCTCGTGTCGGATGGGCGGCCATCACCAAGGCTGGACTCTTGCTCAGTTCTCTACCAACGACAAGCCTTTGCTGGTTTCCACCGCTGAGACTTTTGACTGGAGTCCTCACGCTCGGTGTTATCACGTTAAAAATTTTCACGAGTCTTTGCGCGAACTCCATTATCTTCTTCCAGTTTAAACGGGCCAGCCGAAGGAGGAACTCCGGTTCCCATTGTTTTCCGAGGATGCTGTTCTCGGCGACATCGAAACCCAAAGCCAACCCGAACTTACTCTTATCTTCCGGGATATGGGAAAGTCCCGTCTTGTACAGCTCTTTCGGGCTGAGTTCAACAACGTTCACACCTTTGAGCTGGATCTCACCGCTTTTCTTAGGCCTCAGTCCAGTTAAGGCTTGAACGAGTTCACTTTGGCCGTTCCCTTCGACGCCCGCCACGCCAAAAATCTCGCCAGCCTTCACCTCAAACGACAGACCTTTGACGGCGATGGTACCGAAATCGCTCATGACTTGCAGGTTTTTGGCCACCAGTACAGGTTCTCCAACAGCTTTTCTCTTCCTAGTCACGCGCGGGACTACCTTCTTCCCAACCATCATCACCGCTAACTTTTCTGGGGTCGCCTCCTTTGTTAGTATTTCCCCTGTAACCAATCCGTTCCTAAGAACAACTATTCTATCAGAGATCTCGAGCACTTCCTTAAGCTTGTGGGTGATGAAAATGATGGCCTTCCCAGCGTCCTTCAGCCTTTGCAGAGTTCGGAAAAGTTCGTGTACTTCAAGTGGGGTTAGGGAGGAAGTAGGCTCGTCAAGTATTAGAACATCGGTGCCTCGGTAAAGCACTTTCAAAATCTCAACTCTTTGTTGAACACCTAATGACAACAACTCGACAGGCGTGTCTAGCGGAATCTTCAATCCTGTTTCTTCGGCTAAATCAGCCAGCTTCTTTTTCGCGGCTTCTAGCTTAAGGAGGGACAAAGGACTGGCGGACTCTTGACCGAGGAGAATATTTTGAACTGGAGTGTATGGAGGGACAAGGGCAAAGAACTGATGGACCATCCCTATTCCAACCCTCAAAGCATCTGAGGGGTTCTTGAAGTTGACACGTTTGCCCCCCACGCGTATCTCTCCGTCGGTTAATGGGAGAAGACCTGAAAGAATTTTCATCAAGGTTGTTTTTCCGGCGCCATTTTCCCCCAGCAATCCAACGATTTCCCCCTTCCTGACATCAAAATCTACACCACGTAGCGCGACCGTACCGTCAGGGTATACTTTTTTTATCAATTTCATCTCGATGAAGGGTTGGGGGCTCATGTTTTCTATTAAATTGTAGCTTTAATTTAAACTTTGGGACTCATCATTCAAGTGGGAGAACTTGAAGCATAGCTTTTTAGAAATGTGACAATACTACCTAAAAGACTTCAAGAAGATTGGGTGTTGGAACCAAAAAGATAAAAAGGCGAGGAGCCGACATCAAGGGGGAGGGTTGTGATGAGGCGTTTCGAGATTCCCGTTCGTCCTCTGGTGCACTCAAGCGTTGCCGTGAGCATAGGGTTGTTGGTTGGAGCATTGTTGATGGTAATATTTGGCTACGATCCGATAAGGGCATATTATTCATTGTTTATGGGAGCATTCGGCAGCATACCCGATTTTATTGAGACCATAGCGTTCGCGACGCCGCTGATGCTCACAGCGATCACCTTCGCGATTGGTGTAAAGGCAGGGCTTTTCAATATTGGCGCGGAGGGGCAGATGTACCTAGGCGCCATAGGTGCGGTTGCTGTGGGTGGTGCGATTGCCCTTCCCGCAGGTCTTCACGTAGCTGCCGCCACAGTTTTTGCGATGCTTTTAAGTGCCATTTGGTCTCTTCCGGCAGCCCTCCTCAAGATAAAGATGGGAGTTCACGAGGTTGTGTCTACCATCATGTTCAATTGGATCGCTTTTCACTTCGCTATTTACCTCGCGATTTACTATTTGGCGGAACCGGGTAGGGCGGAGAGAACACTACCCGCCTTGCCAAGCGCGCAGTACCCTCGCCTAATGGAGGAAGCGACCTTAACGGCTGTGATCTTCGTTGCCCTAGCATTTTGCATCGGGGTTTACATCCTTTTGTGGGGTACGCGAGTAGGCTATGAGCTCAGATTGGCGGGAACAAATCCGGATGCAGCTCGTTATGCAGGGGTAAGCTCCTGGCGCATGGTGCTCTTAAGTTTCGTCCTTGGAGGGTTCGCCGCAGGACTCGCAGGAGCCAGTCAAATTATAGGTAGACCCCCTGCATGGTCCCTTTACGCGACTTTAGGCAACGTTATAACACTCGGGTTCGATGGAATCGGAGTAGCTCTAATAGGAAGAAATCATCCTATAGGCGGGATACTTGCGGCCATATTCTACGGGGGGCTTGCGCATGGAGGCAGATATATGGAGTATGACGTAGGAGTATGTTCTGAGCTAGTGCGAGCTATCAATGGCCTCATCGTTATAGCTCTTGCTCTTCCAGAGATCATAGCTATCGTCAGGAGGAGACTGAAGCGATGAAAACTCTCATGCGCCTCCGAGGTAAAAGGATCATCGGGTTTCTCCTCGCATGGGTTATCATCATAATTTTTGGTTATGGCGTAGAGTTGGCTGGTCTGGGAGTGGTTGGGCTAGTTGAAACAGGGTTGCTCGCGATGACACCATTGGCCTTAGCAGCCGTGGGGGAGTGCATAAACGAAAAATCTGGCGTTGTCAATATAGGATTGGAAGGGATCTTACTCATTACCGCCCTTACTGGGGTGCGAGGGGCCGAGCTCTTCAGGAACGGGTATTTTGGACTTCTGACTGGATTGTTAACGGGTGCTGCCATCGGGCTCCTCTTTGGTATAGTAAGTGTTTACGGAAGGGCAGATCAAATTGTCGCTGGGATGGGCATTAACATATTTGCCCTTGGCTTCGTTCCTTATCTCCTGATGGCTATCTGGGCGTTTCCTGGAATCCATATTCTTGCTCCAGGGCTCAAGGTGCACCCAATGTACACTCCCTTTGGACAGTTCAACTCAGTGACTTTATTAGCTATAATTGTCGCGTTCTTAGCTCACGTCCTTCTACATAAGACGCTACTTGGGCTTAGAATAAAAGCCGCTGGGGAGAAGCCAGAGGCCGTTGACGTGGCTGGTGTGAGGGTGGACCGAACAAGAATCCTCACAAGCACCCTCGGAGGGGCATTATGCGGCTTGGGTGGGGCTTTCATGTCGCTGGCTTGGTTCGGTGGCATGGTAAAGGAAATATCTGCTGGTAGAGGATTCATCGCTTTAGCTTGCGTGGTATTCGCTGGGTTAGAGCCGTTATTGGCTCTGGCCGCCGCTCTCATCTTCGGCTTTGCTGAGGGCTTTGCCTTTTCTGTAGCGGTTACACCAGAAGTCAAAAAAGTCATGCCGGGGGCATTTTATTTCGTGAACATGATCCCCTACATCACTACTCTAATGGTTGTAACGATCGCGATCGGCAGAAGAAGGTTCCCTAGCACCATCGGCAAGCCATATGTGAGAGAATAATCTAGTTTATCTTCTCAAACACCCTTTTTGCTCTCGGAATTCCTTCACCCTTCCCATGAACCTTTCAACTCGTCCCAGGTCAACTCGGTTGGCTGTAATTCCATCCTTTTTAAGATGAGTCCCTACAATGGCACCATCCGCATATTCAAGTAACTTCACAATATTTTCTTTGGATGCTCCACTACCAACTAAGACTGGCCTATCTGGGACAGCCCCCTTCACCCGTTTTAAATCCTCTAAATCCGGCTCAATCCCAGTTCGGGCTCCGGTGACAATGATGGCATCGGCAAGGCCTCTGTATGCGGCATCCACCGCGGACTGCTCGATGGCTCTGGGGCTCAATAACACCCCATGCTTCACGTGCACATCAGCGAAGATCCTAACTCCCCCAGCACCTAGAAAGCGGCGATACCTAAGTAGTTCAGGCGCGCTGGGCTCAATGATGCCTTGGTCGGTTAGGATGGTGTCTGTAAAAACGTTGGCTCTTATAAACTTTCCACCGGTGATGTAAGCCACGGCTAAGGCAGCCTTGACGTCGTTTCTGAGGATGTTAACCCCAATGGGAATCTGAATGGCCTCAATGACTCCGCGGGCGATTAACGTCATCGCAGAAATCGTTTCTGAGCCCACGTTCGTTTTTAGGTAGGGGGCATCTCCCAAGTTTTCAACGAGTAAGCCATCAACCCCTCCATCCTCCAGTGCCCGAGCCTCTTCAACAGCGAAATCCAAGACTTGATCAATGCCTCGATCTCCGTAATTTGGAGAGCCTGGAAGCGGTGGAAGATGAACCATCCCGATGATCGGCTTTTCCACCTTGAAGATCTCGACCAGCAAGTTTGTATCCACTTTCCTCGCCACTTTATATCTCTGCTCCCCTTTCTCGTATGAATCCTTCTGCCTCTCGCCTTGTGGGCAAAGCCGACCATGCGCCAAACTTTGTTACACTAAGGGCTCCAACTGCATTGGCGAAAAGCGCTGTCTTCTTAAGGCCCCAACCCTCTTTTATGCCAAAGAGAAAACCAGCGTCAAAAGCATCACCAGCTCCGGTGGTATCCACCACATCCACTTCAAAGGCTGGCGAGTGAAGTTTTTCTTCCTTAGTCAATACACAACACCCCCTTTCCCTAAGCTTCAGTGCGACGATTCCCGGCCCCAGATCAAGAATGCTTTCTGCTGAGGCTTCAGGGTTTTTGATACGCATCAACGATACAGCCTCAATTTCATTCAGAAAAAGCAAGTCGATCGATCGTAAAATTGAGCGTATATAGTTAGCAGCCTCAATCGGCGCAAGAACCCCAACATCGAAGGAAACGAACACTCCCGCCTTTTTGGCTACGTTTAAAATTTTTAATGTTGTCTTTCGCTGAGGGTTGCTAATCAGCGTGTATCCAGAGATGTGAAGGATGTCGGCGTTCCTTACATAATCCATATTGACCTGCTTGGAGGATAGATGAACATTTGCGCCTCGAAAGGTGTACATGGTTCTATCGCCATTCTTTGTTACCACTATGAACAGAAGGGCGGTTCCCACCCTCTCATCCACCTGAAGCTGGCTGATGTCCACATTTTCTTTCCTCAGTTGTTCGATCAAAAATTGTCCGAAAGAATCCTTGCCGATCCTCCCAATTAAACCCGAACTAACCCCAAGTCGGGCAAGCGCCACGGAAAGATTTGCAGCTGAGCCTCCCGGAAACTTTGATATCTTGTCAATTAAAACCTCTTCCCCTTTATCTGGGAGAGTCTTGATGGGCGCTATAAGATCAACATTGGCGTCTCCCACCGATATGACGGATACTTTCATGGGAACACCAGCGAGGGTCCACTTAGGGATGTGATTGTTTGCGATTTCCGCTCCAAGATTTTTGAGGCTTCAATGGCGATTCTTATCTCTTCCTCAATCGCCCTTTGTACACGCTCATCCAACTCTCCAGTTTTTTCGCCAGGCTCAAACTCGCCCTTCCTCACTCCCTTTATGAGGTTGCCGTCAACCGCTAGAATGGCCCCAGCCCTCAGCCTCTTGAGCCCAGCCAGCGTGAAGATGGTGGAGCACTCCATCTCAACGGACAAAACATTCGCCTCGCTCCAGCGCTTCGCAACCTCAACGTCTTCGGCATAGAACGCATCCGAGGTCCAAACGAGGCCAAGATGAACCTTCCTCCTCAATTTTTCTGCTGCTCGGATGAGTGCCGAGACCACGTTAAAATCTGCCACAGCAGGATATTCGATGGAGATATAATTTCTTGTTGTCCCATCAGCACGCACAGCAGCGGTTGCAATAACAAGGTCGCCAATCTCTATTTCGGGTTGAAGCCCACCCGCGGTTCCGACCCTGATAAACGTCTCAGCGCCGATCCTCGCCAGCTCCTCCACAACTATTGCCGCGGATGGACACCCGATCCCCGTTGAGCAAGCCGATATCCCTATCCCATCAACGCTGCCCGTGTAGGTGACGTATCCCCGATACTCCGCAACCTTTCGACTCTCATCGAAAAAGGATGCGATCCTTTCCACCCTCTTGGGATCGCCCGAGAGGAGCACATGCTTCTCAACGTCCCCAACCCCGCACATGATGTGCGGCTGTATCCGCTTTCTCACCCATATCCCCAATTTCTCTAAGTGAGACTATGAGTTATATTTTCTGATGGCGATTGATGAGGGAAGCAGACTTGTTGGGATGCTGTTAAGAGACATCTTTCCTTTTGTGGGCGATTATCCCCTCTCTTCAAGATCCCTCGCCACATTGTCCAACCCTAATTCTGACAGTTTCCTCCACGTCGGTAGGCCTGTTTTAATGTCCCATCCCCTATGGGTGTAGTATTCATTGAGCATCCGATCCAACTCGACGGTTTGTCCCTTCGCTGGTCCGATGGGAGCTGGAACCTTTGTTAGCCTATCTGGCAACGCATCGTCTTTTCTTGTAATCCCTTCCCGAGCATTGAAAGCTCTATTCAGGTTCACAATTCTTTCCCCAATCAACTTCAATTCCGCTATTGTTAAGTCCATCCCGGTGGTTGCCTTAAGAGCCTTAGCAATGTCCTCATAATGAAACACTGGTGGAATCTGCGTCCCGTAAAGGCATACGCCGCAGGCTTCAACTAGGCGACAGAAATCTTCGCACTCCTTCACCATGAACCCTTTATATTTTGGGTTCAGCCTATCTGAGATTTCAGGTAAGTATTTTTCCCCGAACCTTTCCCTTATGGCATCTTCAAACCCCACTTCATCGAGGACTGGGAAGGCGTAGAGGTGATCCGCCCCTCTGGCTGCGGTGGCTGCGGCCAATCCCATGGATTTTTGGGCTCTGGGCTCTTGAGCCGCGATCTCTTGCTTCTTAACGTGCATTACATATCTCTCAGCGTCCTTACCAATTCTTTGAGCTGCCCTATAGCTTCCCTCAGCGAGCAGGTTGCCGAAGCCCTCACGCCTCGCTATCATAGGGATCAGCTGGATCAGGGCTTCATGGTTGCCCCATGAGAGGTCTATCCCGTCTGTATCCCTCTGTGTAAGGATACCCAGCTCATAGCATTCCATCGCCCAAGAGATCGTGGCGCCCGTGGATACGCCGTCCAATCCATAGGCGTTGCAAAGATAATGAGCATACAACAAAGCTTCCGTGTTGGATATGCCGCATCGGGATCCCAAGCAGCACTGGGTCTCAAACTCTGGGCTTCCGCCGACGTATGCGTAGGGTCCTCCCTTCACCTCTGTATATCGGCCACACCGTTGTAGACAGGAGAAGTCCGCCCTCGCCTTTATCAAATAATGCCTACGAATGGCCTCTCCGCTGATCTTTTCATACTCGTCAAAGATTCCTTGGCGCATGTTGTATGTTGGGAGGCGTCCGATCTCCTGCATGAGCTCAATCAGGCTGGTTGTGCCGTACTTCGCCCTGCTCTCTGTGAATGGGTGAGCCAACATCTTCCGGTGCAACTCAATCATAAGGTTGAGGTATTGATCGGCATCAGCCACCTCGATATCCTTGCTTCCACGAACCGCTATGGCCTTCAAGCGCTTCGACCCCATCACCGCACCCATTCCTGACCGAGCGGCGCAACGATCCCGATCATTCATTATACACGCGTATCGCACCAGGTTTTCTCCGGCTGGCCCGATCGAAGCCACCTTGATCTCGCGGTCTCCCATCTCTTCTTTCAACGCGTCATCAGTTTCATAGCAAGTTTTGCCCCATAAATGTTCTGCGTCCTAATCTTGACATGCACATCGTCGATCCACAAATATGTGGGCTTTTTAGACTGGCCTTTAACGATAATTCCATCGTATCCAGCGAACTTCAACTCGGGTCCCCAGTGTCCAGCTGCATGGGATTCACCCCCGATATCTGTTAATGGGGACTTCGCTGCCACAACGTATCGTGAGGCCTGAGGGAAGAGGGTGCCCGTTAAGGGTCCGGTTGCGAACATCAACACATTCTTAGGACCTAGTGGATCAACCCCCGGAGCGATCTTATCGTATAGAATTTTGGAACAGAATCCCGCGCCGCCAAGATACTCCCGAGCCATGCCGTGGTCGAGTGCAACGGTCTTCGACGTTTTGTTGGTGAGATCGATGTGAAGAAGGGCTCCGCTATGCCCCTTCCACATTAACTATCTTCCCTCCACCACCTTTAAACACCTCACAGGACAGTGTTCCACGCAAAACCCGCACAGTGTACAATTCATCGCAACAAGCTTATCGGGATGGGTGAACATGGCACCGTAGGGGCAAGCATCCAAGCATAGCCTGCATCCAACGCATTTCCCTTTCTCAACAAACACCATCCCCGTTTTTCTAACCTTTCCAATGGCATCAACTGGGCAGGCCTTGGCGCACATGGGCTCCTGACAATGCCTACAAGCTATGGGCACATCAAGGCTGGGCTCCAACCGCGTAACCCTTAGTCTCGCCTTCCTCGGGTTTAAAACACGCTCATGAAGAAATGCGCAGAAAAGCTCGCATATTCTACATCCCGTGCACTCCAAGGGATCAGCATATAGATATGGCACGTTCAACCCTCATGTGTTGGTTCTTAATCTTCCTTTCCCTTTATCACCAATTTATATGCTTAAACTGGTCAGATGGGGAATAAGCCTCCCAACGAAAGGTTACTCCTGTTAGAATTTAATGCTTTAGAGTCGACCACTATGTCGCCAAGTCCTCCGTCAGCTTGCCAAATGGGTAGGCTATCCGCTTTTTTCAGTGAACTCATGTGCGCACACTAGACCCTCCCGTTTCATACATGATCCAAATATGAGTCTTTAACAAGCCTTTTCCAGGTCCTTTAAGCGTGCAGTATGAAGTAAAGACCTCAATACTCTCTTTGAATTTCCATTAAACAAGGCGGAGAGCCAAGAGAAAGAGGCAATCTCCCGGAGAGTTACCAGAATCGCTCGAAGTACCCGATAGCTTTATGGATATTAAAAAATGTTCACAACAACCAAAGTTGCCATTGGCTGGGTATAAGCCTTAATCTGGCATAGTCTTGCCTCCTTAAAGACATTTTTTAAACTCGCTGAATAATCAAAATGCTTATATGGCCTTGATGATACAAGGCGAGCGATGGCTATGGAATTTATTAAGTCTTTAAGGGAAGCCATGAAACACATTAAGGAGGCCACCGACGTTGCCAGGAGGCATGGTGAGCTTGATGGAATATCCCTGGAGGACTTGGCGTCCGCTCACTCCTCCTTAGACAAGGTTTTGTTTAGAATGGTGGGTAAAGGGCGGATGGACCCCAAAGAACTTGAAGAATCCATCGAAGAACTGACATCATAACCACTTTTAATGGCACCATTTCTGGGTATGCGTATTTTCATATACGACATATCACAACATTCTTTCACTAAAGGCTATTGGCTGCCTTGAGGGATGACAGTGCTCAAAGGTATGAAAGACACGCTTTCTCTGATCCGGATCGTCATAGAGGATTCCAGCCCTGACTTGCTTGCCAAACCACTTCACCTTCCCTTTAAGGGTCACTTCTATTCCTTTAGGTAGCTTCATCAACCCTCTTTGAAGAAAAGCGGATATGAGGTGGAGGAACCGGAGCCTACTCACACCCATAAGACTTGCCGGGAGTAGGCCCCTGGCCCCCACCTGAGCCTCTAATAGAGTCATGCCTAACTCCAGCTGGGATAGCGAGGCTATACTCAGTACTACATACCGTCGAAGTGCAACTTAATGATCTCCGAGTACGAGAGTGAGGTGCTTATTAGTGACCCCTCATCGGCTCATTGAAACTTTCAGTAGAAGACTTTGCGGGAGGGCTGTGGAGATTCCAAGGCGACCATTAACAAAGCTTCGAAAGAGCGAAAAGCTCAGCATTGGTGACCATCACGTGAGGACCCTATGTTAAAATTGATGTTTCCATTATTCTTTAATAGGAGTATTCGTTGACTCTCGAGGAAAGGATTACGAAGATCGAGGGTGTTCTTCACCAAGTGGGTAAGAGGCTCAATCATATAGAGTCGGATCTCGGCGCCTTAAGGAGCGAGTTTGGAAGCCTAGGAAACGAGATGA
>LIHJ01000015.1 GCA_001399805.1 Candidatus Bathyarchaeota archaeon BA1
GTAATATTTTCAAATGGATTATCGAATGGACTAGCCATAAACTCGCCAATAGCCAGCAACTTTGTCCTTCTCAAGGTGTACAATGAAGCCTCGTAGTATGCCCTCAGCATACTCGGACCCTGGATTAACACATAGAGTTCTCTTTAACCTCCTGAAGCCAGAGGACTCATGGATGTGTCCATGAAGCCCCAGAAGCGGCTGATACCTTTCAAGAGCCTCACGCACGGCCTTGCTCCCCACAGGGACAACCTCAACGCCTCCCCCAGGCCTAATCTTTATAGATAGTGTGCTGTCGAGTTTGGGGGCTAGGTCAAGACCTGTGTTGTAAGGTGGAGCGTGGAAGTTGCATATGAGGTACCTACAGTCGCTTACTTGTGCGAAAAGCTCTTCGAGCATATTCTTTAATCCTTCGTCGGAGGTTTCGCGAGGGGTGTTCCAAGGTGTCTTATTTACCCAGCCCAAGGTAATCATGGTATATTTGTCACCAACTTCAACCAGTCTCCTTTCGCTGTAGGTTATCACTTTACTTCTCATGATGGCATCATCAATCACGAAGTCATCGTCGTTGCCTGGTGACATAAACATCCTTACACCCGCTTCCCTCATCCTTTCCTCGGCCATGGAAACCCACCTTTCTATGCGCTCCCTCATCAATTTCCTAAATGAGGCCTTTAACAAATTTACATTCTCCCTCAGCCTCTCAACCTCCTCCTCTGAGCAAAGGTAGGAGTAATAGCCATAGCCAGCTATCTTCTCTATGATATCCGGGATCTCTCTCTCATTTTGAATGAAATTTGTTTGGCTAAATAAAGTGTAGGAGTGAGTTCCATTTCTATGGGCCACGATGGGGATGATCATTTTCCCCGTTAAGTCTCCGCCTAGAATCGTTATATCAACTTTATACCTTTCGAAGACTCTAAGAAACTTCCTCCAGCAAATCTCGCTTCCATGAAAGTCAGAGGTAAAGAATAACTTTAATGTCATAAACCTCGCCCAATTATAGGCACGTATGAAGCTTTATAAGCTTTAGTGCGGGTATAAGGCATGCGTCGGGGGACTTGACAGCTATATGGCTAAGTTTACGAAGTTTACGTTGTTTCAAGACTTTGACGGGACCACGTTCGAAGAGGAAGCGCCTTTAACATCAAAGGTTGATGTCGAAGAGTTGAGAACCGAGCTGGGTATTCCTAAATATGTAGATTTGAGTTACTTCCCCCTTGAGCGAGCAGTGGTGACCATATGGGCTTCATTAAATGCCCAAAAGCTCCATGAACTATTCTCAGATGTGGTAAGCGCTAGGATCTATAAAGCCCCCATAAGCTCTATCTTATTTGGTGGGGCTGCCATCAAGTTTCACTGCCCCTCAACTAATGATAGGTCAAACCCGCTTCATAGGGATATCAAAGATGTGGATTTCATAGTTCCTATGAAACAAGGCGCCGCATTTTACAAACTCCTACTGATACTGAAAGATATAGCGGGCACTCGATACCTGCACTTTAAAACATATCAAGATAGAAGGTTTAACGCCATGAGGAAGGGTAGAATGTATCGAGCCCATACCATAAGGGGATTTGAGAAGGGGTCAGAGCCCATGGTCAGTGTCATGGACATCTTCTGTGATGAGATTAACCTGAGACATAACGTTAAGATAGTTGAGGAATTTAAGCGCCCTGAAGAAAGCCTCCACACCATTGGTCTAGAAAATATGATCTTATCAAAATGCCAGTTCGTCTTCGACCTCCCAGTTACCGCACTAGATGAACTAAAGAAGGCGGAACAAGATTTCAGGGTTCTCTCTTCTTACAAGCACTACGATCCAAGAAAGATCATTGTTGGTATGGAGGAGAAGGATATGAGGGATGTATGCGCAATCTTGCTGGATCATGATATTGGCAATGGCCCCGATGAAATATGTGTAAGCAAGATAGTAAAAGTTCTGAAGAAAGATAAGAAGTTCGCTCTAACCTGCTCACTCAACCTTCAGAACATCATTGAGAGAGGCGACTTCCTGGGGAAACTCGGCCTCACAAGAAGTCAAATTTCAAGGGTTATTGACAGAGTGAACTCACTTCTGAAAGCCATACCGAGGGTAGATAAAAAATGGGATAAGCCTTGGTGGAACATAGATGTTGAAACACCAAAGATATTCAACCCCTCTCAACTTAGTTTGCAGATGAAAGCGCTGCCGCTTCATAAGCATTTATAGTTATGATTTCCGCATAACAAAGTTCAAAATCTTAGCTACCAAGAATAATGGTAACTAAAGATAGGGTAATAACCGCAATGTCATCGCTTTACATCATTCCCTCTAATAAGGCTTTCACACTCTTTCCCAAAACCAGGTGGTTGTATCCGCCCTCCAAAACGGCGTATAGTTTTCCGTCGCAGACCTTTCCGCAAACTCCTTTATCATTTTTCCAATCGTGAGGTAGTCCCCTGTTCGCAGCATCCCACCCCAATCCTGCTCATGTCGGTCAAACCCAGCTGAAACCGCAATGATGTCGCAATCCCCCTTGGCCACTAAATACCTCGAAAGATCGTTTAGGTATCCCTCTCTATCCTAGGCACTGGGATGATAATAAGAGACCTCTGGTATGCCAGCAAAGATATTGGCGGTTCCATCCCCATAATGCAAGTCGACATCTATTATGGATGCTCTCTTGATCTTCTGGCTTTGCCTAAGTTTTTCTATGGATACAGCTATGTTGTTAAAATAGCAAAATCCCCAGCTGGAGTCTTTACTTGCGTGATGTCCAGGCGGTCGTATCAAGCCAAAGATGGGCTCCCCCTTCACCGCCAATTCCGCCGCCTTGATCGCTCCACCCACCGCTAATATCGCGATCTCATAAATCAGTCTGTGCCGTTTCATCGCCTCGATATGATCTTGCCAATGCACAAGCTTCAAATCCTCCTCATTGGCTGGTTTGGGTTTCACAAATTTAAAGTGACCCCACAATTCACTATAGATGCTTTCCATCCTTCCAGGTGCAGACGCCGGGTCAGAGGAGTACACCTCCCGATACTTATCATGATAAACTACCTTCATGCCTATTCCACAAACTATCGAGTATGTTTATTTAAGAAAAGCCGAGTACGGCGTGACATCTTGGTTTAGGTGACCCCTCTTAAGCATGCTTCCAGAATGAAACCTAGCTTCACATGGACTTTGCGCGTGGCGATATTCCACGGCCTGTGAACAGCCTCACCTTTCCTTTGCCAGCCGCCCCTTGCATGCTCCAAAGCCCTCCTCACTAACCCTTTGCCTATACCTCTCCTTCTAACCTCCTTTCTCACGTCCACTAAATGGATTTGAGCCAGAAATTCCACGCTTCTATCCCCTAAGGTAAGAAAACCTCGCAGCCAAGCCGTTTTCATCCTCCACAACAAAACCTTGATCCCTGACCGCTTTAATTTTCAGGCTTAAGCCCAAGCATCCACGGGTATCTCATCATCAAATGCCCCATGGGAAATCTAAGCCAGCATGTCGGCGTCCCCCTAATCCTAAACATCATAGACTCAAGGATGGAATATCTCGTCTCAAAATGAAAAGTTTTGCTAAGGTGCACATTGCCTCATTTGTGATGATTTCGCTTAATCAGCGTCCCTCCTGAACCACTTTCCACCATTCGCCAGCCTATTGGAGTACCTCTCTATGCTCTCCCAAATCTTCCGAAAGACATGGCATAGGAGATAAATTAAAATAATGGAACGAACTTTTCTTTTACCGAATTTCACCACAACAGAAGAAATAGAAAAGAAGAATATGGAGGAGGAGAAATGAGCAAGCCAGAAAAACCCCACCTAAACCTCATCATCATTGGACACGTGGACCACGGAAAATCCACAACAATAGGCCACCTATTCTATCTCACGGGCAACATCGACGAGCGGGCTCTCAAGGTCTATGAGGAAGAGGCCAAAACGATGGGCAAGGAAGCCTTCAAGTTCGCATGGGTCCTCGACAAGCTGAAGGAAGAGCGAGAGCGGGGCCTAACCATTGACATATCCTTCTGGCGATTTGAAACACCAAAGTACTTCTTCACCGTCATCGACGCGCCTGGCCACCGAGACTTCGTGAAAAACATGGTCACCGGAGCCAGCCAAGCCGACGCCGCCGTGCTCTTCGTTTCAGCAAAGCGAGGGGAATTTGAAGCGGGGATCGGACCGGGCGGACAGACTAGGGAACACGCCTTCCTCGCCTTCACGTTGGGAGTGAACCAGCTGGTGGTTGCCATCAACAAGATGGACGATATCTCCGTCAACTGGAGCCAGGAGCGCTACAATGAAATCAAAGGCGAGATCTCCCGGATGCTTAGAATGGTGGGATACAAGGTGGAGAAGATCCCATTTGTGCCCACCTCAGGATGGACTGGAGACAACCTCTACAAGCTCAGCGGGAAGATGCCATGGTATAAGGGGCCAGCCCTCTTTGAGGCCCTCGACGTTTTTGAGGTGCCACCCAAACCCATCGAGAAACCACTACGCCTTCCAGTACAGGACGTCTACACCATCACGGGGGTTGGGACTGTTCCAGTTGGACGGGTCGAAACTGGCGTGTTAAAGGAAGGCGACACCATAGTATTCATGCCAGCAAATGTTACAGGGGAAGTAAAGTCTATCGAGACCCACCACGTGAGGATGCCCAGGGCTGAACCCGGTGACAACATTGGGTTTAACGTTCGAGGCGTGGCGAAGAAGGACCTTCGGAGAGGAGATGTGGGTGGACACCCCACTAACCCGCCAACCGTGGCCAAAGAGTTCATTGGGCAGATCATCGTTATCTATCATCCAACAGCCATCGCTGCGGGATACACCCCTGTGGTGCATGCCCACACTGCTCAAGTTGCTTGTCGATTTGCGGAGTTGATCAGGAAACTGGACCCACGGACCGGGCAGGTTGTTGAGGAAAAGCCATCGTTCCTGAAGACAGGAGACGGCGCTATTGTTCGATTCGAACCGCTTCACCCCATCACTGTCGAGCCCTACACGGACTTCCCTGAGCTTGGACGATTTGCCATACGCGACTCGGGAACAACCATCGCTGCTGGTGTGATCAGGGAAATCACTCAGAAAGGGTAAACACAATCACCTTTCAAACAGCTTCTTCCCCACCTCTCTTTTTGTATTTCGCAAATAAAACTAAAACAGATAGTAAGCCAATTGATGCAAGAACGTTTTGATTAGAAGAAGCGGGTTTAAGTTTTGGTTTAAGCATGTAATAAGAGAAGGCATTTGTCATGGGTGCACGCTCCACATCTCCCTCATCATCCCGACTTTCATTAGTCATCGTCATTATAGCTTCAGCTGCGCTTGGCTTCCTCGGAGTCTTATATATCTTGGCATCTGCCTATGCGCCGGTGCGGCTTTTGGTGGGAGTTACCTTGATTGGATTAGCGCTGTTTCTCCTCATTTTTGCATCGAGAAAGTTGGTGAAGCCTCCACCCATAGTGGTTTATTGGGCGCCCTCAGGTCCCCTCAAACCAGAGGAATTGAAGTGTCCAAACTGTGGGGCACCATTAAAAATAGCGGGTCCAAAGGCGATAAGGATTGTTTGCGAGTATTGTGGTCGAGTGATGGAGATTGTGGAGGAGCCGAAATGGTGAGGCCTTCCCTTCGAAAATCGATAACCACGATTGCCGTTATCACGCTATTTGTCTGTTTTTCCTCCATCCCCCTTGTATACAGCCAAAGAGTTGAGTATCATATTGAAAAGCAGTGGATCAAGATCTGGGTAAACAAGGATGGAACGATAGACCTCCTCTACAATCTAACCTTGGCATGCGACTACGGGGTTATCATATGGATCACCGTAGGGCAGCCCAACAAAGATTTCACCATAGGCTGGTGCACCGATTTATACAATCAAAGCCTACGAACCGAAAAGATTGTTGACGATTGGTTTGGGGTGAAAATCTATTTAAAGGAGCCTTTGAAGGCAGGTCAAAAGGTCACCGTTATCCTCCACACCCGTGTGGACAGAATGATATGGGAGGACGAGACAAATCCCGGCAATGCCGGCATTGTATTCACGGCTTGTTGGTGGGATGTTCGCATCGCGAATCTAAGGGTTGCGGTTGTGTTACCCGTGGGTGTGAAGAAAGCGGAGATTCGATGTTCACCGAGCTGGGACAACTGTTTTCAAGAGGGAGGAGGCTGGGCGGTTTACTGGGAGCGAAATAATCTCTCTCCAAATGAAAAATTTACGGTGGGGGTTAGTTTTCCCAAGCAACACGTGAATAAATGGTACTCTAGAAGCCCGTGGGATCGTATTGGTGGGTTTTTAGGCTCTATGTCGGTTCCCCTTTTGGCATTCTCCATCATAGCGGTCGCCGCTGTGTTCATCGTTAAGGGTTGGAGGAAGCTCCCGTACACCCCACCTAAATTTTCGATGGAAGCCTTAGGGGTTCGAAGTGGGCTCACCGCTGTGGAAGCCGCCACGTTACTGGATGTGGAGCCGAGAAAGATCCTAACCATGATTCTTTTTGGTTTAATGAAGAAGGGCGCGGTGGAGGTCATCGAGACGGACCCCCATCTCCGCCTTCAGGTGATCAGCACCACCGATCTGCACTATTATGAAAACTGGTTCATCGACGCGATCGTCACGTCAAGCCTTGTCGGAACACTGAGCGACGAGAAACTTTCACTCCTCATCTTCAGACTCCGTCGTGAGGTGGATGAGAAGGTCAAGTACTATTGTCGGGCAGACACCATAGAACACTATCACAAGATTGTGGAGAAGGCATGGAGGCAGGTGAAGGCTGCAAAAACACCTGAGGTGAAAGCCGAGGTTTTCAATGAAAATCTCGAGTGGTTCTTGATGGATCCAAGATTTCGGAGAAAAACCGAGAGGGTGTTCACTCAAGAGGAGGAGATTCCCCCACAGTCATCTTGGTGGCTCCCCTACTGGCTTGTCCATCACTCACCCTTAAGTTTTCGAGTGGGTGGCGAAGGGAAGCCGGTGATGCCACCAACCCTTCCGGGGTCCCAGTTTGCAAACGCTGTCGTGACAACCGTGGAATCCACCGTCAATCAGATTGTGTCAGATGTCGAAGCCTTTTCTAGAGGCTTGATCCCCTCGGCTCCCACAGCCCGGGCTGAGGCTCCACCTCCAGTCCTTCGATCGGGGTGTGTTTGCGCTTGCGCCAGTTGTGCCTGCGCCTGTGCCTGCGCCTCTTGTGCCTGTGCGTGTGCGTCTGGCGGGGCAGGATGATAGCATGGGAGGCTGAGGTGTGATCCAGCTTTTCCGAAGGCGGATTAGGCCCGGCTTCTATTATTGTAGGGGCATTGGCGAGTGGGCGGGCTTAAAGCTTTATCTTCGCGTTCTTGAGAGTGGGGATGGGGTCCTCGTGATCAATGCATTCAGGGTCGTTTACTTGAACCAAACCGCCACGGCACATGTCAAGCTGATGATGGAAGGAAAGGGGATGGAGGAGGCGGTAAAGGAGCTGCGCCGCATCTTTAAGATAGGAAGAGAGAAGGCGATCGAGGACTACAAAAGGGTCCTTTATACGATTAACACCATCGCCTCAGCGGCTGAGGACATCTGTCCATTCAGCTATGTGGGTGTGGAACGGGTCGAGCCCCTCTCCAAGGAGTTGCCAACGCCACTGCGCCTCGACCTCGCCCTAACCTATCGATGCAATAACCACTGTGTCCACTGCTACAGCGGGACCGCCACCGTTTCCAGAGAGCTATCCACCGAGGACTGGGTAAGGGTGATTGATCGAGCCTATGATCTCGGCATCCCTCAGATCCTATACACCGGTGGCGAGCCTACCATTCGCGAGGATTTGGTGGATATTGTCACTCATGCTGAGGCGACAGGCCTCGTTACTGGTTTGGTGACGAATGGGAGAAAACTAAAGGATTTCAACTACGTTCAACAGCTTGTTGCCGCTGGGCTCGACTATGCGCAGGTGACCCTAGAGTCCCATCAGCCAGAGATTCACGATGGCATCACCCAGGTGTCTGGGAGCTGGAACGAAACCGTTGCTGGTATCCAAAACCTTCTTAAAACTCCCATCTACACCAGCATAAACATGACGCTTAACCGCCAAAACCTCCAATACGCTCTGGAGAGTGTTGATTTCCTCTATGAGTTGGGAGTCCGACGCTTCTCATGCAACGGCTTGATTTATGCGGGCAAGGGGTTAAGGGTTGCCTCAACCTTCGCGGTGGATGAAAAGGAGCTGATTCCCACTCTCAAGCAAATTCGAGATCATGCCAGAGAGTATGGAATGCAGTTCACATGGTACACGCCAACCCACTATTGCGTGTTAAACCCCGTGGCTCTGGGGCTGGGGATAAAGTGTTGTAGCGCTGCTCGAATCACTCTATGCGTAGAGCCAGACGGAGACGTGATCCCATGCCAATCCTTCTTTGAGAATGTTGGAAACATCCTCACCGACGACTGGGGTGCCATATGGAATCATCCCATTTGTAACAGCCTGAGGGGAAGGGAGTATGCACCGGTGAAGTGTCGAGGATGTCCAGAGCTCACCGTTTGCGGAGCAGGCTGCCCTTTGGAACTAAAGGCTAAGCGGGTCTTGTGTGGCGAATGCTACGAATCATGAAAAATTTGAGGAGAAGCGCTTAAAAACTTCGGTGTCAGCCCGATGACTTATGATTAAGCTATGAACCCGCATTGATAACCTTCACATTTATTTTATTAATAACGACCCCTTCTCAATATTGCTGAACAGGTGTTTAATCGAATCTGTGTCCGGGAGTGGAGTAAGGAGCATGTCTGGAATCGAAACCCTGCTGCCCTACCTCAAGGAACAGGAAAAGGGCGAACAACCAACGATCATCGTGGATGGTCGTGAAGCCAGCGCGGCTCCTAAGATTGTTAAGGGGTTAAAAGAATTGGGTGCTGAGATTAAGATAGAGGCTCTTCAGAAGGGCGACTACATCCTATCCGATCTATGCGCTGTGGAGAGAAAAACGGTGCATGACTTCGTTTATACACTCACTCGACGTTACCTATTTGAGCAGCTATTCAGGCTGAAGGAGGTCTACCCCAAGCCCATCATCCTCATTGAGGGATACCTCCCCATCATCTACAGGTTCAGCAAGATCCAGCCAGCCTCAGTTTGGGGCGCCATGTTCGCCCTGGTAAAACAAGGAGTCTTCATGATTCACACAACCACCCACAAGGAAACCATAGACTTCTTGTATACGGCGTCTAGGCAGGAGCAGATCGTGGAGAAGAGGGTCCCCGTCGTGCATCCCCTAAAGAAGATCGAAACCCTGGCCGAGGCTCAGATATTCTTCATAGCCAGCCTACCCCACATCGGTCGAGAAAAGGCAATATCCATTCTCGAATCCTACCAAACCCCACTGAACGCCTTAATAAACGTGGATCGATGGGCGAAGGATGTGTATGGTCTCGGACCGAAGATCACCGAGAGGGTGAGACAAATCTTAAACACACACTATAAGGAGTGACGTCAATATGGATGTGGAGATCAGCCCCACCAAAAGGATCATCGTTTTAGGGGCGGATAAACGATCCCTTGAAGACCTCGCATGGTGCGCCGCCACCTATGGAATGAGTCGCCTTTATTGGGTTGACGGCTACCTCCTCTGCGTGGAGGTATATGAAAAGTCCTTTGAGCACGAGATAAAAAGGAGGGAGTTCCCCATAAGTCAGGTGTGCTACACCAGCTTCCCCAAATACGCGAGGGTCTTTGAGGTGGAAAAAGGGATGCAGATACCCATTGTAAACGCCTCAGACATGCGGATATTCAGCAACCTTTCAAAAGCGATTTTAAAGACAGACGAAAATGCATCTCATATGTGAGAGCGGCTAGAGCCTGATATCATTGGCGCGCCATTTTCAATGCTTTTGGCATGGTGGACGGCGTCAACTCTCTCAGCTATAACATAAGTGTGGAAACGGGGAAACACAAAGTGGTTTTGGGTACAGATATGATACGCTAGAAAACAAAGGACTGATCTATTATTGTGACGACCCTTCATGGCTGGACGCCTTTGTGCGCCAACAGTGTGGAAAGGATCCTATGAATGAAGAGCACCTTCAGTGGGCATATAAGGTTTTTAGAAATTTCTCTCAGACCCGGTCAAAGAAGAGGAAAAGATAGGAAGCTCGCTCGAATATGAGCATGACTAGATCTGCGCGCGCATTGAATGATTATTTGAGCGATTAACGCGAAGTAATAAATTTTGGTGATACCGTAATAGTGATAGTAAGGAGAGAATTGTAATGAAGAAAAGTGGTCATATCAAAAGGACCACATATCACTATTGGTGTGTCAGATATAAAAAAGTCTGTATCTTTCTATCAAGATATTCTTGGTCTTAAGAAAATAGGCAAATGGCCCACCTATGTAGAGTTTAACGTTGGAGGAGTACAGCTTGGTCTTGAACCCGGTGGAAAGCTGGAAATCTTTTTACTTGTCGATGATGTTGATAAAGCCTACCGAGATCTCAAAAGAACGACGTCAAATTCGTTATAGAGCCAAAGGATCAGCGCTGGGGCGGGCGAACAGCTGCGTTCGTTGACCCAGACGGAAATATGTTCACCCTCGTACACTTCAAGAAGTAGAATTCAGAAAGTAAAAAAGTGTTATTCTAGGTAAAATCGCACCCTGAATTGCTTTAGCAATCGTTTCAAAAGATTGATTTTAAAGTGCTTTCAAAAAAGAAAACACCTCTGTCTGGAAAACTTGGTGAAGATGAGTTATAGCTTGAGTATCCTTAGGGCGTTTTCTCCGAGGATTTTTCGTTTCGTCTCCTCAGCCAGTGGCAGTTTTTGAATGGCTTCTATGTTCTTCCTGATGCTCGGGATTCCGGGCCAATCCGAGCCAAAAATCACCTTGTCCTCGATCTTTTCAAGGTCTGGAAAGTATTTCAACAGATTTTGTGGGGGAAGCCCCGAAATGTCGATGTAAATGTTTTTGTGATGCTTAGATAGGAAGAATGCAGCATCATACCAGAAGCCTCTTCCCCCATGCGCCTGGATAATGTCCAAGTCTGGGAAGTCCACGGCTACATCGTCAAGGTGCAAAGGATCACCGTATTTCAATTTTGCATTTTTAAAGACCGACGAACCCGTATGAAAAATGACGGGAATTCTCAATTCTTGAGCTTTCTCATAAAGCGGGTATAGACCGGGCTCATTGGGGTAGAAATGTTGGTAGGGCGGCAAGAGCTTCAAGCCTTTCATTCCCAGGTCCTTTACCAGCCTAACCAAGGTTTTCGGCGGATTCGGATCTTTAATCGGATTAATCGAAGCGAATGGGATCATCCTCTCTTCCTCACGACAGAAGTCGGTCACAAACTCGCTGTCCACCATCCCTGTGGTTAAGGGCGCAGCCTCCGCCAGTATAACCGCTAAATCCACGCCCTCCTCATCCATAAGCGTCAAGATGTTCCTCGGGGTCATGAACTCATCAAAGTTTTCATAAACCCCCGGGTTAATGCTTCTCATGTATTCATGAACCCAAGGATTCCACATATGATACTTCGCTACGTGAAGGTGAAAGTCCACAATCACCATTTTCTCTCATCCACAAGATTATGCTACATTATCATTTATCCCTTTGGCTTATCATCGACCTGAGACGCCTTCCGGCCAGCATATGGATTGGTTACTAAACAAACTCTATTTATCTTCGTCCTATGACGATTCCAGCCGGATCTATTTCTGTTCGAAGTATTCTTATTTGTTCCTCGGTTGGAGGCTCGGTAACCGAGGGTTCATCTGGCACTATAAGCCTAAATCCAGTATTGGCCTTGACTTGATCAACGGTTACGCCCGGATGTACCGAAAGCAGCGTCATTCGTTTCGTTTTCTCATCGAATCCCATGATACCCAGCTGGGTTATCACTCGGTATGGTCCTGTGCCGGCGGGAAGTCCTGCCCTCTCTCTAGCGCCTGGACCAGTCAAATATCCCGGCGTTGTTATAAAGTCAACTCTCTCCACAAA
Source organism: Candidatus Bathyarchaeota archaeon BA1 (assembly GCA_001399805.1). The sequence continues at coordinate 11,955 of LIHJ01000015.1, forward strand.
CCTTTGTGTGTCTTGCTGCATGAGTATGATCGTTCTCCAGCATAGTGACCCGCCGTCATTTGCACCACCGCTTCCGGGCAAGCGCACCTTCGGTCTTTCATGCGAACCTATCACCGTGGTGTTGATGTTTCCGTACATGTCGATTTGGGCGGCTCCGAGAAAACCATAGTCCATGTAGCCTAGCTGACCCGTGGACATCACGTAATCCATGCTGCTGGCCATAACCGCTCTGTAAAAGGTTCGCGAGTCACCCACAGATATTGGGAGCATCGGTATTTGCGGTCCTAATCCTCCAGCCTCAAAAATTATGAATAGATTGGGCGCGTGAGTTTTCTGAGCCAGTGTAGCCGCTATAATTGGTAGCCCTGTCCCCACGAAGACCGATTTCTTGTCTTCTAGAATTCTCGAAGCCGCGCATGCCATCAGCTCTATCGTGGTGTATCCTACTTTCCCTTTCATACGCTTTCACCTCTCTGCCCAAGGGGCTGTCAAGGGCACTCTGAGCAGCTCGAGTTTCCTGAGATAGTTAAGCTTTCTAACTCCGCCAATCAGCTCTAGGTATTCTTCAAAACTCTCGACGCCGTACACATACTTTTCGAAGTACGATTTCACCCCTTCGGGATTTCTTGAGAGTTTCAGCCATTCCGCCATGTGCTCCTCGTCAGAGTAATAGAGGTATGGCATGTTGCCCGGGTGGGACCCATAGGGTACATCCACAACAGCGTCAACTAGGTAGAAGGGAATCGCGGTTCTCCAAGGCTCATTTCTAATTTTTTCTTCATCTATAATTTCTTCGGTGGTTATGATGAGCCTGCGCGCGGCTCTGGCGAGCTCAAAATCCTCGATGATTATGCCGTCAATTTGGGAGTTCCCATATTTGTCGCATCGATGAACGTGTATAAACGCAACGTCGGGGTAGCACGCCGGGAGAAGGCATATGGGTTTTCCACTGAACGGATCCCTCACGACTTTTGCGGAGCTATACCTAAAGGTGTCTGTGCCCAGCATCACGCGTGTTGGAATAAAGGGGAGACCCATGGCAGCCGCCTTAAAGCGCCACTGGAATCCAGCATTCGAAATCTCGGTCGCAACCTTCACCTGTCCACTCTCCACGGCTCTTCTGGACGCCGGCGACAAGCCTCGAAGCTCGTGTCCGAAGCAGTAGGCAACCTCAACCTTATTGACACAACCTGAGGCTACGAGGATGTCAACGTCGTGAACAGCGGTTTTTCCAGCCATAACCAGATTTCGTTTTCCTTGCCTTATTATCTCGTAAATGGCGGCCATCGAAATTCTGATGTGCCCGAATCCTCCCATGGCGATGTAGTCGCCGTCGCGCACAAACTTAGTGATCGCCTCCTTTAAGCTCATCTGCTTGTCTTTAAGGCTTCTAGGCTTGTTTTCTAAGATCCATCTTCGATGCTCGTCAGGGTCACGCCACGCCAACAGCTCCCCCTTCCCCTCTTCTAAAATCTCCATTTTCTGTTCATCCCCAGATAAGACGATCTTAATAAAGTGTATAAACGCTTTTGGGTAAAAAAATTTTAGGCCTGATGCATGGTGTCGCCTAAGAAATGGAACGACCTTGCTAAGATATTGAAATAAGACGATCTATGGCTAAGCCTTTTTTCAGGTTTTCGCGCGGTTATTTCTTCAACGATTTCCCAGAACTCTTGGTCGGCTACTCCTTCCTAATCTCCCTAATTAAATGATATAAAATATTTAGAAATTAACCTTATCTATGCCTTTCAACCCGAGGATTTGCCTAACCTCGTCGGGCTTGGCTATTTCGCGGCCCAGCAGTTT
>LIHJ01000036.1:0-4941 GCA_001399805.1 Candidatus Bathyarchaeota archaeon BA1
CAGCTAAGAGGACCATGCTGTGTCTAAGGAAGCCACCCTCAATTAGCTTGTCAAGTCCCAAGATGCCTGTAGGAACCCTATCACTCATTCAGCGTTTCACCCCTGAGATCGGCCGAGATTGATGGCAGAGCTTCACGCCTCCTAAGCTCATTAAGGATTAGATCCCGCAGCCACTCAGAGACATCTAACCCCTCAGTGTGAGCCACCTGAACAAGGGTATCCTTGATGCTCGGCGTAAGCCTCACACTTATCGTCGCGCGCTTCACGGGTGAGTAAGCAAACTTCCTCGGCATAGAAAACCACTAGAAAACTATTTTTCCCCCCCCCACAATATAAGCTTTACCTTTGTTACACTGACATCCTCCCACCCTAGCTAGGGGATTCGACCCTAAAATATGATCCAAAGGCGGCATCTTGACAATAAAGCTTAAAGAAGGAGAACTTCAAGAAAGGCTACAAGTAAACGCTAAAAACATAAATGGAGCAATGGACTGGCAAGAACGTTGAAAAAATTTTGAAACCATTAATAAAACTTATACACTTTGGCATATATAACAAAACTTTAAGGGAAAGCTTTAAAGCGTCCTCGTGGACGTTTGACGAGGGGATCGAGGATATATGTGGGAGGTAGGGTCAAAGTTTGTAATAGAGAGAATGTGTTTAGCGATGTAGCATTGGCTGACACAGGGGCTACGGGCATAATCGTTGATGAGTCAGTTGCTGAAGAGCTTAAGCTAAAGACTTTTGGTGAAGCAAAAATTGTTACCTTAGGCACCGTTGTTAAGTGCAGCTTTGCCGACGTTAGTAACATTGTTATCGAAGACGCTGAAGTAGGTCCCAGAAGACTATTCGTATGCAAATTTCCCGAAAAGGTTAAAGGAAGGCTCAAGCTGATGGGTTTCTCTGAAAAGATAATTCTAGGGGTCTCAGCAATAGAGGATGCCGGATACATACCAAACACTAAGAAGGGAATATTAGAAAAAGTGGGCTTTCTAGCCCTATAAACTAAGGTAAGGTTTGTGCTTTTTAGGCTGATGTTAGCGCACGAAGCTAACATATTTGGGTTTCCATTCACAGAAGCGTTAGCTGTAATTGATGTAGGAACATTGACAAGCGAGGTAGGTTTAGTGTTGCTAGCATTTTTCAGGAAGAGCATCGGTTTAAAGGACGGAGAGATTTCCGTTAGGCTTGACGGTTCTTAGGGTGATAATTAAACCTAGCGCGCGAAAGATAGGTTCACCATTATAAATTCTTCCCGTATCATTCCCTACGTTCTCCTATTTAAAAGTTCATGGAAATCCTTAATAACCCATAATTTGGCTAAATGTAGCCTAGCTCATATCTAACAGGACTAGCGCGCTGATTGAAGTGAGTTTATGGTGGTTTGGAATGGAAGTTTCATACGTCCTAGCTAATTTTAAGATAAGGGGTTTAAAAGCCGAGACTTCAGGGAAAGCTTTAGTGGATACTGGTGCGGCTGTTACAGTTATCGACGAATCCTTAGCTGACTACATAGGAGTTGAGCTCATAGGGTCTGTGCTAAAGGTTAGGCTACGTGGGGTATGCTGTGAAGTTGAAGGTGAACTGGTAAACGTAAAGTACTTGGAAATGGATGGAAGAGCTGTTGGATCAACATCTGTGGTCAAGTTTAAATTCTCAGAAGAACTTAAGGATGCGCTAAGGGAAATCGGCGCCAGAGATGACATTATAATAGGTGTCAGGGACCTAGCAATAGGCTTTGTGGTGAACGTAAGAGAAAGAAAATTGGAGTACGTTGGACCTATGTTGATATGATTGCTTAGATGATGTGGAAGAGGTTGATGGAAAGCCGCCAAAAATTTATGATGTATCACTAACAGTTGCTAAGTAGAGTTTTTAGCTGGGAATATACAAAAACTTTGTAGATTATTGGGAAAACAAATAAAAACTTAACTAATCGCAACAAATCTTTCCCTGAGACTAGGCTATGACAGCGTGGATATCCGCGACAAAGCAGGAGTCTTAGCTCTTTTGTTCAGACAATGAGCACGGCCATTGTCCAAACAATAGAGCCAGCCGAGAACGCCATGCCCATGGGTTAAAAATCTGTGGTATAGTTGAGATAAGCGCACGGCAATAGTTAAGACTATTGAGCCAGCTAGCCATGTCCATGGGAGGATTGTCAAGTGGGCTTCTGTTAAGGATGAGCGAAGGGGCAAATCCGTCCAAGAAATTTATGATAGTGGAGTTTTTCCGGAAAGAACTTACGAAGCGATTAGGAAACAAGCCAAGACGGTTAAAAAACTCTGTGGTATAGTTGCGACTATGCCTGCCACAATAGTCACGACTATTGAGCCAGCTCAGCAAGCCATGCCTATGGAGAGGATTGTCAAACTTTTCACGACGGCTTTTGAGCAGAATGATTGATTTTATTTGCCCTTTTCTCCCACTTTTTCTACATCTTTTTTAAGATAGGTATTAATTATCTCTCCTCTCATTGATGTGGTTAACATTATGAAGTCAGTAGTGCGAGCCATTTTAACGTTTGAATCTACACCAGAGGGTCGCTTCATGATAGTGACGCCTGTTTGTCAGGTTAAGGTGGAAACGAAAAGGAGATGTTAATTTTAGAATATTCTATTGATCGTGGGATTTTGTCAAAGTCGTCATTTAACTATATTTCTTTTATTTTCAGTCTTCTCATTTGTGCTACGATCACTACGTCGTCCCACAGTAACCCAGGGGAGGCTTAGCTCTGAGTGAATGTTTCTGGATTCTTCGAAATCTAGCTTGTGTGTTTCAATTTTTTGTAGTGAGGTAAGCGCTTTTAGGAGGGATAGGGAGAGGTATTGTGTTTTGTCTTTTCTTTCCATTTTAGATAGCTGCATACTTGGGTGATTGCAAGCATTGATATGACTGATTTTTCGCCAGCTTCTATTTTTTCTGGTAAGTTCTTGGCTGTTTGCGCGCGCATAGAGCAGATCTCTATGATTTGCCCTTCCTCATATTCATCACCGCTGGCTTCATCGTTGCTCTCATCTATGAGACATCGTGTGGATTATTCTCCGTTCAACATTAGGGTAAGAATGGAACGTATCACCCTTTTAGAAAAAAGAACTACTGGGGAAACGAACGATGAAAAAAGCAACTGCAAAATCATGGCGTCTTTGGTGGACATTATTCAATTTCCATTCAAAGACAAAACTATAACGGTTAAGAGTTCTGGACCAAAACGCCAATAGGCTATAGCGTTAACCAATGAGCTCCAATAGCACCCGTGACCTAGAGCTAATAAGTGTTTTGCCGCTGAGTTCCCGTGTAGAAGTAGTTATAGAGCAGTGAGACACGTTTAAATATCTACATGTGGTTAAACGTTGGGGAAAGTGGTTGGAGAAGAGTGTGGCGAAGCTTGAAGCAGACTTGAGTGAGCTGCGCGAAAGAACTGCTGGAATCGAGGGTAGGTTAGAAGAACTTTCTAAGCGGATTGACACTGTTAACCATAGAATCGACGATTTAAGGGCGCACGTCGACAAGCGAATTGATGACCTTAAATGGTTCTTTTACGTTACATGGGGAGTCACATGGGGTCTCCTCATTACCATGTTAACACTCCTCCTCCGAATGTGACGTTTCTAAATTGTATTTGACACCTTCCACAACTAAGTCTTCTAAATCGTTAGCCTTCATAATCTTTGATTTCAAAGAAACCAGGTCTTTTGGTTAGACCGGCGCGGATCAGGTTGGATAAAGGAAGACTGTCCGGAGCTGCATGACCACGTTCAAGGCCTTGAAGAGGCTCATGCTCAGCCTCAGGAAGGAGGCACAGCCAGTTAAGATGGATGGAGCCGCGGAGTCCGAGGAAATCTACGTGACTTCTGGCCTGAAAGGGAGGAATAACAGACATCGCATCAAGGTCTTGGCAGAAGGCCTATGCGTAGGGGCCTGAAGAGGCATGTCTCCGAGGGGTCAACCATCTACACCGACTGTTTCAGGACATACCTAGGCTTGGGTGGGGCTGGCTACAACCACGAGGCCGTCAACCACTCGAAGGGCGAGTGGGACAAACGCGTAGGCGCGGTCTATAGTTCTGAGGGGATTGTTATGGAGCAACTCAAAAATGTAGCAAGTGCCCACTTTTCATAGCTCGCTAATAAGGGCGCATAGTCTTGGCAGCTTGGAAAATTAGCGAAAGTGCTCAAGACTGACTTATCGACCTCTTTCAACCCGCATATCTGCTCAAAAGCCGTTGTGAAAAGTTTGACAATCCTCTCCATAGGCATGGCTTGCTGAGCTGGCTCAATAGCCGCGACTATTGTGGCGGGCTTAGTCGCGACTATACCGCCAAGTTTCTTGATGATTTGTGCCTGCTTCCTAATTGCTTGATATTCTACCCGGAAATTTTTTCCAATATCATAAATTTCTTGAGGAGAAAGGCATAGGCATAGCGCTCTTGGCAGACTCAATTGTCTGGACAATCGCCATACGCTGGACAAAAAGGATACTCCTAGCCTTTGAAGTTGCTTCATTATCGCGTGGACGCACGCATGCTGCGACGATGAAGGTAATCTGAGGAGGTCCTCAAAATCCTGAAGATGAGGGAAATAAACCAACCCGGAACATAGGAGCGGGTTAAAACAGGGGCTGCGGGACTCGATCGTTTACTCAGCGGAGGGTTAGCCAAGGGCTCCTAATAATAAATAGTTCTGTGACGCGTCCGTGCACATGTAGCGAAAGAAAACTGGGAATTGATGTGTGCATTCTCGCTTCATGATAGTGAGTGCACTATCATCAAAAGAGAAAATTGTTTCATTATCAAGACACTTTTTTCAGCTGGCCCTGATACATTTCGATGATTTCCTTGACGGTCGTTGCATCCTCAGCGGACTTGTCTAACCGATAGTTTCCTGTGAAACGTGGAAACCTAATGGCTAGTCCGCTCCCCTCCCGTATCACATTCATGGC
>LIHJ01000036.1:4961-6812 GCA_001399805.1 Candidatus Bathyarchaeota archaeon BA1
GGGCTGAGGGTTATCTCGGCTCCAATGGCTTCGATGACAACGTGGGGTTCAAACCACACGTCCGCCTCCAGGGTAGAAGAAACTCTTGGGTGTCGGTGGGGTATTCGATGTTTCTCCATCATTTTGGGGAGTTTTCCGAGGTCTTCGTCGGTGAACCCAGTACCGCACTTGGTGACCGTTTTGAAGGCATCTTCGTCTGGATCGTAGGCGGCGAGGAGTAGAGCGCCGTAGGTTCCCGCTCGTTTCCCCCTCCCATGGAAGGCCCCCACCACCACGAGGTCGACGGTATCAGTCATCTCACTCTTATAGTCTCGTTTGTACTTTATCCAGAGCCACCCTCTCGCTCCCGCCTGATAAACCGCATCTTCGGTTACGGATTTGCAGATTACCCCTTCGCATCCGCTCTCTATGGCTCTCTCAAAAAACTGCTCCAGTTCATCTGGGTCGTCGGTGATGAGGTAATCCGCCACCCTAACTCGGTCACTCTGTTCGATGATCTTCATAAGAGTTTGGTGTCTAACCGGGTATGGCTCTAGGGTTAGGTCCCTTCCGTCGACATAGAGAGCGTCAAACATGAAGAGCGAAACGGGATACTCTTCCATGGCTTTTTTTATGCCGTATTTTCTTCTCCGATGCATCAGCTCTTGGAAGGGTTTCATTTCACCCGTGTCGGGGTCGATGGCAACGCATTCTGCCTCAATGATGGCCTCCCTCGCCCTCACATATTTCGTGAACAATTCGACTCCGTCAGGATATTGACGAGTGATATTTTCGAGGCGCCGAGAGAAGAGAGTAATCTCATCTCCTCGTTTGTGGGCCTGGATTCTCTCCCCGTCGTACTTGAACTCGGCTATGCATCTTCCTCCAAGCTTTTCAAGGATTTCGTGGGGAGAGCTTAGCCTCTCAGCCAGCATGGGCCTGATGGGCTCCCCAAGCGAGACCTCAAACCTTCTAACGCCCTCCATCCCCTTCTCTACAACGGTTTTCGCCACCCTACCCAAATCGGATGAAATGTTGTAAGCTCTCTCTAAACCCTTCCGAGCCTCTTTCCCACCGCCATACGCGATAGCTAGAGCGTCGAGAACCGTCATGTCAGCGATTCCCAGCCTCAATTTGCCCGTGACCGTTCGAACAATGTACTTCGCCTCTCTGGGTGTGGCGCTGGTCAAGAGCCCAGCCAGAAGATTGATCTTTTGCTCCATGGACCCTGGGCCCGCTGTCTTTGCCATCTTGTCAAGGGTTTCGTACACCGCTTGAGCGGTCAGCGGTTCCTGAAACAACGTGACTTGGGCCTTCTCCTCCAAGAATTTCTGGGTTGTCTCGCCTAGGTCTCCGGTTTTTCCCAAATCCTTTGCAATTTCCTTTTCGTCGCGACCTGTTGCTCTGGCAACCGCTCGTATGGCTAGTTTCTCTGCAACGCCGATCTCAATTCCAACAAAGTCAGGGTATAGTTTTCCCTGCGTCAAGTAAACAACCTTGTCGATCAGGTCTCTTGGAGTTTCTTTGAGAAGCTCCACCAAGTAGTCGGTCATTTCCAGCCTTTTTGTTGTGGCTTCAATTTTTTCGTAAGCATCCGCGATGAGCGAGTATCTCATGGTGAACGCCCTTCGCATTAAAATAAAAGCGCGCAGAGATATTAAAATTGCATGCTCAAGTCTGACTGGTTGTCCGCTAATCGCCCAAGCCGCAAAGGATGTGGCTGTGCCAAGAAAGCCTGGCGATAAAGGTGGCTAGCGCGAGGATGCCTATTATGATCATTCTACCGTGATGAGAAAGTCGCTTGCAGCCGCGGCAACTTTCCTCAGTCCCTTTGGTTTCTCGTTCAATCACCCGCCTCCTTAAAATTCTCCT
>LIHJ01000036.1:6878-10475 GCA_001399805.1 Candidatus Bathyarchaeota archaeon BA1
AGCACCCTTCTGACCTCATCTTCACGGAACGCCCCCACCCAGCACGTTCCAAGACCCAAAGCATAAGCAGCCAACAACATGTTTTGTGTGGCTGCAGCCGTATCCTGCAGACAATAGAGGGTCGCGCCTCGGCTGCCATACCCCCAACCTGATCGTGTTTCGTCAGCGCAAACAACGATCACAACCGGTGCCTCCTCGATAAATCTTTGATCCAATGCAGCCACTGAGAGTTTTCGCTTTATCTCAGCATCCCTCACGATGACAAACTCCCAAGGTTGAATGTTTCCGGCTGATGGAGCCCTTCTAGCGGCGTCTATTAACCTGCCAACTTCCTCCTCTGAAACTTCCTCGCTGGTAAAGGCTCTGATGCTTCTTCTTCCCTTTATTGCCTCGAAGACATCCAAGGTCTTCATCCACCACGCCTAATGTAATCATAACAAAGGATTTATTTTTTTATAAAGGATGAGGTGTGAAACCGAGTTGCGCCGTGAAACGAGAGGTAGGACCCCACTAACAAGACCGCCCTCTATTCATGGGACCCCCATCAACATTTCATTTAGCCTCTCGATCCACGATGTTTTTCTACTTATCGGAATTAAGAGTGAGCGATTACTATAGCATGATCTAGATCAATCGACTGGGGCACTTAATTTAAGAAATCTATGTGCTATAAACGTAGATGGTGCGAAAGAAAAAGGAAGGATTGGACAACTATGGGAATGAAAATGGACCATTACTTGCCGAATAGACTTTTCTCTATTTCCTTGAATTCCTCCGGATCTATTTCGCCATATATTCTCATTAAGGTTAATGCCCCTGTGATGCGTTCAGCAGCTTCGCCTACCCGCCTAAACCACTCCTCCTCTTTATAGCCTTTAGTCCTTGCTTCATCAGCTACCTTGACCAATTCCTCATAAATTTTGTGTAATTGCATGGCTATACTTGTCATGTCTCTACCCCGTTACATCCTATTCTAGGACGCGTATTTAAACATGATATGTCTTGTTAGCTACGCTTAAGAAGCCTTTAGAGTGACACAAAAAGAATTTTCAGGAGAGTAGAATTGGATTTGTTAGATAACCTCCTGTTAGCTAACTAAATTTTATGGGACTGATTCGAATCATCTTAAAAATCTGGATATATAGCCATTAACGGTCCTTAAAAATCCTTTTCTAAATCAATGTTATAATGTTCGGCTAACACAAATATTGCGTAAAGCATATCTGAAAGTTCTGTGGCAAGCATTTCCTTCGTTTTCGGCTTTTCAGGTGGCTTATATCCCTCTAATACCTTAACGATTGATGCCACCTCACCAGCCTCTTCCAAAATATCTGCGACGATAACAAAAGAATTCCACCCCTTCCCTTCATCATGTCAAGTTTTTCATTTATCTTCGTAAAGATTTTAGCTGAAAGTTTTTGAGCATCCCGTAGCGTAACCGACATCTTACCACCGTTTGTTATATGTAAACGCAAGAAATAGAAAACTTTTCGCCCATTTGCGAAGACTTTTCTTTGAATTTTCAACAAGAAAGATAAGTTTTTGTGCATGAAACTACTAATAGTGATGAGCTTCGCAAGTAGCTGGTGCTGATGTGGTAGATATGATTGGTGAATTCAAGCTTCACGTGCAGTCCCCATTCTTTCTATGTCTCCATTTTTTGCAGTAATATTTGGGCTCTACTTTTGAAAGAAGCCACTATGAGAGTCTTTATTGAATCAATTTTGACAGTTTTGGGAACTTCCATAATGTTTGTTTGTTGTGTAGTGACTCGACGGATGCGCAGTGCTTCATCTTCAGTAACCATACATAAATGAAATAAAGAATGGCGATCATAAAGGAAAGGAAGCCTCTCAAAAGGTTAGAGGAAATCGATGAATGATAACCACGATTGACTACTACGCAGCTTGGGCGGATGATTATGAAAAGTTTTACGACCAATTCCTGACCCTTGAAGGCTGAAGAAAAATATAGAGAGGGCTATGAAATGGTTGCTCAAGTTTTGTTAGAAGCCGCAAAATCGGCCATTTTATTATAATATTGGATGCGGTGTTGGCAGATGGTTGTTTTTATTGGCTAAAAAGGGTGCATACATTGCAGGGAGGGCGTCATGCACAACGTTTTTCCTGTTCAAGGTGATGGTTTCCATCTGCCGTTTAAGGACGAAGCCTTTGACGGAGTAACGCTAAACTGGTTTATCGCCCACATTCCTCACGTGGAGCGTAAAGAGTTTTTGCGGGAAGTAAAGGGGTTTGTACGAAGAGATAGTTGGCTTATCATTTCAGACAGTTATTGGAGAGGACAGGATGGCGGAAGAGGACAGGTGCAAACAAGACTCGCAGCTGGGAAACAATACCAAGTCTACAAATACTACTAGGCTCCCAAAGAGCTCAAGAAACTTTTAGAGAAAACATTCGGAGAGGTTAGACGAATATTCACAACCGCATATGAACAAATCTGCGTCACGTATCGACGTTAGATTCCTTTGCATACCATAAGATTGTAAGCCTTAACCATCTAAACTGTACCCCTTGCTTATAGGACATGGCCAGCAAATCTGCTACATTAAAGACTTTGATTTGTTGATAACCAAACTTACTCAATGCGTCGCGTATCTGAATGTAGCAGAAGGGACACTCGGTGACACAAGCTAGAAAATTTAATTTAACTCTAGGGTTAAAAAATAGAGTTTTAAGCCAACAACCCCATAATTCGATTCGCTGGAGGTGATGAGGGTGTGGTTTCTAACCTTAATGAAGGTTCTTCCAGGCAGAGCCGGAGATCAACCCGGCTTCCTCAAGAGAATCAGATCCGTAGCCCCACCCGCGGGCATCCAAATCCACGGAGTCTACTTCTTGTTTGGACGCTACGATGGGGCCATCCTCTTTGAGGCTCCCGACCTTCAAATGGCCAAAGAGTTCATCCTACGAGTGGCAAAGCCCGCGGTGTATAAAACCGAGACCCTGGGAGCCCTCCCTGCAGAAGAACTCTAACCGTTCGAATCGTGGAGATTAGGGACTAGGGCGTTACGATGTATTGCCGACATGTAAGTTAAAGACCTAAGACAACTTAGTCGCTAACCCAAGATAAGCTAAGGGCCATATCCGGCGTGATGTCAACAGAGACGTTCATATGCCACGAATAACGATTTCTAGAAGTCGGAGTCGTGAAGCCTCGTATTCATTCTATGGAAAGTCGATATCCGTGAACTTTCAGCAAAAAGGTCTTAAGTCACTACGTGCTCAATTTTAATTGAATGATGAGCACGAGAGTCATTAGAGCCTAAAGCTGTGATAAGACTCGACGGGCGATCTGACACCTTAGCAATTTTGATACTTTTGTAACGGCAAAATTTAAGAGCAAAAAGGCGTCACGTTGAAAGGGCTGTGGATAATTATGCAATGCACGATAGTTTGTGGCGGTTTCTGGGGTGACGAAGGAAAAGGGAAGGTCGTCTCGTACCTGAGTTCTATCGACAAACCAGACGCCGCCGCTAGGGCCGGGGTTGGACCAAACGCAGAGCACGGCTTCATCTTTGAAGGGAAGAGATACGATCTCAGGCAAATCACCTGCGCATTTGTATGCGAAACTGCGAAA
>LIHJ01000019.1 GCA_001399805.1 Candidatus Bathyarchaeota archaeon BA1
ACGAGGAGATTAAAATCGTACATTCGGCGCTCAATCAAACATGAAGCGTTGTTTCATAAATAACTTACAAGGTTCTGTTGTGTCTTCGAGGGATAGATGATGGCTAGATTTTTGAATGTTGTATTCGAGAGACGCAACTTCTCCGCTTTTGCTCACGTCCTTGTTTAAGGGAGCGATCACGGCTACATTTGCGGAGCGATCCACCTTGAACCGCAAGGTTTCATCTTGAGTTTTTTAAGAGGTTTAAAGCGGCGTTTAAGTGGCGATCTGTCCCACAACACCCCAGGGCTTTTGCTTTCAGGTCTTGCATAACGCACCCACATATCGCGCAAACCCTAGAGGAGTTGCGGGCATTAACATGGACGACTTTTATACCTTCCCATAAAGCCTTATACTGGATAAACGACTGCAACCTTCTGAACGGCCAGGAGTTTAATTGCCTCTTCAGCCTTTTTGAGTGTTTGCCGATTTGCTGAACTTTCCCCATTAATTTTGTTAATGCCCAGAATCTTTCGGTTAATGGCTTTACGGATGTGTTTGAGGTCTTCGAGGATTATGCTTGCCCCTTCCACTTTGCTTGTTTAACTATTTCTAAGCTGACCTCGTGGAGTATAGAGTTGACCTTGTTGTTCTGTTTAGTGAACAATTTTCTCTGAATTTTCTTGGTTACTCGTCTATCTTTGGCGTATTTGGCTTGGGTCTTTCGAATCCGCTCAAAATAGCTGTGTCTAACCTCGCAGATATTTGATAGATCATAACTTTTGATCGTAAGTCTTCCATTTTCCATGCTTACTCCATCTATTGAACATTCGTTGGTGTCATATGCCACGTATCCCCTAGGCTCCGTAATCTCAGGAGTCTTCGAGAAAACCACCATAACCTTGCAGGGCAGTCAAGGTTATGGAGCCCAACTTGAGCGTAGAATCTGACAAGGACTCTAACGCTCTTTTATGCAGTTTGACATAGAAGTACCGTCTCGGCTTAATTGGAATCCTAAGCTTGTCACCGACTACCTTGTAGGCTTGATTTCCAAGCTTAGCCATGACTTTCCTAGCGTAGGGTCGCTTAATATTTTGATTCTTCCTCTCAGCCTTCCGATAATTCTTTAAGATTGCCGTGGCAACCTCAATGGCTGAAAGGCAATACCATGTATGTAACCTATATTTAGTTAGCCCATGATAAACCTCGTTTGATAGTCTAAACCTTGAGGTTATGTTCTTCTCTAATCCGACTCTGACACAGTGGTTAACCATATCTCTGAAGAGCTTAAGTAACCTAAGAACCTCATTTGTAGGTTGGTAGGGTATTTGCACCGCTTTAACTGCCTGCATACGGTTTATTTAAACGGAATGAGTTATTTAATCCATTCTTAGAAGACGCACCACCGAAAAATCCTAGACCCTTTTATCACTCGTCACCTGAAGACGGAATAGAACAACTTATAAGAAGCCTTGATAAGGAACACAGACCTCTTTATCATAGGGGATGAGGAATGGCTGGGGAGGAGAGGGAAGAGGGGAAAATAAAACGCATGACTGAGTTTAGAACCCTTTTGGAAAAGCGCATTCAAGAAACGCAAACCGAGCTGGAGGGGTTAAGGGCTTTACTTGAGTTCATCGACGCCGCATTGCTAGAAAGAGGGTTCAAGAGGGCAGAGATCATAAAGCCAACCCTGCCCGCTGAGGCGATTCCACCTCCCAAACCGCTGGAGGTTGCTCCGCCTCCCCTTGTAGAGTATGAAAGAGCTGTCCCTTTAAAGACGGTGACTGGCGAGCTGTTAGCAAATTTGTACATTGGATTAGATTCTATGAGGATTGTGCTCGCGGAGGATAAGGAGTTCAATATCAACACTCCACCGTTCATGGCCTTCCTTGTGGATAGGGTGCTGGCCAAGATGCAGGAGAAGGATCGAGAAGCCGCCCGGACGGGTGAGATCACCCCAGACAAAATTCTCTCCTACAACATCGTTCGAGAGGGTGACATACTCCGCGAAATCACCATCCGAAACATCATGCCAGACCGATCAAGAGAACTTAAGTCCACTATCCGCTGGACATTAGAGAAGATGCATGAAAAAACAACGAGAGAGGGCTAGACTAGATTCAGCAGGTCAGAGCGTAAAGGTAGCGGAAGAATCGCGAGATCTTTAGTCACTAACTTTTAAGGGTAATGATCAATTTTACTATGAGGGGAGGTTTCATGGGTTTTGTTAGCCGAGGACATTTAGACATAGGTGACGATGGACATTTATTGATAGGGCGTATGGACGTTGTTCAATTGGCAAAGGAATATGGTACGCCCCTCTACATTGTGAACGCTGAGCGTATTCGCCAGAATTATCGACGCTTTTTCAGAGCCCTCCATAATCACTATCCTAAGGTTTTTATTTGCTACGTCTACAAAGCGAACCCCAATCTTGCGGTGTGCAAGGTTCTGGAACGTGAGGGGGCTGGAGCAGAGGTTGTTTCAGGCGGCGAATTATACATTGCTTCTCTTGTTGGAGTTAAGCCTGATAAGATCGTGTTCAATGGTGTCAGCAAATCATTGGACGAGCTTCAAATGGCGGTGGATCTTAAGGTTGGATTGATCAACGTGGAATCCATCGAGGAGCTTCATCGACTGAATGAAATCTCTATGAAGGCTGGAATAAAAACTCCTGTGGGTATTCGACTTAACTTGGACATTCCTGCATTAACCCATGATTTCATTTCCACAGGTCTTCAAAAGCATAAGTTTGGACTCGATGTAAATGAAGCATTCAAGGCCTTTGAGACAGCTAATCAGTTGGATCATTTGGTTTTTAGGGGTGTTCACGCGCATATAGGATCGCAAATCACAGAAATCGAGCCATTTAGGCAAGAGGTCATCAAACTTCTTGACTTTGTGGGTCTATTAAAAAACAAGTTAGGCGTGGACATTGAGTGTATAGACCTCGGGGGTGGTCTGGGGATCAAATATGGTGAGACGAGTAGGGCGTTAACGCCCGAGGAATACGCAACTGCAATTATCCCCGTAGTTAGGGATAAAATCAATGAATACGGGCTTAACGAACCCACCTTGATTTCTGAGCCGGGGAGATATCTTGTAGCAGATTCGTCCATACTGGTTTCTCAGGTTAATTACGTGAAGAAAGTCGGCGATGTATCTTGGGCTCTTATTGATGCGGGTATGAATGATTTCCTTAGACCAGCCTTATACCGCGCCCAACACAGGATGGTGGTTGCCAACAAGGCCTTAAGAGAACCAGCTCAAACCTACAATGTAGGAGGACCCATATGCGAGTCAGCAGACGTATTTGGGGATAATCAGATGTTTCCGGAGATAGAAAATGGGGACATATTAGCCTTGCTTGATGCTGGGGCTTATGGCTTCTCTATGTCAAGCCAGTACAACTCTAGACCTCGAGCTGCAATGGTCATGGTTGACAACGGAATCGTAAAGGTGGTGAGAAGAAGAGAAACCTACGAGGACTTGGTCGCATGCGATATATTTACCGAATAACGGGAGCTATCTCCTTCACTCCAATCTAGTTCACCCCCAAAAAGATATGGCAACAGGCCGCTAAGGTAGACCCTCACAAGCGTCTCCTTTTCGGTTTTCAGCCTTACTTCCAGGGTTCCTCCTGGCATGTGCACAAGGGCTCGTTCCACAGGCCGTATCACTCCTTTTAAAAATGAGGCGACGACAGAGGCAGCGGCGCCTGTGCCACAAGCGAGGGTCTCACATTCCACACCTCTCTCATAGGTTCTCAGCCTTAGGCATTCTCCCTCAACCTGAACGAAGTCAACATTTGTGCCCAGCGGGAAAATATGTGTAAGGGATCGAATCCGACGACCCATTTCATTGACGTTTATCGTCTCAACATTCGGAACGAAAACGACGGCGTGCGGAGCGCCAGTGTTTATTGCAGTGACGCGAACCTTCTCCCGATCATCTACAGGGATAATTCCATCGATCAGGGGTTTATCATAGCGCGCGCTAAGGCACAAACCACGCCTAAAATCCGGACAAGATCAGATTGCATCTGTTAACCACTCGTTCAGCACTAATGTTGAGTGCTAAATTAATAAGGATAGTGACATTATGAAGGAAGTCTCCCCTACTTGATCTAGAAGCAATTGGCGTTCCGTAGGTAGTTTTAGCTCAAGCCAACTTTTACCTATCGAGCGCGATCGAAGTAGATGTTTTTGCCTTCTGCGGAGACGGGAATTCCTGTGATGACACTTGCTTCATGCAATAGTGTTAAGGGCTCGCAAAACCTTAAATGACCTTACCGCCCTTACCATTTTTGGCGATGGATTTGACTAAAGTTGCTCTTGCGATGGAGAAGGCTGGGGAAATTTTGAGAGAGGCTTTAAGGGCAGCCAGGGAAAGGGGTGAAGATAAAGAAACATTTTTTGGGAGGTTAGCCAACGCATATGCCGAACTTGCCGCTTCATTTGCGTTAATGGAAGCATATGGAAAAATAGACCCAGAAACCTCCCGAAGGATAGGAGAGGTCTTCAAGCCAAACATTTAGCTTCCGAGTATTTTACAAAAGCACCGAAACCTCACAGCACTCATACCACAGCCACCACGAACATACTGAAAGAACTCGTCAAACGAGAATTTGCCTGAGCCCACTTTTACTACCCAATGTGGCTCCTGGATCCATTGCCTTGAAGATGTGGGTCGGTCACGCAACATCGACGGGTTGGCTTTTCTCCATTCAACACGATAGGAGCCTAAAGAATCAGTTGTTTACATATCAATACTAGAGTGTCAGGGGTGCAATGGCCGTTTCGAAGATTTTCCTCACGATTTCCAGAACCAGGCTCAGCTGCCCTGTATACAATCCCAGGGTGAGGAGGGTTAAACCGGACATCAGCAAGAGGGAGCCCACCACCCTTCGCTCTGAGGTATCCATGAACAGTCTCTCCGCTCACCATTATCATGTTGGAACTATTTAAATCAATCACCATCGATGGAACGCCTATCATTTACGTCTCTGCGTTATAGTTGCAAGTTCTTGCACTTTTTTGCTAGTATTAGCTTTAGTTCTTCAGCCTATGAAGTGATTATGCTCCATCATCATACATCTGTTCAAAATCTCCATTAGGCCAGCCCAGAACCATCCTTATGGACAGCTTGAGTCTGATGATGAGGATGGAAGTCCACATGCCTTGGAGTGGGTAGTTCACTTGCCATCTACGTTCGCTTTTCATCGCCAGCCCTAAGTTTACCCACACTTTAAAAACAATGCGTATTTATGCATAGAGGAACTGATCAGAATCAAGGCTAAAGTGTGGATGCACTGTTTGAGTTCATCGCATTATCAAATGGCCCAGTCTCTTTTCAATAGCATGCATTATTGGGGCTGCCGCTGCAAAGGTCAGCATGGTCCTGGCAAACAGAATAGCGAGCACGGTGGGAATTTGACTAAGGGGTTTGAAGTAGAAATACATGAATGGGATTAAAAAGCATAGGTTACCTATCGTTTGTCCTAGAAACATTGCTACTAAGGGATTTAAAATTGGATACTTACCTAGTGGTTTTTTAAGGCGCTTATAAAACAGGGAGCAAGCAACACAAGCGGGTATCCATCCCGTGAAATCAACTCCAAACTCAAGCAGCAAATCAAATTCACTGGCGGCCCAGCCGATAAACCAAGCGTAATGAGGGGGGACTAAGCAGGCCCCAATAAAGACGGGCACACCCCTCAAATCCATTACGAGTGGAGGAATCGGCATACGGACAACCAAAATCTCAAACTTTCTTAAGGCAAACGCCATGGCACTGAACATGCTTGTCAAAACAAGGAACATGGTCCCTCTCTTGCTCAAGTGACTCTCACCGTCTTGAACAAGATTTGCAAAATTTTATAACCGTTTTGATACAATTTAATATTGAAGTGGTTAGAAATGAGTTATAAAAAGGTTGAAAGAAGCGTGGCGTTCACCATTCGCCTGCCAGTGCGCTGTGTTGAGATCATCGATAAGCTCATTGAGGCGGGGGTTTATTCAAGTCGTGGGGAATGTATCCGGGACATTGTCCGATCGGCGCTTAGAGAGGGCTTTCATAAAAAGATGTTGCCTGAGAAATGACGAGCTGCTTAGTTAACTTCAATCTTTGGAT
The DNA here is from genome assembly GCA_001399805.1 of Candidatus Bathyarchaeota archaeon BA1. The sequence continues at coordinate 6,115 of LIHJ01000019.1, forward strand.
GCAAAGACGTGTTGTCCCGAAGTTCCATGTGCCAGCCAAAATCTAAGTTTATCCATTTTTTGGTATGGGTGGGTTAGTAAATATTGCTAAGAAGTATGGTTTATAGTACCCAAACTCTATGGTTTTATCATATGATCATGGGAATCACTTTTGCTTTATTCGCTTTATCGTCCATCCTTGGGGCACAAATCTAACATAAACATTTTTATACCTCCCCGCTTTTGAAAACTCTAGATGGTCATACTTGATGGAAGGACATCTAGATGATCATCGATACCCTAAAAGTCCTTAAAATTGTGATGGACAATCCCTTCTCCCACAACCTTTTACACGTGGGATTAAAAAATTGTCGAGATTCCCAGAAGAAGGAAATGGAGCATGCGTTGACCATTTTTGCAGGCGAAGATACGCCACGGACAGCATTCTGCCATGTTTACTCATTGATGGTAGCCACCATCCTGAGACTCAGCGGGGCAACCTTCAAGGTCGATTTAGAAAGGCTTAGAAGTTATTTTAAGGATCCTACCGTGAGAAGAGGAGTGGTGAGCGTCCTCTCCGGTATTGGTATGTATGGCGTGACGAGACCTCAATATTTGGGCGCACCTTTCCTTGTGGTTTGGAACTACACAAATGCCTGCAACCTGAGATGCAAGCACTGCTATCAAAGGGCAGATAGGCCCACACCAAATGAATTGACCACCAAAGAGAGGCTAAACGTTGTAAGGGACCTCGCTGAGGCTGGGTGGTTTCAATCGCTTTCTCCGGCGGTGAGCCCCTCATGAGACGGGATTTTTACAAGGTGGCCATGGAGGCGAGGAAGAGGGGGATGTATATCGCTCTTGCCACAAATGGAACGTTGATAACCTCTAGGGTGGCGAGGAAGCTGAAGGAATGTGGTGTGGATTACGTAGAAATAAGCTTGGATGCGGCGACGCCGGGGATTCACGATGGTTTTAGGGGCATACCCAGATCCTTTGAGAGAACTTTGAATGGAATTAAGAATTGCGTGGAGGAGGGATTCTTCACCTGTGTCGCCACAGCTGTAACGAAGCTGAACATGCCTGAAATTCCAAGATTGATAGAGCTGGCGAGGAATATGGGTGTTAGGAGGTTCATCGCATTCAATTTTATCCCTGTTGGGAGAGCGAAGAACATCATTGATTTGGATATCACCCCGGAGCAAAGGGAAGAGCTACTGGGGTTGTTATTTAAAAAATCTGAGGATTGCGGAATCGAGATCTTGAGCACGGCCCCACAGTTTGCTAGAGTGTGCTTGACCCTGTCAGAGGGAAGGGCTGTTGCCCCAACCCACTTTTATGTGGGTCACGCCTCTTGGAACCTGAAGGTTTTGGCGGAGTTCATTGGCGGATGCGGCGCGGGTAGGCTTTATTGCGCACTCCAGCCAGATGGGGATGTAACCCCCTGCGTTTTCATGCCCGATATGGTGGTTGGAAGCATCAAGGTACAACCGTTCCTAGACATTTGGCGCCACGGCGAGGTGATGTGGAAGCTCAGGGATAGGGATTTGCTGAAGGGACACTGCGGAAACTGTGAATACAAATATGTTTGTGGGGGATGCAGAGCTAGGGCCCTGGGGTATTTTGGAGATGTATTAGCGCCAGATCCTGGCTGTGTAAACAACAAAGAATTCTTTGTGAAATGCTTACAAAGCTCAAATCGATGATAAGACTAGGCGCTCCGAACTCACATCGATCTCCACAATTTTACAGCCCTCAAACTCCTTAGAAACACCCAACACGTCTTTAAGAACCACTTTGTTTCCGTCAGTCTTCACATAGATCACGTCTCTAAACACGATTTCCCCATCGATAAACACGGTAAACTCGCACATTCCTACCACTTCTCGCGCACTTCGTATACTTTTGCATGCTACGGTTACTTGTCTTCCTAAAAATCTTTACTCTAGTTCATTTACGTTTTCGATAGATTTTGGCCCCATCTTGCCCCATGATATACTCGAATCCGCTTTAATTAGTTCCTCATCTTCTTTAATGCTTTTAGCGGTTGCCATGTAGAACTCGTCATCTTCAAAGTTGACCAGCTGCGTGTAGATGAGCGTCGAGTTTATGTTTCGGTGGCCATGCAACTCTTTGACGTGAAGTATGTCCTCGTCTGGTGATATCCCATCGTGGCCTTCCAGTGTCTGAACGTGTGGAAGCTTATTTGCTTAAGTGTCTTATCAATATTTTTCATATGAATGAGGGCGTCTACCTCCCCTCTCTGTTTTGCATAGCGCATTTCTTTGGTGAGGGCGTAAACGTTCAATATCAACATTAACTTGCGATGGCGGAATCCCGAGAAGAAAATGAAAACGTTTAATTTCAGAATGGCTAAACCCCCACTTTAAGGGGGTTATAAAGTATGGAAGAAAGGATGGCCCTCATCGAAGCAAGACCTGAAGTGCACGGTGGAAGGCTTGTGTTTAAGGGCACCCGCATACCTGTGGATTTAGTGCTCGAAATGATGGCGGCTGGCTTAAGCTTTAGTGATATAATCAAGGAGTACCCAAGGCTGACAAAGAGGCATCTAGAAGCAGCCCTAACCTATTCAGCCAAGGTTTTAAAAGGCGAAGCAGCGATTAAAGGTGCTAGCCAAAGCTGAAGGCTTCGCCTTGACCTTCAAACTCATCGTAGACGAAGACGTACCCTCAAGCGTTCTCAATTTTCTCAGAAACGCAGGCTTGGCTTATGAAACCCTTGAAGAGTACGGGCTAATAGGCGCCACCAACAGCGAGATAATCCATCTATCCATGAAAGAAAACCTCATCATAGTCACATTACACGAGGATTTCGTTAAAATGTATCTCTACTCGAAGTTAGGGGGAGAGTTTGGAGTTCTGGTTTAAATCCAATTCTCATTAACAGCAAAAAAGCCCTAAGAAAAATAAAACCCTAAGACTTGACCAAGCCTTGGAGGTGATGAGCAAGGAAGCAACCACAAACCATCAAATAAATCCTTGAAATAAAAACAACAACATGCGCAAATGAACAAAAAAGAGGGGATCTTGCTAGGATATCGCCAGTCCTTTGCGAAACTCACACATTTCTCTTTAACAGGTTCTTACAATTCTAGTTTGTAGAATTTATAAAGGATTTTAACTTTTCGTAGGCCTCCCTTGGATTTGCAAAACCGGCAGCAAGCTTTTCAAAGGGGCAAACATCCGCTCTCTTATAATCAAGAATGTTTGGGACGCAGTTTTCAATCTCATAGAATATGTTGTTATCTTCAAGGACCCTCATTCCCTCTTTACTTATCGTAACCGCAAACACAGAAAACGCTTTAGAATAAGCGCAAAGCAGGGCTACTGCTCGCCCAACGATTTTGTCCGCCACAGAGGATTCCATCAACTCCTCACCGAGCCTATCAATGGCTTGCAGAGGACCAATTATGCCATGAGATTCTGTTTCAAGAATGACCTTACCCCTCTTCACTATGACGAGGGTAAGATTTCCTTCAACCTAAGCTTGGCAATTTTTAGGTCTTGCATCGCCAACCTCATATGAAAATGTGAATGCTTTACATTTATGAATCTTTATATACTAACCTCTGAACACCTGTCCTTTCAAGGATTGTCATTACAGGTAAGGTGATTAGGACGCTTAGCAACCCTCCGACGGCATGCCAGCCTCCCCAAAATGTTAGGGCCCAACTCAATGACCCCGCCATAAACACAGAGCCTATGATGACACCAGCGACATAGGCCGAGACTATTGTTATAATTAGGGTAACAATAATATTAGAGGCTTGGTTGGGGGTCTATAGCGATTCACAAAACATAATACATCAAAAAGAATGGCCGATGCGGCAAAGCCAAGGATATGGAAGGCACCCGGTCTAAAGATAACAATCACCATCGAACCAACTATCCCCACAACTGTTGCTCCTCCAAATTTTCTGAAGAGCCACATGGCTAGTAGGAGTGTAAAGTAGGCCGCAACGTCACAAAGTACCGGAAGTTTGAAAAGCATAAATCCCAATGGACCTATTGTCAAATGAAGTATGATCCATAACGCGTTTAAAACACTGATGAGTATCAGGTCTTGCGTGTTAAATTATCTTTGTTTGCCCTTGCCTCCGGTTTCGTCACCCATGCAGCATCATTTGTAACACTTTTTTAGTAATTAGTGTTACCACTCAATAAAAGCTTTATGATTAAGCATAATAACAAATTCATCGGGAATAGCTTATGGCTAAGATTGTCCGCTTGGGTGTTACGTTTCCACCAGACTTGCTAAGGGAGTTCGACGAAGCCATCAGCAAAATGGGTTATGACAATAGATCTAAGGCAGTCCAGGATTCAGTGAGGTCTTTCGTTACTGAGTACAAGTGGCTTCAAGAGCAGAAAGGAACGAGGGTGGGTGTATTGGTGATGGTTTATGACCGTGAGGTTGAAGGTTTAGAAGCCTCGCTGACTGGCACTCAGCATAAATATAGCCATGTGGTTTGCTCCTCCATGCATGTTCATTTAAGCGAGCGGGACTGCCTCGAGGCTATAGCGGTTAAGGGCGATGCCGATGAAATTAGAAATCTAACTCAAGAGCTGGCGGCGAAGAGGGTGTAAAACAGGTTAAATTAACTGTGGTTTTTTCCTGAGCTATGTGAGCTACCAATCCTGAATGGTGTTGGCTTCCTCCTTCATTGAGCCTGCGTCGGGGAGGCTCTCCACAATCCCGTCGTGGAAGACGGTCACTGACCGCATAGCCGGTAAAGGGTGTCAAAGGCGTTTCCGGAGGAATTCGACTGGCCCCAGCCTATCCGTATCAGAAAGGAGTGGGGATGGAGAAATATACAAGTGTTCGCTTTCATCCTAACGCTGAAGCGCGCTGGATTTTCCGCCACCGTGTTAAAGAAGAGAGGTGAATGATAGAAGATTTACAATGATGTACCCTCATAGAGTTGTTTCCATTCTTTGATCACCCTCGTCGCGCCATGCGTGAAGTATTCTTGTGGTGTGAAGCGCTTTGGTCGTAGTAAGCCAATTCTATTAGGTACATCAAATTGACGATAGATATCGAAGAATTTGGGATAGTCGTCCACAACCCTAACAACCCTGTATTGCTTAGTTAATGAAAAGAAAAGTCGAGATCTGACATTGAATGCTGAAGTAAGATAATCCTCCAAATCTATATCTCCAGGCATCACTAACTCCACCTCGTTAACTGGAAAGCCGAACCTTTCCAGCTCATTTAGGGTTAGCTGATACATGTTTTCCGTTCGACCGGTAAGGTATACGATTCTACATTTTTCACTCCATCCACGAAGAACTTCGGCGGCGTAGGGTATGGGCTTATCGAACTCGAGGAGTTTAATTCCAATTTCTTCCCAGCAAAGCAGGGCTTTCTAAAACCTCTTCCATGCCTCCTCGTTTGCGGATGCAAACCTCTCTAAGACTTGACGTGAACCCTGGCTCTCGATTGTTTCGAGAGGAATTTCACGATTGAGGATGTGACGCCAAACAGCCCACTTCCTCCGATCCGTGCTTACCAAGGTGTCGTCGATATCCACTACCACGCTGTCCATCGATTTTCATTGCTCCGAAATTTCCATTCGCCACACGTGCGCGACTTACGGGACAAGGGAGTACATTCTTTCTAGTGCCTTTCGAGCCTTCTTTGCTACAGGTTTAGGCACGGTTACGGGATATTTCTCTTCCTTTAAGGACAGGTGGACTCGTTCTAGCGTATTGAGTTTCATGTTTGGGCAAACAGCGCCCTCGTAGGCTGGTAGGAAGTCTTTCCCTGGATTTTCCTTTTTGAGGCGATGGATGATCCCAATTTCTGTTGCGATAATGTATTTTATTGCAGACGAACCTCTAGCGTATCTACAGATCTGTGAAGTGCTTCCAACGAAGTCAGCCAATGATTGAACCTCTGGGATGCATTCCGGATGCACCGCAACCACAGCATCCGGGTGCTCCTCCCTCAAAAGCAGAATGTCCCCTTCAGCAAAGAGTAGGTGGGTTGGGCAGAAGCCCCTCCTCGGAATCGGGATGACCTTTTTCCCGGTTTTTTGCTGAACATGCCAAGCCAGGTTGTGGTCTGGACCAAAGAGCACGGTATCTGAGTCTAGGGAATTCACCACCTTTGCGGCATTGGCGGAGGTGCAGCAGACATCGCACTCAGCCTTCGCCTCTGCCAGCGTGTTCACGTAAAGCACTACCGGCACCTTGGGATGCTTCCTCTTCCACAACCGAACCTCCTCAACTGGTAGCATCTGAGCCATGGGGCACCTCGCCCCGAGGCTGGGGAGGAGAACCCTCTTGTCGGGGTTTAGGATGGTGGCGGATTCGGCCATGAAATCCACCGCTGAAAACACGATAATCTTGGCGTTTTGTTCTTCCATCGCCCTCTTACACAGCTCGATGCTATCACCCACATAGTCAGCTATATCCTGAATCTCTGGCCTCTGATAGTTGTGGGAAAGTATAATCGCCCTCTTCTCCCTCTTCAACCTCAAGATTTCATCCACAACCGACATGGCCAACATAATTCCCATCTTTTAACTATTGATAGAGTTTCTAACCATATCGATGGATATATCCTTACTGTTTATGAAGACATAACATCTTATTCCAACCCTTAAAGTAAAATTTTCGATCATATCTTGCCTTTTGGTCAACCAATTTTTGCAGCCCCTCTTTCATCGAATTGTGGAACCATATTGCGTGTTTGAGGTAGATTATGACGTTGAAAAGCTTTCGGCCTTTGAGGAATCCACCCCATAAACCAACCTGAATTTTAAACAGATGGCTGAAAAATAAGGTGATATCTCAAAGGAATTAAGAGCGTTCAGGGAAACCAGTGAGAAATTCCTAGGAAATTCTTTGTGGAGTATGAAAGGAAATGAAAATAAACCTATTTCTAAAGTATAATAAAATGGTTGAGAGGGATCTTGCTTTCACCGTAACGGGCGCTTTGTCTCCTGCATAACCTGTTGCTGGAGGGATGACTTCAAGTGCGAGTTTGCGTGTGGCGCCTGCATCTAGGTGAATGCTGAATGGTGGGGTTTTCTCGTTTTCGCCATCGTATATTTTTGCTGTCCATAGTTTGGAAGTTGAGTTAAATCCCAGTCTATTTCGATGTTATCTCGCCTATTCCCATTATTCTTCACGTACGCAGCATAAATTGCCGTTTGTCCCCTACTTACCTTTTGAGATGTTCGGTAAACTATGAGCTTCACCTCATAGATAGGCGGTTGAAGTAGCGTGATGGATGTTGTAGCCAGCGGGCAGAGCCAGATGCGGGGTGATAATGTTTCTAACACCAGCTCGGGCTATGGCATTGCCAGAGGGCCATGAGGATGGGATCTGACATTGAAGAGTGTATGTCTTGGAGTCGCCGGGGGATAGGTTGATGTCATCACTGCTGGTGGATATGGATTCCTTACCGTCTGGGGGAAGTAACGTGGACTATAACTTTGACTTTGGAGAAAGAAACCGTTCCCACGTTTTTGACCGTTACGGAAAACTTCTGTTATTAATGGCCCAGACCTAAATCCATCTCTCGGGCTCCGCGCTTCTTCTAACTTTTGATAAGGGCTCATCATAGAACCTCCACAATCCACTTGCTGGTCTTTCTAGCGCGATCTTTAATGATTCTATAAGCTTGTCGCCGATAATGACCTCATCCTCACCGCCTGATATCACCATGTCGGCAATTATCGGTCCCTCAACCCTATCTTTGGTCACCACCGAAATTTTTAATTCTTCAGAAATTGCGGAAAATCTCTCCACGTGACCACCAGCAACGGTATACTCCCTTGCCCCTGCATCACGTAACACGTGATGGGGCACCAGCCTTTCAGCAAGAGCTAATGGGACTATGGCTTCCGGTCCTACAGATCCATATCCAGAGTTGGCTATCGCAGCCGTCTCGACAGAAGCGCCTGTCCGAGACTCAACCCTCACCTTTACCCTTATCAACTCTCCTTATCCCCTTTTTACCGCCCGCCTCTTTAACTCCTCATATAACCTTAAATCGATTATCTTACCGATTCTGGGGACAAATCCCGTCAACTTTTCCTTTCCTTCATTCACTATGAAGCCACCATTAAGGATGTAATACTTGCAGAATATTAACTTTCCACTAGTTTGTTCTGTTGAGTTTTCGGGACTTAAAACTTGAGTCTTTACCTTATTTGAGGCCCTGAGGCTAAGGGTTCTACTACTTGGCGAGAGAACACCTGACTCAGATGGACGTAACCTTAAGATGAAGGAGAAGCTTTGGAAAGGCACCTATGGAGCCCTAGCCATGGTTACTGTGGTCTTAGCTACGCCCTTCCTACCTTCTTTACTCATAGCACGCTATGACTCCGGGTCAAAGTCCTCTACTGAGAATACACCTTACTTGCGAGCGAAGTTGCAAGGAGAGGATGAGGGTCTGTGAGCATCTTCTGAATGGTTAAGTTTTATTGATGGTTAATAAGCGATTGAAAGAGCAGGACTTGGGAGGAGTTATCCCTGAGCCAGCTTTAATAAGCGCATGCTTTATCTAAGGAGAAATAGCATCAGGGCTTTAATCGTTGACCTCTTTCGTAGACCTAATATCGTTTTATTACAATAACTATTTTTGTGTGGCGAGTATGGAACGCACAGAACATCTGTTGAAGCTTATTGGGAACGAAACCCGAAGGAAGATCCTCACACTCCTTTCAGAAAAACCCCACTACATCTCGCAGATATCTAAGAAGTTGGATGTAACTCAGCCAGCGATCCTGAAGCATCTGACACTTCTGGAAAAGGCTGGGGTGATAGAGAGCTTCCTGAAGGAAAGCCCGCTCGGCGCGCCAAGAAAGTATTACAAGATTTGCAACTCAATCAACATTGAGGTCGCGATTCACCCAGGGGATTTCAAGGTCACCAAGCATCCCCTAGCCATAGAGTGCCCCCACCTACATTCACCTTGAGGAAGAGATGAGAAGGCTAACAGAAGAAATAAACAAAGCAAGAGACATAACCGAGAAGGCTACCAAAGCACAAGAATTGAAAGATAAGGCAGACATGCTTTTGTCCTGCCGAGAATACGAAGGGGAAACCTGGAGCTGCAAGAACTGCCACCGAATTGCATCCATAAAGAAAAGCGCTTCAGAAGTCATCATACAAGTGTCCAAGGGAGAGATAGCCTCGGGGCTTAAAACGTTATCCTCTCTCATAAACCGGCTGGCATCCTCGTAACGAATTGATAAACCAGAATTGAATTACAAAAATATTTTTGCTACTAGGTATTAATTCAATCCTTCCTCACCGTAAAACATATATTGTCTAATAGGAAGTTACATAAGGTTGTGGATGGTATGTGTATGGTCTTGGCAAGAAGCGAAATCGAGATTATGAGATCGATTAAAAAGGAGAAGACAGCCACGATTAGAAGACTGGTCGAAATAACAGGTTTTGGGTACAACTATACGCGTTATCTTTGTACGTATTTGACTGGGCGCGGTTTAC
>LIHJ01000025.1 GCA_001399805.1 Candidatus Bathyarchaeota archaeon BA1
ATGGCTCAAACGCTACTTTTATGAGGGAATTATGACCAAAGCCATTCTAGAGAAGAGAGAGGCTCTGTGTGAAGCCATCGCTCTGATTCATGGTATATACACGCACGTTAGCTAACTGGATATGCAACCTGACAGCCAGCGGAGTTATGGCTCCCTCACCGAGCTTTGTTTCCGGGCTACATTCGTAGTCTTTTAATGATCCAACACCTCGCAATAACTTAGCGTCCAGGCTCGAGGGAAATGAGCTGAAAAGGAAAGTGGTGTCTCCAAAAAATAGCATATTTGGATCCTAATAGAAGGGATAGGCCCTTTGTGCGCACACGCAAAGAAACTATGTTGAAGCGTGAGTTTGTTTGGTAACACTTTCTATGTCTTTTTTTAGCCTTTGAATCCTCTCCAGATCCTTTTCAGCCATCCGAAGCTTCATCTCCAAGGTCTCCAACTCCTCCCTCTTACCCTCAATCTTCCACCTCAAAAACTGAATGATCTTCTTAAGCACGTCTTCGTTATCCAGACAGCCGAGATAGGTATATTCAACCTTTCTGCCAGCTCGCGCCGCCAAATACGCATAGCGACGCCCCCTAATGGTCTTAATCACAATGGCCCCGGCGTGAACATCCTTAGGTCTAGGCACAAAACTTCAACTCCAAACATGCCCCTACCCCACGGAACATTCGCGATATCAGTGGCAAGCTTCATAAATAAAAATTATGCCTGGGTTTATGGTTTTAGTGTGGGTCCCCGTCCCTCAACCAGGTATGGGAGGCGGCTTCGAAACACCACGACCTTGTCGCCGAATCCGGAGAGATAGCCCAAAACCATCCTTTTGCCTCGTTCGGTCAGGACGAAGATGGGTATGGTGACCCCGATCTGCATGAGCGCTTTGGGACCTATGCGTTCTCGAAGGATTTGGGAGGCGCTGGCGCAGACGATGTCAGCCGCCTCGATGTGTGTTGCGTCCTCCTCGGTGGCGCAGGTGTTGCACACGGAGAAAATGGTGATGCTCGCGCCCTCTTTTTCCTCAACTTTCCGGAGCTCGGTGATTTCCTCGGCTTGGAAGCTGGGCACGGTTACGGCGATCTCCTTGAAGCCCAGCTCTATGGCCCTTCTCACGCCCGCAACCTGGTCGATCTTGGCGCTGGCTGAATCTAGGGCCATGCCCCCGTGGGCCTCTATATGCTTGATGACCCCCTCGATGGGTGAGGTTCTGATGATGCCGGTGAGTCTGGCGCCTATCCCTTGAACTAGGGAGGGGCTCCACGCGATCACGGTTCCTGCTCCCTCGCACACTATAACAGCGCATCGAAGCAGTCCTTGCTCCATGCAGACCTTGATCATCTCGGAGGCCCCGTAGGGAACCACGATGGAGTCATCGAAGACCCGATGCTCGCAGCAAAATCCATACGCTCTCATCTTGGTTTCCACCGTTTTCCTCACCGCCTCCTTATCGATGGATTGAAAACCGTAGAGGGCCTCATGCAGGGGGCAGCGGAGGATCCTCGGCTCACTCAACACCTCAACCCTGTCGCCGCATATCCTCACCCGAGCCCCGCAACATAAAATCTCATGTTCACATGCCATGTTAATCACGAAATAGATAGCCCTTGAAGAGGTTATGTTTTTCCATTCTCCAGAAGCTGAGCATCCATATGGGTAGAAAGGTTTATACACCCTAGAGGCCCCTCTTGGCAATCCCCCCTTTGAGGAATGGTAGCATGCAGATAGTGAAGGAAACGAGCGGTTGTCAGACGCTGTATCGGCTGATCGATGGAGAAGTAGATCAGCCGCTCGGTCGGGCGGTGATCTCAGAGAACGATGGTCAGGTCAGATTCCACACGCTTTACGTGGAGCCTGGCTGGCGGGGGAGGGGCTATAGAAAAGCCCTCATGAAGGCGGTCCTCCGCGAGGGAGGAGACAAGATTATATCCTTGTGCACCGGTTTTGGGAATGTCCCCTTTTTTGAGAGATATGGTTTTGAGATAACGGAGGCCACAGATACCCTTGTTTTTATGAAGAGGGGATCCCTTAAGCCTTAACGCACCGTTCTACCGCTTAGGAAAAGGTTATTGCCTCCTTACGTGCGATTATCATGCTGTGGATCATCTTGGGAGTCAACCTCACACCCATCATCGTCAAGAGGGTCATCCGTTTAGAAGATCTGAGGGGGAAGAGCCTCGCGGTGGACGCCAACAACTACCTCTACCAGTTTTTGGCGTTGATTCGAACAAGGGATGGCACCCCCCTAAGGGATCCGCATGGGAACATCACGTCTCACTTGGCTGGGCTCATGTTCCGCTCCACCTGTCTCCTGCATGACTATGAGATTGACCTGGTCTTCGTGTTCGATGGCGAGCCTCCAAAGCTTAAGGAACAAGAAATCCTGAAGAGGCGAGAGCTCAGAGAAAAGGCCACAAGGGAATGGGGGGAAGCACTTAAAGAAGGGAACTATGCCACCGCCTTTTCCAAAGCGGTCATGACCAGCCGATTAACAAAGCCCATGATCGAAGATTCCAAGCACCTGCTCAAGCTCCTCGGCATCCCATATGTTCAAGCTCCCAGCGAGGCCGAGGCCCAAACCGCCTATATGGCTATGAGAGGGGATGTTTGGGCAGCAAGCAGCCGCGACTATGACTCCCTCCTGTTTGGTGCCCCCCAACTCGTTCGAAACCTCACCATATCGGGGAGGGAGTTCCTGCCAAGTAAGGGAACCGCCCGACCCCTGAAGCCGGAGCTCATCAACCTTGGCCTTCTCCTGTCTCACTATGAAATCACACGCAAACAGCTCATCGACGTTGCGATCTTGATGGGAACGGACTTCAACGAGGGCGTTAGGGGGGTTGGACCCAAAACCGCCTTGAGGCTGATAAAAAGGCATGGTAAGATCGAAAACCTGCCCAATGGCGTCTGTCTAAAGGCTCCACCATATCTTGAGGAAATTCGAAGGATCTTCTTGGAGCCCAAGGTCTCCCCTGACTACACGCTTCAATATGGGGATCTGCGTGAAGATGAACTCTACACTTTCCTCCGTGATCAGCGAGGCTTCTCTGAGGATCGTGTTAAAAAGGCTGTTCAAAGAATGGAGAGGTTCTACTTGAACAAGAGGCAGAGGGGCTTGGAGGAGTGGTTCACCGAAGCCTCGTCCCCTTCGCAAGGAAAATGAGGCTCACACAAAGGCTAAATACAATTGTAAGGCAAATCCTTATTAAACTTCGGTTTGTGGTTGGATTTATTCTATTCATGATAAGGTGAGGCTTAGGATTCCACATATTAGTGGTAGCGCCCCTATTAGCATAAAGAGGAACATGGGCGGATAGATTATTACTAGGATTGTTAGGTGGATGCTGGAGGCCATGGACATTATTCCGCCGATCCTGTATCTTCTTTGGAGGATGAGGAGGTTTCCAAGCGTGGCGAGTAAGCCGGAGGGGATGAAGAAGATTGAGAGCCCCAGAAGGGTTGAGAGGGCTGCAAAAAAGCCTCCTGGACGGATTGGCCAATAGAGAGAACCCTCTGGACCAGCGATCATTATCGCCATGTAGCATATGAAAGAGAGGATGCCTATCACTAGAAAAACAACACCGACAATAATGCTCACTTCAGCCCCTATGGTGGCAATTTTCAACTTCTTTTCCTTTGATGAATAAATGGTTTCAATCCCCACTATTAACTAAATATAAGATACATATTATTCTTTCTTGGAACCTTACATCATACTTTCACCTGTAGGATGCTGGTTTGAAGAGGCTTTAGGCCTCCCGCCCTTACCAAGATTTTGGGTGTAGCCTCCAGCATTAAGCCTTCAGTGCGCACCAGCCGAGGGACTGACAGATGCAGGGCAGTTAGCCCGCTTCCTCCGCTTAGCCAGCATCTCGGAATTCCATCTCTCTCATTTGATGTGACTATGAGTAACCGACCAATGAACACCCTAGAAGCAAGAATCCCACATGTTTCAACCGTGGGAGTGTCAAACCATGCATCAAAGAAAGCTTTTAAGTAATAAAGTATACTTTAAGTAAGGAGGTCATAATGGAGTTCTACACCGTTAAGGTAACCTCTAAGGGACAAATCACGATTCCTAAGGAGCTTCGAGACCAGTTTCATATCCTGGAAGGTGAGACCGCGGTGTTGATCCCCGTCACAGAGGGCATTCTGCTTAAACATGAGCTTAACCCAATGAGGAAGCTTCGAGGCATTATGCGCCATGAAATAGAGTTAGAGAGGGCCTCCCAATTTATTAGAGAAATGCGGAGAGAGTGGCGCCTTGAGTAAGTTTGAAGCTTACACCATAGATTCGATTGCGTTACTAGGCTACCTAGCTGATAGGTTGCCTACGAAGGTTGATGAAATTTTTAAGAGGGCTGAGGATGAAGACGTGTGGATGATGGTTCCGTCGATCGTAGTTGGGGAAACGTTGTTTACGTTGCTTAAGGGTAGAGAAGTTTTTGGAAGGAAGATTCCTCTGGATAAGTTGATGATCTTCCTCGATGCGGTGGAAACCAGTAGAACAATGCATCTCATGGACCTAAACATCAAAGGATGGAAGCTAGTGTTAGGCATAAATCTTCCAGAACTTCACGATCGTATGGTTGTAGCAATCTACAAGCTGTCGGAGTCAATGGCTATCCTCACGGATGATGAGGAAATTCGAGGGTTAAAGGATGTTAAAACGATCTGGGAGTGATGTTGATCTGTGTAGTGGCTCCATCAGATGAGTTCCCCGCGAGGTTTCCGCATTTTTCATGACTCTCTACAATGTCAAGATCAAAAAGCTTGAGTCATGGTTTCAATGAGCTGCCTCTAACGAGAGGTCACCCAGCGACCAATCCCTTCTAATTAGAGCCTCTTTCCAATCAATGGTTTCAGTTTCTTTGAGCGCAGCGGTTCCAACAATAAAAGACAGAAGTGTGATAAGATCTATGTGCAAGTGTTTGCTTCTATGGACTTTTTGTCGGGATGGGTGAAATGGTACCACCATTTGACCAGTGTATGTCGCTCTTTATAAAATGTCTCATCAAGTTTCCTCATGGCCTTAGCGTAATTGTGGGCGCCGACGCGGTTTATGGCGGCTCTGGCTGCTTTGGCTTCAAATCTTCTTGTTAAGTACAGGGTTATGGAGACCATGAGGAGCAGCCAGCCTATGAGTGCAGGAAGTGAGGATGAGAAGAAATTGCTTAAGATGAAGAGAATTATTATTATGGAAACATGGTGAAACATGTGATTGCCTTTTAAATGCGCTGTTTCGTGGGCTAAGAGAGCTTTTATCTCGTCACCTGACAATATTTCAAGCGCCTTCTCCCTTAAGGCGATGAACTTTAAATATGGTAAGAAACCTATGGCGCATCCTGAGTATGGTAGGGGTGAGGGTAGGCAGTGGCCCCTTTTGACTAAGACAGGAACCCTATATCCTGTTTTGCCAGCGAATAATGATAATTCACTGTTCACCTTAGAGGTGCTATATGCGTATATGGGCTCCACAACACCATAAACGGAGGTTATGATCATCACCAACGCTAAGATTAAAACATGAAGCGGGTTGTCAAGCGGCAACTGAGTATACAGATAACATGGCGAAATGAAAATGGCTGAATAAAATAGAGCCGCAACATAGGGCGCCCTGGGCTTTCTTTCAAGGTTTTCACATCCCTGTCGCAAGGAGGCCCCTGACTTTACATTCTCCCGATGGAAATCGGATGGCTCTCTAGTGGTCTGGTTAGATTTCAACTTCACCTCTCCCGGGTTAAGGCTATGTCAAATACAGCCCAGGTCGAGAGCATATAGTCCTTAGACCCTCCACATTTCGCCCCTTGAATAATTATGAATAAAGGTTCATTTTAAGTGTTTACGGTGGGTCTTCGGGTATTTCTTAACATTACACTTTGCATCAAAAGATGGTGATCTTTTGTCAGTCTCATTCTTGATACCTTTTTCAGGTCTCGTTTTAGTAGATAGAGGCTTCCCCGTCAGGGTTCTTCTAGCGCGCTGAGAATTCCGTCGTAAACATCTGACCTGATATGAAGCCCTGCAAGGATGAGCTTTCTTAAAGTTTCTCTCCCCTCATTCTTATTTAGGATCCTTTTCCTTACCGCCAAAAGTATGAGCGTGGTTGTCCAAACTGTGTCTATATCCAGCGACCTTGCAATTTTCACAAGCCATCTATCATTTGTTATCAACTTTGTCGACCGTTTCTTCGCTAAGTATAACACCTCAGCATCTTCGATTTGAATAGATTCACTTTCCGCCAATCTCTTAACGAGCTCCATTTCCGAAGCAGTTAATTGAACAACCTCAATCCATCCATCTTTCACAGCGTTCTCAATAGCGGAGACCCCAGGCTTCTTGAGGATTTTTGCCTCCTCCACCGTTTCACGGTAAACGGACGCCGGAACCGCTGTGGAGCCAAAGAGTTTCCTCAGAAGCTCAATTCGCCCGATCCTCGATAGGTATATGAGTGGACCTGAATCGCATACGCTCACTCATTTTTCCTTCTTGACGGCTTCTAGGTCGAGTTTCAGATCTGAAGGGGTGTAACCGATTGGGATACCGATTGCCTCTGCCTCGTCCAGCATCTCAATATAAGTTAAACCAGCATGCTTCGCAGCCGTCCTCAGGGTGGCTTTACCATCTCGCAGCATGTCCAATGCCTTCTTTAGCTTCCATCTTTTGATGGCGTCAGATAGTAGTCGTCGGATCACTTCAGCCCTCTCGGTCTTCTCCTCCTCCTCGATCCTCTTAATATCTTGGTAGATTTCGTCAGGCACCCTCGCGGTTATGGTTTCCAAGTTTGTCACCGGATGCAATACTGTGATACAAAACAATATAAATGTAACGCAAAGTCTCAAGAAAACTTTTTAAAAATCTGGAAGTCACCAAAAGGGCTGAGGAATACGATCTTACTGAAGCGGAAGTCGCAACCACATCGATGAATGCGTTTGAGATATACCTGGGTGCCTTTAGGTCGAGGGAGGCTACGAAAAACGTTAGGGAGGCAGATGGCACCCTTGATTCAATGAAGGCCCTCCATCTCGCTAAGGAAAGCTCTGGAAAGTCTGGCGAAATTCTCTCCGAGCTACTCCATATATTTTATAAGCTCTACAAAGATTTTATGTCTTCTATATATTTTCTGACTTTCTTGAGTTCGATCTTAATTGTGGCGGGGGATAGGATGCCTTCATAGAATCCTAGTTCATGAAGATGGTGATCTCGCGCCGAGAAGCGATCTAGTAACCCCAGCTTCTCTACAACTGGTTCGATTTCCTCCAACTCCTCAAGACGCTTACGTCTCTCCCAATGGCTTTTAGCCAGCGGGACATTCTTCTTCAAGAAAAGCGCGTTTGTTGCTTGCACTACCGCGTTCCATGCCTTTTCGCAAGCATCCCTAAACAAAATGGCGTCTTTCTGCTCCACAGCTCGCTCAAGTTCTCTCGCAGCTGCGTCATGAAAACTTTCAGCCTGTTCGATAAATGCATCGATGTCCTTCGCTAAATCAGCTTCAATCTTGCCTTCGCCTAGCCCTCTGGCTTTCTCCCTCACACGCTTGTCCTCTGACCATAAATTGAAAAGCGCATATTTAAGTTTGGCTTTTTTGGCACTCCCACCGCTAAAGGGCGTGGGCTTTCTGGTTAACTTTGGTAAGCTTCAATTTAAGGTGGCGGTTCACCTTTTTCTTAGTCTTGGGTTGAGGATCTCGTCTAGGGTGAAGCCTATGAAGACGAGGCCTAAGCAGAGGAACATTATACCCGCGATTGGGGGCAATATCCACCACCAAGCCCCCACATAGAAGGCTGCCCCATGTAGGCACTCATTCAATATCTTCCCCCAGGAAGCGAGAAAGGGATCTCCGAAGCCTAGGATGCTTAGACTGGCTTCCAGTACGATTGCGCCAGGGATTGATAAGACAAATGAGTACATCAGAAGCGGAACGGTCTGGGGAAGGATGTGTTTAAACATTATGGAGAAGTCTGAGACGCCAACGCTTCTAGCAGCCTCTACAAAAGCTCTTTCTCTGAGAGAGAGAATCCATGCTCTGAGCTGTCTTGCTAAACCAGACCATGCAAAGAGGGCGATAACGACAATAATAATGTATATTATGGGGAAGGGAGGGGGGCGGTATTTGACGATCATCATTATGAGAAGGATTAGGGGAAGGGTTGGTATGAGGTAGATGGTGTCAGCCGTAAAGACTAGAGCTTGGTCGGCGATTCCACCCTTATAGCCAGCGATTGTGCCTACAACCGTCCCTATGACAACTACGATGAGCGCTGCAAAAATGCCGACAGTTAGTGAAACCCTTGATCCCCAGACAAACTGGGACCATATGTCTTGTCCTTGATAGTTTGTGCCAAGGAGGCCGAAGAGAAGACCCTTAACTTCTATTTTTACAGGCGTAATGCTGACTTCAAGTTTGGGGTTGCGTCCCTCATAGCCTAGATCGTAGATTTGCACAAAGATGTTGAGGTAATATTCTCCCTTTTCTTTGAAGACGTGTGTGGCAAGATTTTCACCTATGCCAGAAATTAGGTTCTTATCCAATAAGACAAAATGGTCTGAATATATTGTCAAGGGGTAGTCCCATGCAGAGAAGCTTTCATCAAACCACTCATGTTTCTTTTCAATGGGGAACAGAATGTAGGATCCTTCATCACTTGCCCTAGTAATGTTTATAAAGAGCCGTAACCGCAAACCCGCCCATGAAGGTACGCCATCGATTTCCACCATATCATAGGGCGTATAGTTTGTTATATTAATCCTAAAGGATACATGGAAGGTCTTGCAGGGTTCATAGGGGTAGTTAATCAGTTTCGATTTCAGTGTTATCGAGGCGGTGGGCTTTGTAGGCTCAGGGCTGAGGAGAGGGGTTCCCTTCTTAGGCTCTGCGTTCTCATAAGATATTGTTACGTAGGCATCCCTTGATATCTTCACAAGATCTTGTCTACCAGTAACGCTTTGGTTCCACTCGTTGGGTGTTATAGAATGAATGGCACTCCTCGGAAGATCTCTGTAGGCTGGGAATATGGCCATCCACTCTGGCGATGCTACCGGCTCAGCAAGATAAAGACCAGCTGACCCTATTGGGTCGTATGGTGCTATGAAGGGGGCCAAGATAGCTAGCATTGAAAAGAAAACTAGGAGGCATAGGCCAGCGATGCCCATCTTCCTTTTTCTGAAAAGTCTCCAGAAGTTTTTGACATTCTCGATGAGTATCTTCCTTCTGTAAACTTCAAATCGTTTCTTCATCATGGTTCTCTACCTCAATCTAACCCTTGGGTCTAGCCACGAGATCACTATGTCGCTGATATAAAGCGAGATGGTGGTGAGAAGACAGAAGATAAAAAGTATTGTTTGTACGATTGGATAATCGTTTTGTAGGAGGGCATGCCAGATCTTTAAGCCCATGCCGTAATACATGAATATGGTTTCGGTTATGATCCCGCCAGCTATTAGGCTGGGAAGCGCGAACGCCATCATTACTACGACAGGTGGCATCACGTTTTTGAAGACATGCTGCCGCATGATAACTGTTTCCTTGACACCCTTGGCCTTAGCCGTGAGCACGTAGTCTTGCCCTAGCTCTGAAATGGTTAGCTGCCTTGTATAGTAGACCAACCCCCCAAAACCAGCGATCACAATCGCCATGGCTGGCATCGCCAAGTGCCATAGATACACTGGGAGGTTTGTTAAAGTTAGGGGCGGGGGAGTTAATGGGGGCCAGGGAAATAGATGGATTCCCCATAGCATTCTTGGCAAATAGCCGACGACAAGTAGCACCACGGGGGCCATCAGCCAAGCGGGCGTCACATAAGACCACAAGCTAACTCCCATGATTGTCGACTCGATGGTCTTTCCCCTCTTAGTGGCCGAATACCAGCCCACAGAGAAGCCAATAACAAGGTTTGTGATGAGAGCAACAATGTTTAGCATGAGGGTGTTCACCAAGGGGGTTTTGATTTCCTCAAGAACCCAGTTTCGGCCAATAAAAGAGTAGCCAAAGTTGAAACTAAAAAGTGCAGAGATATAGCGCACAAATTGGTTGGGAAAGAAGGGCTCCCCTATGCCGAAGGTTTTCTTGAACTCCTCTACAATCTCTGCGTATGCCCCGATTTCACCTGGGGGAAGATTTGAGTATATATAAATTATGAAAGGGTCTTCACCGTAAACATAATATGGTACTACCCTAATCAAAATAAATATAAGTATCACGACAACGAGGACTAGCGTGAATCGGTCTATCGCTCTTTTTATGAGATACCAAGCCATTCCAGCCATTTTGAGCACCAAAAAATAAGGGGAGGAGGTGTTTTTAAAAGTTATGGGCGCCTCTTTTTAACCACTAAGACCCCTAGTGTGACAACAACGATCGCTGTGATGATCAGTGATACCTGCGGCATAACCGCTTCGATGCCCACGACTGGGGTTGGGAGTGTTATTGCTGGTGGAAGCGTTGGTGCTGGCGGTAATGCAACGACGCCCACAGGGGGTGGCGGCGGTGGCGGCAGTCCAAGCGGATAGATGCTTAATGTAGCGGCGTATGTCCCTCTTAAGGCTCCATAGGGGATGGCCCTCTCAGCCTTCACCCCAATATCGTATTTTCCGGGCAGTAAACCCGCCAACGTTGCTTTGTAGGTGCCCGCCCCGATGTGCTCTGCTTTAAACAGTGCAGAGATGGGGCCAGACGCAGACACGCTTACCTCAGCGTCTGTAACTGCCTTGTCGAGGTAGTCTGTAACCTTGACCTCAACGGATATTTTTACGTCTTCCTCTATGGGCTCCTTAATGGATGGTGTCGTTGTTACACTGAGCCTTAACCCCTTTTCAGGATGTCTGAAGTGATATTCTGGGTTCCATGTCAAGCGCACGAGCTTGCCTACCACGTGTTCTACGCATATGAAGCGCCCGGTGCCGATGAGCTGTGTTAAGTCGGGTCTTTCTGGGTGGGATATTCTAGATGGGTCGCCGAAGGGGTTCGGAACCTTGCCAAAAATGTGCATTGGGAGTGGTGTAGCGAACAATAGGTATTCTAGCCAAAGCCAGCTTCTGGATTTAATGTAAGCAATTATGGTGTATGGGTCTGGTATTTCGGTTTTAACTATGTCGGGGACATAGTACACGTAGTATCGTATGGTTTTCCATGCATGACCTGGGTACCTCCATGTCCAGTCTAGGTCGTAGGCTGTGAGGGGGACCCCATCATGCCATTTCACGCCCTTCTTAAAGTAAAGCGTAACCTTTGTGCTATTCACGCCCTCATAAAGGATGTCCTCAAATTTGTAGTCCTCAATCAAGGTTCGTATTCTTGCCGGCGTATCATAAATGTTGTCTGGGTTGGTTTCTGTCAAACTGTTAAACATTCTGGATAATACTACGTATTCAGCGGCCCACATGTAGTTCATGGGGTTCAGGGTAGCGGGGATTATTCCAATGACACCATTGAATGTTCCACCAAGCTTCTTCTCTTCTCCAGTAGCGGGGTCCACTGAGTACCAGCCCATGTCGGTGAGCAGAGGGTGCATAGCTAATGGCATCCTAGGCTCTTCATACTTCCCGTAGGATAGAACCCAGCCCTTCCACTTACCTGAAATAGCGGTGTAGCTTACGGCGCTGTAAACGGGGACCCATGGGACAATGTCGGCTGTTATTTCCTGCATCTTCCACTGGTAATATTTCGCTTCTGCGACATCTGTTGTGAACTGGGATTTATCTATGTATCCGTCTAGTGTTGCGTTGTGCACGCCAGCCCAGTTCCATCCTTTGGGTGTTGCATCGACCCATCGATCCTCCTTGCTGTGCCAGAAAGTGTACATGAAGGCTGGGTACATCCCCATACTCCAGCCAACAAGGTACGTTTGGAACACCCTTGTGCCGAACACCCTAGCGCTCAAAATTGCGGCGGTCACAAGATCCGGCTTGACCATTATGCCGATCTTCTTGGCATGTTCCACGTATTGCATAAGTATGGAGTAGTACACGGGAGAGATGGCCTCGGGCAGGGCGATCACCTCGACTTCAAGGCGCTTCGTTTTACCTGCATCAGGATAGGGTCGACCCAGCTCGTCCTTTTCAGGAACGACGTACGTTCTGTATCCATCAGGACCCATTTTGTATCCGGCGGCATCAAGAATCGCATTTGCGCGTTCAAAACTGAGTGGATAGAGAGTCTCATAGTCAATTTTTTTGCGTATCGGGTTCTGCCAATCACCGTAGATGTCCATCACGTCCGTTGTGGTTTTGATGGCGTGCCCCTTCAGCAAGGGTCCATGTATGATCGCATCCCGGTCAATTATGTGGGCGAACGCCTTCCTTATCGCGGGATCACAAACAACATTGTATGGGGACGTTTCGAAAGGTGGCCCAATCCTATCTCTTACATTAAACTGAATCAGGCCAAGCGTGTTTATACCCACAGTCCTAATGATTTCGCCTCCCCACTCCTTAATGGGCTTACTTTCCTTAATTCGATCGAGATGTGCTGGATATACCCCCACAATATCTATCTCACCGAGCTCGAAAGCCGACAGCCCCAC
This sequence comes from Candidatus Bathyarchaeota archaeon BA1, assembly GCA_001399805.1. Next base: position 12,519 of record LIHJ01000025.1, read on the forward strand.
CGCATAGTCTGGAATCATCTTATACACCATCTCATCGATCCGAGGTCCATAGGGGCTCCACTTCACTTCTGGGGACGCCGCGACAGGCACCGGCACCATAAGCATCGGAAGAAGCAAAGTGAACACCAAAGCCGACAACATCGCTAGGTTAACCTTCCTCATTTTCCATACAACCTCCAAACTTTTCCAGTTAAATTATGGTGGAGTCCTCCCATTTAAATTTTTCCAGAAATTTTAAATCCATAAAGATAATAATAATATCAACGAAGTTATTGAATGAAGAAAGGGGAGATACGTTGAAGAAATATGTGCTCATTTTATGCCTCTTCCTGACACTATCAGCAACCATTTCCACGGCGCTTGCGATGGGTGCCCCGCCAACGATAACAGCAGCAACCCTTGAAAAAACCAAGCTCTACAGGGGGCTTCAAACCTTAAGAGCCAGCCTCACCGCAACCGATGACAAGACACCAGTGGCAAAACTTAAGGTCGACACAACCATAGTCTTCGCCGATGGACAGACAATAACCGCCCCAATGGTCTACGAGCCGGTCCTAAAGATATTTTACAGATTCCTGCTGATACCAGAGGCGGTGGGCACAGGCATCGCCACAATAACCATGACCGTAATAGACACGGATGGCGAAAAAAACTCAACCACACTCAAATTTGAAGTCTACGACCACAAGCCTGTGCTAGCCGCAAAAGAGGAGGCCGTACGCGCCATAACCACCGCAATCGCACTCATCAGCAGCTGGGCTGAGCTGGGCATAAACATGACAACACCCACCACCTTAATAGCTGAAGCCGAGAGCACCCTCGATCTCGCCGAGGTGGTACTAAAGTCTCTGGAAGACGTTGAGGGCGCCATGACATATTATAAAGAAGCCAAGGCATCCGCTGAGCTGGCCGTAGAAAAGGCAAAGGCAAGCGTTGGCCTACACAAGGCAGCCGAGAAAGCCAAGGAGGAGGCCCGATTAGCCATCGAGAGGGCCAAGACCTACATAGACGCCTGGCTACCGAAGGTGCTCAACATGACCACATCCCTCGGCCAACTGAAGCTAGCTGAAACAGAGTATGCCTCAGGCTTGAAACTCATAGTGTTGGAGGGCTCCCCAGGAGCAACCTCAGCCTTCATAAGAGCAAAGACTCACGCTGAATACGCCCTAGCCTCCGCCACCACCAACGTCAAGGCATTCTCCATCGCCTCGGAAAAAATGGCGAAGGCAAAGGCCACCATCGACTCCCTCACCGCCTACGTTAACACCCTAAAGGCTCTAGGCGTTGACATGGGGAGGACCCACACCCTGCTCGACTATGTCAATGAGATCTACAAAATGTGTGAAGCAGCCATGGTAATGGAGGGTGTTCCTGGCGTCTCCGACGCCCTCGACACCGTCATCAAGAAAGCCTCTGAGGCACTCACCGAAGCCGAGACAGCCGCGAAAGGCTCCGCCAGCGACTCCATAGGCAAAGCCAAAGGCATGCTCGCCTTCATCAAAGGACGCCTCTTTACACCAGACACCAAACTTGCGGAAGCCTTAATAGACCTCGCTGAGAAGTCCTTCGGAGAGAAGGATTATCCGACCGCCATAGCAAGAGCCGACCAGGCCCTCATAGAGCTCATGAGGCTGGAGGGCCCGCAAACAGCTGCAATAAACACAGCCACCTCATCCGTGGTTATAATCCTCATCGCAATAGTGATCTCGTTCCTGCTGTTAAGAAGAAGACCTGTTGCTAAAGCATAAACCCACCAGTTCCCCTTTTTTTCTAAATTAAGTTTCTATAAACGTATCAATAGGAGACAGCCAGTTCGCCTCACGTCCAGGTTGCCACTTAGCCTCCCTAAGGGCTGTAAGTGCGGAGAACCCTAGGTCGAATCTCAGCTGGGTCTGCACGACCTAGGACCTAACCAAGCTCAAAGGAAGGCTAAGTCAACTACCCCTTCCGAAAGGAAGGGGCTTGAAACTCTGGTGATTTGACGCTGTCTTTCACACATTTCATCTTTCCAAACGTGCCCGTTGACTGGGGCACTCCTAAGAGGAAGCGTTTGGGAACAGCGAGTAAAGAAGAAGCCCGCCCTCTCGGCGATATTGAGGCTCGCCGTTCTGTCTCTATCAGCCTCACATCCACATCTGACGCATCGGAAGCAGCTGTATCTTTTCCAGTTCTCTCCGTCTACGTATCCACACCGTGGACAAGTCTGGCTCGTGTAATGCGCTTTGATTTCCTTGACAACCAAAACCTCTCTTTCATCAACGTGTTTCAACGCATGCCTAAAGAACCCGTATGGGATGCTGTTGACCTGCCGTGTGCTCCTCTTGCTCCGTTCTCCCTTACGCTTCTTAAGCCGTCTGAGTTTTTCTGTGGCGATATTGGCGTCGAACTCCACAAAATCGTAGAGTTCTGGCATATCTTTGGAGAGAACAGCAAGGAACTTGAGGTTCCGCTTCATTATCAGGACGATCCAAGCCAAAATTGTGTATTTAACTAAAATTAAGCAACGACTTCTTGAAGAGGAGTATGAGAATCTTCAACGTTTTCTACACGGTGAAGATATTGAACTATACTCAGCTAACAAACAGCAAGCTAAACGCTTCTATAGGAAGATTAAACCTTACAGGGAGTATCCGCTAGCGCGCGGTCAGGGTTAAAGTGAGCTATCAACCGCTGAAGCGTGTTGGCTTCCTGCTTCCACGACCACCTGCGGGGTCTCCACAGGCTTGAAATTGGGCTGCCCCATCCCTACTATGTCCATCCAACAAACGTATAAAATGTTCGATTTCATCCCACCCTGTAGCATGTGGGATTTTCCATTCACAAAGTTAAATCTTAGAAGTAGCGTTTAAGGCGCCAGCCAAAATCTTTTGGGCTTCTTCAATGCTTGGCAACTGCTTAGGAAGCTATTTCTGAAGTTGTTGTTGGCTTCCCCTATGAACAACAACTTCTAAGCCGAGTCTCTTAGCCCTCATACGGATGCATCTTGGAGTCTCCCAAGATTAGGATTAAATTAAATGAACAGTCACAAAACTTCGGAGGGCAAATAGATGTGGGTCAGATTATTCGTGCATTCTTCACCATACCTCGACTTCAAGCTGCTTCACTCTGTCAAAGTGTCTGATGTTCCTCGTGATTACTCGATCTCCTGCACCTATCGCCGTCGCAGAAATGAATAGATCC
>LIHJ01000034.1 GCA_001399805.1 Candidatus Bathyarchaeota archaeon BA1
CTTATCCCAGCAACAATCAACGGACCCCACACGCTATCAAGCGAACCCAGTCCAGCCGTGAAATGAACTGGTCTCCCCATCTCAGTGGCACGACCCACCGCTTCCTCCATGGCCTCCAGCCCCGCGATTTTTCGAACGGTTGGCTTCCATCCCTTCCTGAGCGCAAGTTGCATGAAGACATAGGCGATGGCGCACGTCAACACCAGAAAGATGAACGCTGAAATTCTTCCTGCATGCAGTGGTATCATTTGGTTTTTCCCTCATTTTTTATTTTTATAGGCTTCCTCAACCTAAAGAAGGGTTTTTTAATGGTATTTAAAACTTTCTTTAAATAACAACAGGGTTCTAACCTCCCCACCGCACCAAAATCCTCCATTTTCCTAACAATCCCAGCATGCATGGAGGTGAAAACAGGATTAAAGTTAATATATCTGTTTTGATTCCTCTATTTCCTGGTTGGGCAACGGGCGGTAGCTCAGAACCCAGCCGCAACCACGGCGGGTGGGGAGCTTGGTAGAGCTTCCGAGCCAGCCATATAACGCTCGTGGCTGACGGAGACGCTGTAGACGCCTACCAAAGGTGGGCGCCACCAGCCTATCAAGCGCACAACGCAGAGACCGGAGTGTCGCAGGAGAGCCGGAGGCAAGCCCCCGGCTCGGCGAGTTCAAATCCTGCCCGCCCGACCACCTCATTTTAAGCTCATTCTTGGTAGTATTTGTAAGCACTAGGAAGTATTTGGATCTGAAGCAGAACAAGCAGAAGCAGAGTTTATTCTCTGAGGAAATTTGCCGAAGCTTTGAAGAGTGAGGCGTTGGAGTTTTCGGTATTATAGCTTACATTCATAGGTTTAGAGAAAAGGGGCTAGCTAAGTTTCGGGAGCTGTGAGTTAGAAAGAGTAGAGATTTTGGGGATTTTAATCTTTGAAACGTCTCCTTTTGCTTGCTGGATCATTTTTAACGCTTTCTCCAAAGTGGTCTCTTCACACTTGTCTTCTATTTCAGGTCGATTAACGAGCTTTATGTGATAATGAGATCCTTTCTCAAGATCTTTGTTAAACCGGACGAATGCCTCTCCTTAGGTCTGGACCGGTCTGGGATGTAGTGGATTCGATAATAGTGAAGGGGCTTCCCCTCACCATTAACAAAGGTTCCTTCATAATACTGCAGGAGGTCGCCACGCTGAACGGTGTCATACAGGCGTCCACTGCGTGACTTTAAAGGCTTAACATCCAAGTCGTCTTCCTACCACTTTCCGTAGTATTTAATCAAGAGACGAGCATAATCGCCCTCTATCAGATCATTCAATTCCTCAAGATCGAGAGAGCGATTATCAAGCTCCTTAGTTACTTCATCTATGGGTTTTTGATATTTCTGCTCGATTTCATCAACTCGACGCTTGCCCAACGGTATTCGCTTTCAGCGATCTCCACGCCTAACCCACAGAATGAGATTGCCACAACGAAATATAAGCTTCACCTTTTGTCCCTCTACCAAAATGCTTATAGGATGGATAATCCAACCATGTTAATTGTTGGATTACCTAACCAAACACACTCTAAAGTGATTGTAGCATGGACGTAGAGAGATCGGAGGTGGCGCGGATAGCCATTGTAGCGTGTTTCGTAGCCCTGTCATCATCCCTTCGGCTCTTTAAACATGTCGCTGTTGGCCCCATTCAATTTGTGAACTTCCCCGCTGTTTTCACAGTCGTAGGCGGTCTCGTGTTTGGCCTTAAAGCCGGAGTCCTTATAGGAGTTCTATCATTTGCTACCTCCGACTTCCTTATAGGCTCTGTTGGTCCATGGACGGTTTATTGCTCCTTATCCATGGGTCTCGTGGGGGGTATGGCCCCTCTTATGCGGCGCGTAGATGGAGGTTCGTCTTTATTGGGACTGGGCGTATGCTCATATCTTTTAGTGTTAGCTTATGACATTTTAAGCTCCGCAATGTTCTGGGCCTTGATGGTTCCACCCAACATGGTTTTAACCCTGACCTTCACCGGCCTTTTCTTGCCCAGTCCTAGAACACTTTATCCTGTGGGGCTTGTAACGCAGATTGTGACGGTTGTCCTCATCGTGTTGGTTTACCCTAGTGTAAGAAGGGTGTTGAAGGAGGTGAAACCTTAAGATTGGTAAAGATGAGGGGCACATGGGCTTTGGTGGTGTTGCTTCTCGTTTGGGCTGTCACATCTACGTCAATAGCCTCTTACTATTACGTTCAGCACGTGAGGTACTATGGTCTCTACCAAGACGTACTTAAGAAACTGGGAGAGATTTCGATAACAGTTAGTATAGCTTTAGACTATGGTAATGGAACTAGGGCGTGGTATAATGGTACGATTTTGCCTCTCGGCGCCACACTTTTTAACGCAACAGTGAAAGTGTCCAAGTATGAGTACGATCTTTTTGATGGCAAGGCATTCACAACAGCCATTAATGACGTAAGGCGGAAACCCGGCGAGAAAATGTACTGGACGTGGTGGTATTGGGATGAGGCTGAGCGAAAGTGGATGCTTGGGCCTGTTGCCTGCAATGAATATACACTTCGCGACGGACATATAGCGATCTGGTATTATTCAAAAGTGGAGGTGTGGCCGCCCAAGCCCCCAAAGTAAGTGAGAGGATAAGTGTGGTGTATACCCACGATCTCGCTGAGCTATGTAACATGCTTAGGGAGGCATTAGACAAAAGCGTTGAGAGAAATCTGGCTGAGGGTATACTGCTCTCAGGGGGCCTTGACACCTCAATCCTTGCCTATTTGGCATCAAAACAAGTGAAGCTTAAAGCCTTCACCGTCGCCCTGCGAGATGCTCTTGCGCCTGATGTTGATTATGCAAAGCTGGTAGCAAGCCGCTTGAAGTTAAAACATTTCATTCATTACTTCGATGAACGTGAGCTATACGACGCCATTCAGGCTGTTGTCAGAGCTATGCGGTCCTTTGATCCCATGGAGATTCGCAACAGTGTAACCATCTATGTTGGCTTAAAAATAGCAAAGGAGAGTGGAGTGGACACGGTCATGACGGGTGATGGGTGTGACGAGCTTTTTGCAGGTTATAGTTTCCTCTTTGGGCTGGAAAAAGAGAGGCTAAACTTAGAGCTTCAAAAACTGTGGAGCGTTATGAGTTTTTCATCAGTACACTTGGCAAGCGTTCTAGGAATAGGGGTTAAACTTCCATACCTCGATCCCGAGTTTAAAACATTCGCCATGGGATTAGATCCAGAGTTAAAGGTTCGAAGCGAAATGGGTAGAACATGGGGCAAGTGGATTTTGCGCAAGGCCTTTGAAGCCATGCTACCTAAAGAAATAGTGTGGAGGTTGAAAGCGCCTATTGAGGTCGGATCAGGAACAGCCACCCTCCCAAGTCTTTTCAATTCAACCATTTCGGATGCTGAGTTTAGCGAAAGGAAGATGAAGTACCTTGATGAGGATGGAGTGACTATTAGGGACAAGGAACAGTTATTCTATTACGGGGTTTATAGGTCAGCCGTAGGTGTGCCGCATCCAAGCGATCACAAAGGCAAAATATGCCCTCAATGCAACTCAAATGTTGCAGAGAAAGCAACCTACTGCAGAACCTGCGGAGCTTATCCAATCTGATGACCATCGAGCATGGATAAATGATGAATTTGAAACAGATTTTCTCTGTAAGGGATGCTGTGCCGTCTAGATTTGCATTCTTTTCCCTCTTATCCATGGACAAGCCCCGTATCCACAATCAACTATGCCTCATCGACTTTGATATTGATCATGGATACCTTGGCGGCTTCATAAAATTCCCTGCTCAATCTTCAAGTGGGTTGTTATCTTATAAGCCGTGCATGTTCCTCAGGAATGTTGATGCCGCGCTTGTGTTTAGTAATTACCCCAGCAAGTTCAAAGTCTGCGAACATTGTCAACCAATCTTCATTCCAAACCCCTCGCTTTACTTTTGGATGTGTAGTCATCTTTTGGCGACGATGTTATCAGAGTCGATTTATGGATTGGCTGGTGGCGTCTTAGAATGAACTTTGCTTCGATTAATTTGAGTGGTCAGCGTCTAAGGCTGTGGATCTTCCTTGGGACTATGGATTTCTTTTGACGCTAATTTTTGATTTGATCACAAACGGTTGCGTATGCATCGGCATTTAGTGTTCCCGCGATCATTTTTGGTATGCCATTCACTGTCTTGCGTGAGGTAAGTGATATGATAATTTTCGGCATTGTTTCAATCCCACTGATCACCGTGTTGGAAAAAAAATTGTCGGGAGGTGAGAGCATTGGCGTTTCTGAGAAATAAGTGGGCCGTGGTTGCGCTTGCCATGCTTTGCTGGCCCATCATAGCATCATTTTCAGCAGGATACTACTATTATCAATACAGCGACTTGCTCGCAAAGACTTGTGGAACAATCATTCATGTTGACATCGGCATCAATTATGGTCGCGATCGCCAAGCTGCGTGGTTTAACAGAACCGAGGCAAGGATGGGATGACTGGCTGTGTTTCTTTGGGGTATAACAGGGAATTGCGGAGCAAGAACGACATGGGGTCAGGTGGCATTTAGATAGATGAGGGCCCTAATTATGCCGAGGCGAAGCTCAAGGCTAAAATATACGAAGGGATTAGAAAGAGGTTGTGCTTACGTTTCCTACAGTGGGGGCGCTGATCTGGATGGGGACGGTTTCCCAAATATTTGACGAAGCCCGTAAAGAGGGGAGGAGCTATCTTCTTGAGCCCGAGGCCAAAGAGATATGCATGGAGTATGGGATACCCGTGACGAGGTTTAGGATGGCGAAAACTGGTGGTGAGGCGGTGAGGCTTGCGGAAGAGATGGGCTACCCGATAGTCCTTAAGATAGTCTCACCCCACATTATCCATAAGTCCGACGTGGGAGGGGTTATCCTCCACCTCAAGAGCCCAGATGAGGTCAGGGATGCCTATGATAAAATTTTGATAAATGCGAAGAGGCATAAGCCCGATGCCAAGATCGTGGGCGTCCTCGTTCAAGAGATGGCTCCCCCATCCATCGAGGTCATTGTCGGGGCGATAAAGGACCCTCAATTCGGTCCAGCGTTGATGTTCGGGCTTGGCGGGGTCTTTGTGGAGGTCCTAAAGGACGTGACCTTTAGGATCGCCCCCATCACCGAGTCGGATGCCCGCGAGATGGTCACTGAAGTGAAGGCATACCCGATCCTTAGGGGCTATCGTGGCCAGCCCCCCGCGGACATCAATGCCATCGTGCAAATCTTACTAAACACTTCAAGGCTGGTCATGGATCACCCCGAAATCAAGGAGCTTGACCTCAATCCCATCATGGTTTACGAGAAGGGTGCGAAGACAGTAGATGCGAGAGTCATACTGGAGTAGAGAAACCGAACCTTCTGAACATGAGATTTTCTCTCAACTTCAGGTTCCGCCAGAAGCCCCCTTCTTTGTTCGACTGGATGGGAGGCGCTTTCAAACCATCTCGGAGATGGTTGGAGCTGAGAAGCCATTTGATGAGGGATTCGCCAGGTGTTTGGTGGCATCCGCGAGAGCCATTTTTCAAGGCAACCTCAACCCAGCCCTGGTTTACGTCGCCAGCGACGAGATCAACGTACTATTTGTATACACCGCACCCTTCAGGCGTAGGGTTGAAAAAATAGACTCGATTCTCGCTGGCATTGCTTCCAGCACCTTCTCGTTAAGCATCCTAAAACTCTTCAAGAAGCCCATAACCTCAGCCTTTGACTCCCGCATAATCCTTTCCTCCCCCGAAAGGATTGTAGAGTATCTGACCTGGAGACAGAGGGACGCCTGGCGGAATCACAACAACGCATATGCGTACTGGCATTTACGGAAGATGGGAAGCAAACCCCTGGAAGCCGCCAAAATGCTGAGGGGCTTAAAAACCAAGGACCTTCATGAGATGCTCTTTCGCCATGGTGTCAATCTGGCTCAAACACCAGCATGGCAGCGGAGGGGGATCCTCATTTATCGAGAACCTTATCAAAAGAAGGTGAAAAACCATGTGGTAACACGCTGGCGAATTGGAGAGGAATGGAACCTACCCACCTTCTCGTCAACGGAGGGGCAAGCCCTGATTCAAAGGGTCCTTGACTGGGCCAAGCCAATATAGAGGATGAGGAACTTGGAATCCCTCAAACAAAGGATTGAAGGGTTGAGTCGTGAGCTATCTCCGCTTAAGGAAGAACGTGGCAACCTTACATTAGAGGCCAGGAGATGGGCCGAGAAAAGAAACTCCATCCATGAGCAGATTAAGGGGCTGCGGATGGAAACCGCTGATCTCAGAAGGAAACGTAACGCATTGAACGAGAGGGTCCGAGAGCTCAAAGACTTACGTGAGCAAGCCAGGGCGGAGCGCAAGGAAAAACGCGCTCAAGTCTCGAAGCTGAGGGAAAAAATGGGAAACCTCATGAAAAAGAAGCCCATCCAAAACATGCATGACATAGAGGAGGAGATCAAAAGCCTTGAGTGGAAGATTCAAACCACGCCCCTCACCCTTAAGGAGGATAAACGGCTGGTCGAACGAGTGAGGTCCCTTGAAACCCAGTTACTGATCCATAAACAGATACAAAAATTTACAGACAGCCTCATCGAGTTGCAAGCCGAAGGAGAGGTGCTGGAAATCAAAGCCAAATATTATCATGAGGAGCTCTCGGAACTCGCTGAACAAAGTCGAGAATTTCATGAAAGGATGATTGAAGCCCTGAAACAAGCTCATGCTTTACAAATTGAGGCAGACAATGCGCATCAAAAATATATCGAGACTAAGGAGAAAGCCCAGGTGCATCATCAAAAATACACAGAACTTATGCATCAGATCAGGTCACTCAAACAAGAGATCCGTAAATCAGAGGAAGAAAGGCAAGCCAAACGTCAACTTGAGATCAGTAAACAATTGGAGGAAAAGGCTCTAGAGAAATTAAGACGCGGGGAGAAGCTAACCTGGGAGGAATTCAGGGTGCTTGCCGAAAGGGGGATCGTGTAACCCTTGAAGCACTGTATTGTTCAATTCACGGCGGAAACTTAAAGAGGGTTGAAGATAAGGTTAAAGCAATGTGAATACTTACAAATGATTAGGAGAGAGGAAGATGTCAAAGCCCGCAAAGGAGGGGCGGGAAAGCACCCTCATTCTTTGCGTTGATAGAGATGATGATCTAGGTGTGAAGCTGGGGGCAAAGACACCCCTTCTTGGGAGGGAAAAAAACGTCGATGCGGCTACTAACCTTGCTCTGCGGGATCCCGAAGAACCCGACGCCAATGCCATGTTTGAAGCTGTTAGAATCTACGATCGTTTGACAGAGGGGGTTGAGGCACATCAGAGGTATCAAATCGCAACCATAACAGGTTCAGAATTGGGTGGGGTGGGGGCGGATAAAAAGCTTGTGTCTGAGCTCACCGAGGTGTTAGATGCATTTCCGGCGAGTGATGTGATCCTCGTCACCGACGGCTTTGCAGATGAGGCGGTCTTGCCGCTGGTCCAATCTAGAGTGCAGGTGACCTCGGTTCGTAGGATCGTGGTGAAGCATAGCGAATCAATTGAGGAAACGGCAGCGATATTCTATCGGTACCTGAAAATGCTTGTGGAGAACCCCCGTTATTCTCGAGTTGTGCTTGGACTGCCCGGGATCCTAATGATCATCTTGTGCGCTCTATGGTTGCTGGATCTCTTGCTTTACGGTTGGATTGCGTTCCTCGTCGTTGTTGGAGCATTTCTTCTCGTGAAGGGGTTCGGGGTTGATAAAGCGGTCCTACGTTCATACAAATGGATTCAGGAATTTTCCCCGCCTCCCCTTCCAAGGCAAATAGAGGTTTTCTCCGCCGCCACGGGGGTTCTATTAATCGGGGTGGGTACTTTTCAAGCGGGAGCATTCGCTTCACCAATTCTCCAGCCCCTTCCTGAAAATCTCGGTCAATGGCTTGCCCTACTTCCTAGGCTCGTGGGAGAGTTTATCTCTCATTCAATAACTCTCATCGTGACCGGTGTCTGTGTTACATTTACTGGTAGGGTGATCCGCTGGTTCTTCGAGCGCGACCCTAGGCTGTGGCGCACCATCATCATCATAGTTACATGCGCATGGTCGCAGCAAATCCTTTACCAAGCGTCACGAATCCTCATCGAACCCACATTAGCCTACACTCTGCAATGGACACTTATAGCCGCCATCATCACCGGTATGCTTTTGACCTTAGCCGCCTTTATGATCACTTTCCTGTTGCATAGGAGATACGCCCAATTCTTCAGGGAGAAAGAAGAGAAGATTGAGGAGTTTAAAGAGGGTTGATATAGCCATAATCGGCGGGACAGGATTAGAAGCCTTATTGAAGGGTGTGGAACAGATTCAAATAGGAACCCCCTACGGCCTCCCGCCTCCCATATCGATTGGTGAGGCGGGTGGAAAACTCGTCGCATTCTTGCCCCGCCACGGCATCCATCACTCTGTTCCCCCTCACAAGGTGAACTATCGAGCCAACGTTTACGCCCTTCACGAGATTGGCGTTGAGCGGATTATCGCAACCAATGCCGTGGGCGCCATAAATCTTGATTTGGAGCCTGGTGATCTGGTGATTCCCCATGATCTAATCGATTTCACCAAGCTTCGGCAGCTCACCTTCTACGATGAAGCCCCCGTTACCCACATCGACGTATCCCAGCCGTACTGTCCAGAGATCCGTACGATTCTGATTGAGACAACGAACAAGTATGTTGCACGCATGCGGGATCGATCAGTTCTTGTTTGTATGGAGGGACCCCGCTATGAAACCCCAGCGGAGATTGAGATGCTTAGGCGAATGGGTTGCGACGTCGTCGGCATGACTGGGGTGCCTGAGGCCACGCTTGCGCGTGAGCTCGAGATGTGCTACGCAACCATATGCTTCATCTCAAACATGGCGGCTGGTATACAGCAACGATTAACCGCCAGTGAGGTGGCCAAGGTAGCGAAGGAAAAAATGCCCATTATTCAGAAAATCTTAACAGAAACAATCGAGCGTCTACCAAAGGACCGACGCTGTCCATGTGCCCACGCGCTTAAGGACGCGAGATTTTAAATCTGAAAAATGCTTAAGATGCTCAGCATCAAAGACGGTGTGTAAAAATCCACCCTAAACCTTTTGTGGAACATATGTCAAAAGTCTCAGAAGGGGGCTTACGGCATGCTTAGAGGGTTGTTATCAGCCATAGGAGTTTACAAGGTCTATGNATAGGAGTTTACAAGGTCTATGAGATGTGGCTATGGCATCAAGTCAAAAACGGTCCAAAACCGGAACATATTGGGGTTATACTTGACGGAAATAGACGATGGGCTTCTGAGCGAATGCTAAATTCCTGGGTTGGCCATCATTATGGCGCTGAGACGGTAAGGGATTTACTGTGGTGGTGCCTAGATCTAGATGTAAAATCGATCACTCTCTATGCCTTTTCCACCGAGAACTTTCAACGCCCCAAGAAAGAAGTTGATCAGATTATGCAGATCGCTAAGGAAAAACTGCATGAGGTCCTCATAGATGACCGTGTTCATAAACATAAGGTTCGGGTCAAGGCCATAGGCAGGCTTAACCTTTTACCTAAGGGCCTACAAAAAATGATCAAGCAAGTGGAGGAGGCCACTAAGCACTACAATGAACACTTCTTGAATGTGGCACTCGCCTACGGTGGAAGAGCGGAGATCGTAGATGCCACAAGGAAGATAGCTAAAATGGTTGAGAAGGGGGAGCTGAACCCTGAGGCAATAGATGAGAAGGTTTTTGAGCGCCACCTATACACGGCTCACATGCCCAATCAAGACCCCGACCTCATCGTCCGAACCTCCGGGGAGGAGCGGCTGAGCGGATTTCTCCTTTGGCAATGCGCATACAGCGAGCTCTGCTTCCTAGACGTGTACTGGCCAGCATTTCGTAGAATCGATCTCTTAAGGGCCATAAGAACCTATCAGCAGAGAAAAAGAAGGTTTGGAAAGTGATTAGATTGTGAGCTCACTTCTGTATGGTCTGGCTCTAAGATTAGGCCCAAGTTTTGGTGGCACCTTTTTCTAATATGCCGTCCATTGAGTGTTTAGGAGGCCTTAGGGCTATCCTCTCTTTTTTGCGCTAATTATTGAGACCACATCCCTATCCTTTAGCACGTGATTTTCTCCGATTCTCTTTTTTTCATGAACCTCAATCGCATAGATGAAGCTTTCCCCCAATTCTGTATGGATGATGTAGGCCAGTTGGCGTGCGGTGGTTCCGTAGGGCACAAGGTATGCGTCAGGGAGCACCCTGCCATCATGATCGCAGAGGCGTTCATGGTCTTCCACGGGGTAAACGATAATCATGTTTAGGAGCCGGAAGAACGCCGTGTTGATGGCTTCTTGGACACCGGTGGATCCAAATTTTTGCAGTATCTTTTCTTTTATCAGTTGTAGTGCCCTGCCTTGAGCCTCTGTTAGTTCTTTGAGGTTCGTCACCGCGAAGTTGCAGTCTCCCGGCTTATAATCAATCAGGGCTTTCTCCGCAGCCCTCCTCAACGCCAGCTCCGCTTCGGCACAACAGGGGATGACGGTGTAGCCCAGCTCTTTCAACCTCTCCACATTTTCCTCGGCTGTGGGGAGGTCGATTTTGTTGGCTGCGATTAACATGGGCTTGGAGACTCTCCTCAACACGTTTAGGAATCTGAGTAAGTCATTGTTGCTCCATGCAGTGGGTTTCTCCGCGTTCAGCTCCGTTTTTCTCAACGCTTCAATGATGTGGGTCCTCCTTATGGCCAACCCGCTCAAACGATCCTCAAGGAGAGAGAGCAGGTCCTTTGTGCCTGACTCGGCTGTTCTGGCGAGTTTGGGCCAGTCCCTCTTCAATATTTGAGCAAGCCACATGGTTATCTCCACCTCTAAGAACCGCGCGTCTTCAATAGGATCATGAGAACCCGGCTTGCACAATCTACCCTCCGAATCTGTTGCCCCCGCGGCATCAACAATGTGGATGAGGGCGTCCGCCTTCCTAATCTCGTCTAAAAACTGGTTCCCCAAACCCCTCCCCTGCCAAGCCCCAGGCACCAGTCCAGCGCAATCAATCAGCTCAACGGGAACCAATCGTGTCCCATCCAAACACATTGAATTCACTGGGTTGTCCTTTACATCAAACTCCTTACACACACAAGGGGCCCGAACATACCCAATCCCATGATTCGGCTTTATCGTGGTGAAGGGATAACTCGCAATCTCCACAGGAACCAACGTCACAGCGCCAAAGAAGGTTGATTTTCCTACGTTTGGTTTTCCAATGATCCCAACTAGCATTTAGGCTCCATCCAAATGAATAGAATGGTGCCTTTAATAAAATAATTATCTATAAATTCATTCTCATGGCGAGGGTAAAAGATGTATTCATGTAGGAGAATGGATAATGGTTCTGGGGTGTCGCCGCAAATATCCTATTTCAGCCTCTTTAAGGAACCGTTTAACTTCACATGGTATCATACGTCTTAACGCTAACACCTTGTCTGTCGCTTCAGACCAGCTGGTTATGCCCTTTTGCGTCAGGTCGAGAAGAAGTTCTCGCTTTTGAAGCTTTTCACTATGTCGCAACGGGAGTTGTTGTAGAAGCCTTAAGGCGTTCCTTTTACTATAAACTAGCAATCGCCAATGTCACGCTTGGCATGCCTATCTCCCTTTCTCTGTCCCACATAAAGACACGCAGAGTATCTCATTGACATCAGTTTATGTTTAACCATGGAAAGGAGCTCCTTATTCAATAGGAAGCGAAATGAATCGTCAAGAAGACAATAAACCTTCCACTCAAACAATGAACGCCACTTTAAGTTACGTGCAGAATACTTTGATACATGACTATACTTTCCGAAGAGAATCATGGAAGAGCTCTAAAAACGCCAGATGTGAACTGCTTGACATAATATGTATTAAGTTATGGGCCTTTGTAATATAGCTATCCTCAATGGTTCTGTTAACTTTTCGGGACTAGCCCGAAGGGTTAACATGCAGGCTTTTGCTCGCGGGATTCAACCCCACCTCGCGGATGTCGGCTATTCCAGCGCTCACGGCTACATTTGCCTGCCGATCATGGGTGAACCGCACCCATTCATCCTGAGCTTATCATCAGTCCGCTTTCTTTCCAGGGCCCACTGGGAGCGTGACAACCCCATCTAATGGCTCGCCAAACCATATGGTAGGGGGTGTATTTAAGTTTAAGTCCCGAAAAGTTAACAGAGCCTCCTCAATAAAGCTTAACATGTATGCTTTTTCATAGTTATCATCGTTAAAAGGTCTCTTTTCGTACCTTGTATTCGCAAGAGTGGATGCTAATTTATTGTCTCTGCGAGCAATGCCGTATTTTTCATATAA
>LIHJ01000048.1 GCA_001399805.1 Candidatus Bathyarchaeota archaeon BA1
AAACCGGATAGACCTAGAAGAGGCGGATATACATGATTCTAAGGAGTATGACGCCATCATTCTCAAGAATACAACCGTTATCAACCCATCAAACGTTTTTAATGGCCCCACGAAAGGAGGGGAAAGACCCTACGTCATGCATCTAATCGTAAACTGAACCCAGATCATATGGAACAAATTGTAGATCTCTTACATTTCCCTTCTCTCTGGTTCATGGATTAGGAGCAGTGTTAGTAGGGCGTTTGGGATGGTGGACGTTAATAGAAGGAAGAACGGTAGTTGGGGGGAGACACTTTCGTAGATGAAACCGCCTATCAGTTGGCCTACGGATGCTAAAATGTAATCCAAGAAGCTCGTGCAACCTATCACTTTTCCTCGATGCCTTCTCGGGACCAAATCAGCCTCCATGGATCGGTAGGCAATGCTGATTAGCGAGTTACCAATCCCGGCCAGCAGAAAAAAGAGGATGAGCCTCGGCACGTCTCCGTATATGAAGAGCCACATGCCCAGCATGAAGAGGAGGGACGATGCTACGAGAGGCTTCTTCCTGCCAGTTACATCAACGAGTTTTCCGATGGGTAAGGCTGAACCAAACATAACGGCTGATTGCCACGTGAGGAGAAGCGCCCATTGAAACTCCTCGATGCGAAGGATACTGGTTGCGTAAATGATATAGTAGGGATGGCACATACTGGCGAAGAAGGTTGATGTGGTGAAGATGAGGAAGAGATAGAAGGCGGAACGGGGGATGAGGCTCCAGATCACCATGCTTTCCCTAACGGCTCTGGGATAACTCCTTACGGCATCCATAAAGTGTACCTTCTGGGTCTCGACTTCCAACGTCTCCCGCAGCTTTATCCTCGTTGTAGCAGCAGCCAGGAAGAGGATCATCGTCATGAAATAAGCCAATCTCATGCCACGAACCAAACCATAATTAGCGTATAGGAAGCCAGCCACGAGAGGTGAAGCTATCGAAACGAGGCCCACGATCATGGTGACTGAGAACCCAATACCACGCTTCTCAGGGGGCAGCGAATCAGCGGTTATCGCCCGGAGCGCGGCTTGATAGATTAGACAGAGGCTCCCCAGCACAGATCCAACCAAGATGAGATGCCACGTGGGGGCGAGCGCATAGAAAATGTAGGAGAAGGCAAGCCCAAAGGTCATCGTAACTATGAGCTTCCTCCTCCCATACCTGTCCGCCAAATATCCCCCGGGGAACTGGACCAAAGCCAGGGCTATCAGAGAGGCGAATCCAATAAGGCCTACGATGAAGGGGGTTCCCCCTAGCCTCAGGACGAACAGGGAGTAATAGGTTTCGGGGATCGGCCTCGCAAAGTCCATTAAAACCCAGCTAACCATCAATATCAAAATGTTTCCACGTATGAAGGAGAACTCCCTTTTCAGGGTAGTGATCACCCGCAACAGGTTTCGCACCATCTCTATAATAGACCGCGAACATCATAAAGGCTTAACAGTGCGAGACGGCCCAGCCTACATTGTAACACCTGAATAGCTAAGCCCACGATCCGAAAGCCAAGGCAAGAAGTGGCGAATATCGATGAGCTTGAAAACCTTCTCATTGAATGCTTAGGTATCCGTTCTTTCTCAACCAGTCAGCATGACCCTTTGTGTATCGCCAGATGACATCGCCCCTTTTGTCGGATTGGAAGTCCCAGGGGGAAACGAGGACCACGTCCCCCTCCCTTATCCAGACCCTCCTCTTCATCTTGCCCCGAATACGACAGAGGCGCTCATGGCCGTCCTGACACCTCACCAGAACCCTATCGAAGCCCAACAGCCGCAGGGCTATGCCCAGCACATCGTTGGCGACTGGGAGCACCATGTCCCTAATCTCTTCCTCACTGATGACCTTCTTTTTCCCCAAAGAGCCACCTTCTTGAATAAAGGGGTACCTCGGCTATTTATGTTTCCCTCTGCTACTTGCGTTTCCTAAAGATCTTTCCGCCGTCCGTGTATTCTCCAGTGAGGTATTTAAAGCCAACTTCAGCGAGTTTACAGCTTCCTCCGCATTTTCAGCGACCTTAACATGGAACTCGTCGTTGGCGTTTCGGAATATTGCATGGTCGACGTCGATGTAAACCAGGGAGCTTTTTAATGTTCTTGTGACAAAGCACCTTCATGACATGGAGAATATCCTTAGTTTTGTGGTATTCCATAGTGCCCTTCCAGTGGTCTATGCTACACCATGTTATACGGCTGATTCTGGGATTCTGTAATTTTCGGGCTATTATGCTCCTTTGTTTCATGAAGCATTTGCGCCTGATCTTTAGTATGACGTCTCCGAATGCCGAATTTATAGAAAAAGCAAAAGCCACGAAACCGAGCCCGCCCATCAAACTCCCTCTAATTTTGAGGGTAATGCCCCACTTCTTAACCCATGACAACGAAGATTTTCAGGGCTCCCGTGACTTTTTGTTATGTCCTTTTTTAAAAATCCAGAAACTCTGTTGACTCGGAGCCTAAAAAATACGTGGGGATAGGTGCGAGCCTATAGTCATAGGCTAATGAACCATGCTAGGTGAGGCGGATAATACACCCTGGGCGCTCTTAAAGCCCGGAACATCATGAACAGCAAAAAACTGCCATAACAAGGAACATAATCATAACACCCCACAGATAGCATCAAATGGATAATACTCCAAAGCAGCATATCATGACCATCATTTCAATTCCAATTTAAACCGATCAGTAACAATGTTATGTGTTGCTGAACCAAACTCAACGTTAACAAAGATCATCTAATTCAGTTTGACTTGGTCTCCGCCATGGAGAACAAGGCTATGTAGTTTATCAAAGGTGTATGTAAATGGGCTTAGAATGTTAGCGGCTGCCGATAGCAGGAACTCCAAATGTTTCTTAACATCATAACGAGCCTCTGTCCCTGTAAGCTCCGCCACCCTAACCCTTCGATCAGCCCTCTTACTTGTCGCATTCGTAATTAGGTATCGTACTGTTTGCCCAGCGGAAATATCGACCCCTTCTCGAAGCAGCTGCTTAGCCGCAATCGCTTGAAAAACATCATGGGCATAATCATTTGGGTCATACGATAACTGTTTAGTAATGAGTAGATCGCTCACCGAAACCTCTCCCTCAACCAATCTTTTCGCATGCCCTTGAAGGACTTTTAAGGCCTCCGGAATCCTTTTCATGAAGGTTTGAGAGTTTGGAGCCCGAGCTACGCGCGCGTAATACAAAAAAGACTTGTGGGGGACAAAAGAGTTTCGATGATAATTTAAGCCAATTTGGCACGACCCCACCCCAATAGCTCTGTGCCCTTTTCTATAATCTTCTGTAATTTCACAGCTCTGCTAGTCATCCGTCCATGTTCTGGCACAAACTTTTGAAGCGGGTTTTCCTTAAGGACCCTCAGAAGTTGAGGATAGTCTAGACCGGAGACGGTATCCCCATATATTTCGCATCTTTCTTTTTCTTCCCTCTTTTCCGAATTTCGAACAACGATCTCTGCCTCGTCACCAGATGGGAGGGCGAGGTAAACGTGGAAAGATGATTCCGTTTTACCCCTTTTTGTAACGGAACGCCACTCGCTTTTCACGATTTCGAAGTTATCTTTCTGAAGTTTGGTCACAATTAACTCCGGGTGCGAGGAAAAAGCGCGTATATCTATGTCACTGTTTCGATGGGCAGTTCCACGCCAAACGCTTCCAACCAATTTTGGGTGGAAACCCTCCAAGACTTTCATGATTTGTAGGGCTTCCCTTCGCATTCGAAGCAGCACTTCTTGCCTTGACACCCCCTCAATCTCTTCTGCTAATTTGTCCATCTCCTCCGCCACCTCAATGTTGCTCGGGAGAACCCTAGCCCCTAACGTTTGTGCCGCCCTTCTCTTCGCCTGCTTATACTCCTTCTCTTGTGATGTGTATAGAAGCCATGCGGCTTCTTTCGCGACATGTTTCTTCAGGCTTGTAGATGGGGGAGTCCTCGTTTTTCCCGTAGGGAGGTGCGTGATGGGGTGCATGTTGGTGCATTATCTTGTAGGGACGTATTTAAAAAGTTGTGGTGTCTAGAAGGCGTTGCTTAACGGCGTTTTACTCAAAAGCATTATTAGATAATTTACTGTAGTAAACCGAGGTGTCTACATTGGGAGTCACTTCCGTAGCTACAAAGCTAACTAAAAAGGAAAATGAATTACTAGAGAGACTGACCAAGGAATATGGCTTCATCAGCAAAAGCGAAGTCATTCGAAGCGCTGTGAGGTTATATCTGAATCTACTAAGCCTTGAACACAAGGACAGGCTAAGGATGTTACAGCTGATTAATGAGGTTATAGCCCCAAGCAGAAAGACCGCCGCCGAGTTGATGGAGGAGGCTCATAAGGAGGAAGAGGTGTGAATGAGGCTCTACTTAGACTCCAGCGTTCTAGTGAAGCTCTTCAAGATAGAGTCCGGTAGTGACGGAATAGTTAAAATTATAGCGGCTATGGACAAAGAGCAAGATTGGCTCGGTTACACATCCAGATGGTCAACGCTTGAGATTGCAAGAGCCTTAAAAAAGGATGGAAAGCCTGAGGAATTAATCCTTCTTAACTTGAGGGAGCTTAAGCGACACCGAGTCTCCTTCACTAGGGTCAGCGATAACCTCCTTGAAGAAGCTGAAGACATCATAGCTTCCTATAACATATACGCCTCAGACGCATTGCATGCCGTCACCTACAAAGCACCTGAAAGATCGGAGAGACTTGATGGCTTCCTCTGCGACGACGCCCATTTCCACAGGCTGGAGAATCTAGTGAAGGCCGTAACTCTCAATCAAATCAAGATCTCATAGCAGGCTTAGGGTGGTATGGGCAAAATCGGAAGATTGCTATGCGGCGACGGTTGGTTGATAGGTGAGTTTGGATTTTCGGATGCCCACATGGCGTACCGGGGCTATCTTCTTCACCTCGTTGTAAATATCGGAGGCAATCTTTCCTAAAACGGTTTCTTGAACAAATTGATCGAACGAGAGGTTGCCTGCCTTTTCCTCAACCAGTTTCCTCATGATGATGCGCATCAATTGCTCTTGCGATGTTTTAATTCGGGTGAGGGTGAAGGCACAGACCGCCAACCTCAATCGGTAGCCATCCTTCGTCGTGACGTTGATGATGGCGTCAACCCTCGTGGTTCTTCTTCGAACAAGGCTCCTTAAATAATCTCGGGAGTATTCATGCCCCTTAAAGATGGTGAGANGCCGATTTGCCCTCCACGCCGGTGACCTGAAAATACATTTTTAGATATTGATGGGCGAAGTCGTTGGTGATATCGTAAAGGGTGGCGTCAATGACTCTACCCATCAGCTTCGAGGGTGCATCGGACGGGACAGCCCCCAACTCAACCCCGCCAAAGTAGGGCGGAGACATCACCACATACCAGTCCTTGCCCCGCCAACGATCTTTAACACGCTTTACTTTCACCATTTATTTCACTAGATCCTCCAGCGCTCTCGCTTGGTTGGATGTTGAAAACCTATTTGATTATAGTACCTCTTAAAGTTAACTTTTCCGTAAAAAGTAACTACAACTCCTTTCGTCCTGAAGGTGTAGACGCCATGTGGGCTATCCACAATGAGGTCTCTTTCCAGTTCCCTAGTTGCGTGGGTATGCCGAAGTGCAGGTTTAGTGTCTCTCTGATTTTGTGGGCTAGTGTGTAGTCTTTTTGAAAGAAGCTTATCGCACGTTTCTCCACTGACATATCTCCGTCGCCGAAGCCTCGGATAAATGCGGCTGCTCTGTCTTTGGTTTTTAAGCAGTGTGTTATAGCTTTGTAGTTTGTTTCATGCGGTTTTATTTTCAGGGCGTCAAAGAGTCGTTTGCTGAATACTCTGAGCTTCCAGTAGTTTGCCTTTTCCTTTTCTTCAGGTTTGAGGTACTTTCTATGCAGTACTTTGTCTTCAACTCAGGAGTAGTAGTAGTACTCGGTTGATGGCTTGCCGAAGCGAGTCATGAGGCCCTTGGATTTTTCAATGAGTTCGTAGCAACAGTTACAAAAGTATGCTGTGTAGCCTATGCCCCTGTCTGGGCGAATGCTCAGATACGCACCGCCGTCTGAAAAAAGCAGCCCTAGCAGGTATATATCTTCCAAGCTGGAAACCCAAATGTTTTTTTTCTTGCGTAGGTTTCTATTTCAGCCATGAATGTTGGAGGCAGCCGCTTCTTTTGAAGCCTCCGCTGAGACTGCAAAATTCCTCAAGGAGTATTAAAAGCTTTAGTGTTTAGGGGAAAAGGTTTGATGCTATCCTATTCTCTCGATCCCACCCATGAACGGCCTTAAAACCTCAGGGATTATGACAGAGCCATCCCTCTGTTGATAATTTTCCAGGATGGCGACTATGGTCCTGCCGGTGGCTATGGCTGTTGAGTTGAGGGTGTGGACGAAGCCCCTTGGTGGTCTGCCCATCCCCTCCCTATACCTCGCGTTTAGCCTTCTTGCTTGATAATCGGTGCAGTTGCTGCAGGAGATGATCTCCCTATACTGATTCTGGGCGGGCATCCACACCTCCAAATCATACTTCTTCGCGGCAACCGTTCCAATGTCACCAGTGCAGACGTTGACAATCCTGTAGGGTAGACCCAGCTTTTGAACGATTTCCTCGGCGTTTCCTATCAACTCCTCATGCATTTCCCACGATTGCTCTGGCTTACAGAAAATGAATTGCTCCACCTTATTGAACTGATGGGTGCGGAAAATGCCCCTCGTGTCCCTACCGTGCGCCCCCGCCTCCCTTCTGAAACACGCACTAACCCCTACATATCTTAATGGTAGTTCATTGGCGTCTAAAACCTCATCCATGAACATGGCCGCTATAGGGTGCTCGGAGGTTGCAATTAAGTACAGGTCCTCCCCCTCAACCTTATACAGCATTTCCTCAAAACCACCAAGGTCCGTCACACCCTCATAGGGCCGTCTCCTCATCATAAAGGGGGGCTCAATGGGGACGTATCCCCTCTTTTCCAGCTCTCCAAGGGCAAAATTCATCAACGCCACATCGAGCATCACGGCTTCATTCTTAAGATAATAGAATCTGGCCCCAGAAACCTTCGCCGCCCTCTCAATATCCATTATGTCAAGGCGTAATCCCAAATCAATATGATCCATGACCTGAAAATCGAATCTCGGTATTTCTCCCCATACCCTTATTGGCACATTGTCGGTTTCATCCTTACCGATAGGCACGGATTCGTGTAGGAGATTGGGGAGTCGCAACAAAATATAATCTACCTTAGCTCGGCATTCACTAACTTGGTCTTCTAATTCCTCTATTTGTTTTGACACCCCCCTCACCTCTTCGATTTTCCCACTAGCGTCCCCTCCAAGCTTCTTTATATGTGCAATCTCAGAGGTTATCACATTCATCTTATGTCGGAGTTCGTTTAATTTTGTTAACAGTTGTCTCCATCTCTTGTCGTGCTCAATTAACTCATTGAGCATCGCGAGCTTCTCGGTAGCTCCCCTCTTCTCTAAATTGCTCTTCACAATATCCGGGTGATTCCGAATCCATTTTATGTCTAACACACCATCAACTCCGAAATCTATTAACGTCATCACCTAAAGCGATGGTACACATCCATCGTATCTTCATTTCTTGCGACAAGCCTTTCTCACGTCCTCTGGATCATTCAACAACGCATGCCCCTAGGTTTAACGTGAAATCAAATATTTAACATTTCACGGGCTCATTCATGTCGATCCACACATCACTGAAGGCATCACCTCAAAAGAGATATTAGCATCATTGTTTCGTCTTATGGTTTGGGAGCGGTTTGTCATGCCAACAAACTTGCCCGCTGAGGCAAAGCATAAGTGGAGTGAGGTCTCCTCAGCGGGAACCCCACAACAAAAACTTCAGGCGTTGCAAAAGTTTTTAAGTTTAGTTCCAAAGCACAAGGGTACGTCCCGCCTCTGTGTACAGGTAAAACGTCAAATGGCCACCTTGCGAAGGGAGATTGAGGAAAGAAAACAAAGGAGGGTTGGGAAAGGTGGACCAAGGTTCTTCATTGAGAAGGAAGGTGCCGCCCAGATAGTAGTCTTGGGTCCAACAAAGGTGGGTCGAAGCAGTTTGCTGGCTTCGATCACTAACGCGAGAGTGGAAGTTTCCAGTTACCCTTTCACCACTAGGGAGCCGTCCCTGGGATGTTTCAATACCAAGATGTCCAATTCCAAATTGTGGAGGCTCCAGCACTAATAGAGGGTTCAGCCGAGGGGGAGGCATGGGGACTCCAAACACTAGGACTTGCCCGCAACGCCGATGCGCTGATCCTGATGGTAGATTTATCTCATAACCCAAATCAACAGCTGTCCCTCATCTTGAATGAGTTGGAGAAGGCGAGAATCCTCGTTCAGAGGCCGCGGGCTCGAGTGGAGATTCAACGAAAGTACATGGGCGCCGGACTTAGAATCCTCTTGCTGGGTCGTTTGATCAACTGCACAATTAGGGACGTG
This sequence comes from Candidatus Bathyarchaeota archaeon BA1, assembly GCA_001399805.1. Next base: position 8,460 of record LIHJ01000048.1, read on the forward strand.
GAAGAGCTATTGAGAGACTATCGAATTTCGGATGCCACTGTAAAAATCCATGGTGAAGCCACCTTGGATGATGTAGAAGACTCCGTCTTTGAAAACACAACACATCGACCAGCAATGATAGTTGCTAATAAAGTAGACGTATTCGAGGCGATGAAGAACTGGGAGGGGCTCAAAAGCTTTGTGGGTGATCGAATAAGAATCGTTCCGGTATCTTGTAAAACCGGGTTGGCTTAGAAAAATTGGGGGTGGAGATGTTCAAGATATTGAACATGATTCGCGTTTACACTAAGGAGCCGGGGGAGAGGGAGCCCTCCTCAAAGCCGTTCATTCTCAGAAAAGACACAACAATCATGGATTTGGCGAGACAAATCCACAGCGACTTTTATGAGAACTTCTCCTATGCAAAGGTTTGGTCTAAGCGCTTGCCCTTTAGCCCACAAAAGGTAGGACCAGCTTTTATTCTTGAGGATGGGGATGTCGTGGAAATACATACAAAATGAGTTTTTAACGGGATGCGCGCGCTACCCTTTCCATCTCGTGGCGTTTTGACACCGCATGGCTTTTCATGTCTCGGTTTGCCGCTAAAATGAGCTCTTCCGCAAGGCACTCCTCCAAGGGTCGTGGGTTGCCGAACGAAGCCTTTCTAGCCCCCTCGGAAAGAAAGCGAAGGGCGAGGTCCACCCGCCTTTGTGGCGAGATATCCACAGCCAAGTGATACACCACGCCCCCATAGCTGATTCTGGTGGTGTCCTCACAGGGCGCGGAGTTTTCCAACGCCCTAACGAGCACCTCAACGGGGTTTTGGCCTGTGCGGAGATGGATAATCTCGAAGGCGTTCCTCACCATGTTGATGGCTCGAGCCTTCTTACCAGCAGTTCTCCCAGGTCGCATGAGGTCGTTTATGAGCCTCTCCACAATGTTAACCTCAGCCTTGCGAAATCGTCCATGCTCATGCCGCCCCATACTTTGGGGAACATAAATCGGTTTGAGAGAGATGTAGCGCTTCAGCCCGAGATCCTTTACCTCAATCCCGATGGAGCTCCACTTCCCAAACAGTTTAATCTCTTGCTCCTTGCTCAAATGAGCCACCTTAACAGCCTCTCGGTTAGAGCGCCCCTATTTAAAGGTTGTTAAGAATTTAGGTTTTGATTTTTCATATGATGCTAGATGCTAGCGTATAGGTTTCTCCTTCTTGCCGAGCACCAGTTCCTTAAGGGAGACACCATTCACCATGATGACCTTCCATCGCACCCCCGGGATGTCGCCCATGCTTCTCCCACGAGAGCCCCCAATCCCATCAACAATCACCTCATCGTGCTCATCCACCACGTTGAGGGCCCCATCCCCTGGGAGGAAAGCCGTGATCACCTTGCCGTTCTTGATAAGCTGCGTCCGAACACAATTTTTGGTTAGTATGCCGTTGGCGAAGAAGTTATGATTGTTGCTTTGCGTGGTTATGTCTCTAAGATCGTTTTGGTTGACTCTGCGAACCGTTTGGATTGTTTCCCACACTAGGCCTATTGGAGGAAGGTTTTCTGTTTTTCCCCGAATCCAGTCTTCGAATTTTATTTGTTTCGTTGTTGTTGCTAATTTTTGTTTGCTTTTTATTGGCACTGAAATCCAGTAGTTTACGTTGTGCTTTTTAATGAAAGTGTAGCCGTTTTCATGTAAAGCCTTAATTATTCGCCCAATTGTTCTGCCCTCTCTTCTTAAGGCCTTTGCGATATCATAGGCTTGTATTGTTTTTTTGATCAGATTTTGTCTGGTTAGTAGGTATTCATATGCATACCTTGATAAGCGTTCTTTACGTTTCTGATATTTGTAGCCTATTTCGCCATAAAGGTTTAGCAGGTTTTGGATGTTAGACGCTATGTCAACATATATCTTAATGGTTTTCTTTCCAGTCTTCCTCTTAATGGACCATTTTGTTCTTACACTAGATATTGTTATCCCAAATTCCAGAAGGATTTTTTTAAGGTCATTTACGAGGTCCAGCCCGGATTGTACTTTGTCTTGCGTTTTGCTTAGACTAAAGCATGGGATGTAAAAAGTCGTGTCATTCTTCTTCATCCTTGGGTGATCAAGTTCGCTGCCAAAAAAAGTTGCAAGGAACTCTTTTTTTATCCATAAGGGCGCCTTTTTAATCCAATCTGGGATTGAATAACTTAACTCACCTTTATCACCTATTGGAGCACCCAAAGCCTTCAGGAAGGTGAATAAAACAATGGAGGAGCAAGACATGGTGAAATACGTTCCAGATATGATCCGCCTCTTCCCTCCAATTGTACTAATAATGCTGGTGCTTTCTCCCTCGTATAAAGGAGAAGCGTGAAAGCCGAGCTGTTCCAAATCAGAGGCTATATCCTCAAGGTCTTCTGGATCACCCCATGCGATAAATTTCCCACCGAATCCTGTCCCTGATCTCCCATAACTTAAGGTTCCGTCACCAAATACGAGACCCAAAAGGCGAACAACATATGTTAAGCGAGGATTATCATATTTTAATGGAAGCAGATTTCTTCGACTTAATTCAGAAATTATTCTAGAAATTTTTGCCCCCTTAGGAGCATTACGAATTATTTCTTTTTCAGAAAGAATTTCACAGTCCATATTCTCTTTCCTTACCGGTTCCGACGGAAGTACGATCACCTTATCCCCTGTTTTTAGATGTTTAAATTTAATGATTCCCCTAGAGGTATATACTGGATGATCCCCGCTTCCGACAAGTTTCCTACCAGTTTCTAGCGTTGTGAGCTCATAGGCACCTATCTTTTCTGCCTCAGGTGGGGTTAGGCCAAAATAATCATTAATCCTCGAGGCTTCTAAACGTTCAGACTCAACATTGTATGAAGCTACTTCGCTTTCATTCCAACAATTCTTAAAATCGTCAATTGTAAGAAATGAGCCATCAGAAAGAAGAATTTTGGTGTCTGGACTAACACATTTTCGGATGGCGCTGTTGGGCTGCTTGCTCTCCACTCCGACCTTCTCCAGAACGATGCCCCGAGCCATGGGAGCACCCATCAGCGGGTCCGACCTCACATCCAGCCTCGTCATCCGACGCTTAAAATAAATATCACTCCACCGAAGCCGCTTCCTTCTCTGCACTAACTTCCTCGCGGCGAACTCGCCCTTGGGAGACTTGGAGCCCATGGCTTCTTCATCCTCTAGTCATGTTATGGATCGGTCATGTATATAGCTTACGGATTTACTCAAATTGCCTGTTTTATTAGAAAAGAAGTCAAATAATAGATACGTTTTGTATTTGGAAGTATCGTTTTGCAAGGAGTCGGATTCGCTCAGCGTTTCTCCCGTTTTTCCCAATGGCGACCCCCTTGTCTCTAGGGTTCACGGAGACCACGGCGATGGTTTTTCCGTCGGGTCGCTCTGTTAGGCGTATCTCCTTCACCCGAGCGGGCTTCAGGGCGTTTTTGATGAATTGAACTGGATTTTCTGAATGCTCGATTATCTCATGCTTTTTACCAGTCATTCTTTCTAGGAGGTAGATGTTTTTACCCCCCTTCCCTATGGCGATTCCCAAATCCCCTTCCTTCACGACGAAGATGATCCTGTTAAGCTCCCCATCAATGATGCAATCCCTCACAGCTGCGCCAGTTATGCTTTCAAATAGAGCAATATGTCGCATCTCTGTACTGGTGAATCTTATCCCGCTGGTCGTTCTCAGCCCTCCGTGGCCTCGGCGAGCTTTAGGATGTCGGAGTCCCCAGGTTCCCTTATTGTTAAGGCGGAAACCATGAAAGGCTTTCCGCAAGCAGAGCCTAAGTCTATGCTGGTTCCATTATAAATAATCATCGGAATGCTGGAAATCTTACAATAATATTGGATATCCCCACGAATGCTTTGGGGGCAATTCGCCGCCACAATGATCAGCTTGGCCTTCCGCACCTTGGCAGTTTTTATGGCATTGTTGCCCCCAAACAAAACCTTCCCCGTCCTCACAACAGTGGCAATGGCCTTGTTTACATCGATCATCCTGCCCCACCTCGATGCGAAGTTGTCACTCTGCCCAATTGTGTTATTTTTATTAGGTGACTTATGGTTATATATTTGCCTTGCCATTGGCACCATGCAGTTACGGAGCCCTCTCCATTAAAAATCCAGTCAACCATCCCCAAGTGATTTGTTTTCCCATTCATGGAGCCCCAATTTCTGGTCCCGATTTCTTCGCGGGACCCATATATAGGTCAATCAGACCTGTGCCGATGGGTATGGATTGCCCCACTATCACGTTTTCAGTCACTCCCTTCAGCGGGTCGCTCTCCCCCTTGATGGCTGCCTCCACGATATTTGGAACAGTGATCTCAAAGGCTGCCCTTGCGAGTACGCTAGCTTTCTTTCCGCTAATTCCGTGTCTACCTATCTGCCGAACCTCGCCTGTTGCGGTCATGATGTCGGCCACTAACATGACGTGTCGAATGTCTACATCAAGACCCTGCTCTTCAAGGACGCCCATGGTCTCTTTAATTATGACGCTCCTGGCCGCCTCGATTCCAAGCGTTTTGGCAATCTCATGTATGTGATTGGTAGTGGTCCGGGTTGGGTCTACACCGCCAACCTCAAGGACCTTAGGCAGGTTGGAGCCATCGGTCCGTATGACCCATTCTCCCTCTTCCTCGGTGATAAGAACTCTGCGAATACCCGGTATACCCTTAACATGATATGCAGGAACTCGATCAAACAGCTTTTTGCAATCCAGCGGCTTCCTCGGTTTGAGGAAAATCTGATTATCCTTGATCCTTGCCGTGCAGTTTGGTATACATAGCGTGTCCTTTAACTTTTCTAATGGGATGCCTCGATCGTCCAACATGGTGAGGTCAAGCTTAACAACAACCTCCTCTAGTTCGGGGTCTATGTACATGGCCTTCGCAAGATCCTTCATGGTTGTGCAAATGATCTCACGGGCAACCTCAGTGGCCTTCTCCTTCCTTGTTCGATGTTCCTTGTCAAGGTAAATGGACATGATGGGTGTGGATGGTATTCGTCGAGCATCCACTATTTCAATGAGGCGAGGCAGACCAAGGGTTACATTCTGCTCCCTGACCCCAGCATAGTGAAACGTTCTAAGTGTCATCTGAGTGCCCGGCTCACCTATCGATTGCGCTGCCACAATCCCTATTGCCTCACCGGGCTCAACAAGAGCCTGCTTATAGTTTTGTAGGGTTAGGGTGACCGCTTGGTTCACACCTTCTCGAGTTAATTCGGCTTTGGTTAACTCATACCCTAAGTCTTCAACAATAATAGGTGTGAGCTGGCCCCTGACTTCCTCAAGGCGTTCTTGAATGTATTCTTTGGGCGCGGGTTCACCCTTCTCCATTGTAATCCTGATTTGTTCAACAAGGCGACTAACGTTGACGGCCTTTCCATGATCACTCTTAGCAGGATCTACCTCATCTTCTCCATACTTAAATTGAATAATGTCACCAACCGAATTTCGAACAGTCCCATCATACTCGATACGTAGGTGTTCTAAGGCATTGATGAGTCTCCTCTGCATATACCCGCTTTGTTGCGTTCGTACAGCTG